>QZJS01000094.1 GCA_003597945.1 Desulfobacteraceae bacterium | reverse complement strand
CAGCGTCTCCAGGTACTCGTCCTCGCCCTTGCCGAGGAATGGGCCCTTGCGGCACTGCCGCGGCAGGTGCGCATCGCGGCAGGACCCGTCTCCATCGCGCTGGTCTATCGCACCGGTCGCCTCTATGCAAGCGCGGCGGTTTCAATGCTGGCGTAACCGGTAATGATGATCACCCTGGCCTCGGGATGCCGCTGGCGAATCGTCTCCAGCAGTTCCAGCCCCTTGACATCGGGAATCTTTAAATCCAGCAGGAACAGCTTGTAGGATCCGGCATTGATTTTTTCCAGGGCTTCGGCCTTGGTCAGGGCCTGATCCACATGATATCCCTTTTTGGCCAGTATTTTTCGGATATTGTTGTTTACGGCCGCCTCATCATCAATCACCAGGATATTCCGGGTAAACGGCGCTTCCTGCATACCGGCCCGGGGCGCGGCCTGCTCCGCTTCCTTAATCTTCATCAGGTTGGCGACATTTTCCTTCAGATCGCTGTAATAGGTCACGCAAACGCCGTCTTGGCGAAGACTGTTAATATATTCCGGCCCGGTGACCGCGGCCACTTCATCATAATTAAACGGCATGTCGATACCGATGAGGGTCCTGACATCCGGCCCGGCATCCGCGGCATCGGCTTTTCCTTTCTTGGCAAGCTGGGGGCAGAGATTCTTTTTCACCCCGATTTTGCAGGTCGCGCCGAGCTTTTTAAAAATGTCGCAGACCATATCGCCCACTTCGCAGAAATATTCCGGCTTTTCCTGGGGCTTGACCTCCACCACCGGCATATCCGAGGGACCCAGGGTTTTGACATAGTCTTCTCCGGTGTATTTGGCCACTTCCTCGGAATCAAAGGGGATATCGATATCGATATTGATGGCCTCCCGTTCCACTTCGGATACGGGCGTTTCCACGATTTTGCCGGTCAGGGCCTGGTCAACGATGTTTCGCAATTCCTCGGGCGTAAACGGCTTGGGAATGTAATCCAGGGCGCCCAGCTGAATGGCCTTTACGGCCGTATCCGTGGAGGCATACGCGGTCATCATGATGGCTTTGGTCACGGGCCATTCATTTTTAACCAGCTTTAACAGTTCAAGCCCGTTCATGCCCGGCATGACCATATCGGAAATCACCAGCGAATAAGACTCTTTGGCCATTTTATCAAGGGCTTCCTGAGCGCTCTGGGCACTGGTCACCTCAAAATTATTTTTTGCCAGAATTTTTTTCACATTGTGACAGATTCTTACCTCATCATCCACCACGAGTATTTTTGCGGTCTTTTCCATGATAGCGTCCTCCTTTGCGGTTATTTTTATTTGAGCTGAATCATCATGCATGCTTTTTTCCTTCCTTTTGTCTTTCTATAATGCAGAGCCCATGCCAAAGGTTGAATTATTTATAAATTATTGAAATTATATTATAAAAATAAAATACGATAGGGCTGTTCCGCAGCAGGTGTATAAGTTTTTTATACGTTTATACGGACAAGGAGTCCCGCGGATGGGATTTAAACCTTTTTATCAACAAAATGGAAATGGCGTTGATGCTCGGCGATGCGGAATGCGCATGATGCGCCGGGCTTACCTGAAAAGGCGACAGGAAGGGAGTGTATATAAAAAATATACGGTGTATGGCGAAAATATATCCCGGTTTTCGGTTTTATTTGCCGGGGAGTTTAATCTTATGCTTTTTCATCAGGCTTTGGAAATTAGGCCGCAAAAGGCCAACGGATTGCGATGCTTTGGTGATGTTCCAATCATTTTTTTCAAGGGCGCAAATGATAAAATTCTTTTCCACGGTATCCGTGGATTTCTGACGAAGTTCCTTTTTGACTCTTTTTAAATCCTCATTGGTTTCCGGAATGTATTCGATAAGTCTTTCAATCTCATTGATTTCACCCAGATGCGGCAGTTCTTTAAGCGATATTGTATCCTTTTCACACAAAATCACCGCTCTTTCGATCAGATTGCGCAACTGGCGAATGTTGCCCGGCCATTCATAGTTGACAAGACGTTCAACGGCCGCGTCTTCGAGCCCCTTGACGGCCTTGCCGAAATTTTTATTATAGACTTTTAAAAAATGATAGGCGATGGGCAGGATATCTGTTCTTCGTTCCCGCAGGGGCGGTATAAATATCGGGTAAACAAAAATCCGATAATAGAAATCCTGCCGGAACGTCCCTTCGGCCACCATCTCCTTTAGATCCTTATTAGTGGCGAAAATCAGCCGGATATCGACTTTGTGGTGTTTGGTATCTCCAAGGGGCATGAACTGGCGGGTATCTAAAAACCGAAGAAGCTTTCCCTGGACGTCCATACTGATATTGCTGATTTCATCTAAAAAAACCGTTCCATGATCGGCAAGCTGAAAAATGCCTTCCTTGTCTTTATGGGCATTGGTGAACGCGCCTTTGCGAAAGCCGAACAGCTCGCTTTCCAGCAGGTTTCCCGACAGGGTGCCGCAGTCCACGGCAAAAAAAACTTCCCCTTGTCTTAGACTGTTGGCGTGAACGGCCCGGGCAACCAGCTCTTTTCCCGTCCCGCTCTCCCCGTAAATCAGGACCGTGGCATCGGTGCCCGCCACTTTCTGAATCATGGACACCACTTTTTTAATCTGGGGACTCTCCCCGATTAATTGATGGGTCGGCGGCGGCTGGCGATCTGTCTGCGCAACCAGCTTTTTGTTCTGCAATTTCAGGCTGCGATCATTTAATGCTTTGCGGACGGCCCCGCGCAATTCATCGGGGGTAAACGGTTTGGGCAGATAATCGCATGCGCCCAGCTTCATGACTTCAACGGCGGATGAAACACTGGCATAGCCGGTAATGACGATGACCATGGTGTCCGGATAATTCTGCTTGATCCGGCTGAGAACCTCCATCCCTCCCATTCTGGCCATCTTTAAATCGGTGATGACGATCTGGTAGGGATTTTTTTCAATCATGCCCAGTGCGTCATAGCCGTTCAGGGCAAAGTCGACCGTCTCCGCCATTCCCGACAGTATGGCGGCGCAATTCCTGCATATCAGCGGCTCATCGTCTATAATCAGGATGCGGGTGCCGTCTTCAACAGACATGGGCTTGTTCCGTTTTCACCGGAAGCATAATGGTAAAACAGGTCCCTTTGCCGGGAGTGCTGTCGACAATGATCCTGCCGTCATGCTGTTCGATAATGCTGTGCGTGATGGACAGACCAAGACCGGTTCCGTTTTCCCGGGTGGTAAAAAACGGGTCGAAAATCTTATCCAGATGCTCTTTGGGGATGCCGCGTCCCGTATCATCAATTTTTATGATATTCATCCGATCCAAGTGGCGATACTGGGTGCTTACGGTGATGGCGCCGCCGGATTCCGTTGCTTCAACGGCATTTAGGATCAGATTGATCAACGTTTGCTGAATTTGATCCTTATCGACAATTACGGGCGGCAGATTTTCGGATAAAATGGTTTTGAGTTTGATATTGCTGAATTCCGCCTGCTTTTTAGTCAGGTACACGCTTTCGATGATAATCTCATTGATATTATTATCTTTTTTCATGGGTGCGGATTGCCGGGCGAAATCAAGAAGACTTTGTACGATTTTACGGCAGCGCAGCGTTTCTTTGGAGATGGTGTCCAATTCGGCGTATATGGGGTCCTGGGGATCAAGATCTTCCTGGATGAGCATGGCTGATGTTAAAATGGTGGTCAGTGGGTTATTGATTTCATGGGCCACGCCTGCTGAAAGCCGACCGATGGACATTAGTTTTTCCTGCTGCATCATCCGGGCCTGGTTTTCTATGTCCCGCTCCAGCAGCGCCATGTAATCCCGCACCTGCTTGCGGGATGTGTAGCGGTCCATAGCCCGCCTGAGAGCCAGATGAAGGGCCTCGTGATCTAAGGGCTTAGTAATAAAATCAGACGCATCCAATTGCAGTGCCCGAATGGCCAGAGGCATGTCGGCAAAGGCGGTGATCACGATAACCTCGGTTTCCGGCACATCCCTTTTAAGTGTTTCCAGAACCTGAAGGCCGTCCATGACCGGCATCCTGATATCAGTAAGCACGATCTGGGGCATATGTTCTTGCACCAGTTTCACGCCGGCAAGACCGTCCCGGGCCGAAAAAACCCGGTAACCGGCGTCTTCCAGGGCAATTCCCACCACCTCCCGGATATCCTGTTCATCGTCGATTAAAACGATGGTCCATTCGGTCTGATTTTGCTGGATCTGATTTTCCGCGATTTGATTTTCCATTGACTGCTCCCCAAAACAGCTCGAAGCGCAAAATTTGATAATCATGCATAGAAAATATCAGGTGAGAGCATACGCCGAAATCGATTAACTGTCAAACAACATAAGGGCTTAACGCATAATGAAGGACTTGAAAAAAAAATTCCCCCTTTTTTTCAAAAAAGAGGGAATTTCCATAAAATCCAAGATAACTGATTATATCATCACCAGCCCAGCTTCAAATAGTCGTGGATGGAATCGGCCGCCTTGCGGCCGGCGCCCATGGCCAGAATGACGGTTGCCGAGCCGGTGACAATATCGCCGCCGGCCCATACCCCTTTTTTGGTGGTCTTGCCGGTTTCCGGGTCGGCGGTGATATAACCCCATTTATTCAAGGAGATCTCGGGATTCGACTGGGTCAGCAGCGGGTTGGCGCCCGCGCCCACCGCGATCACGGCCAGGTCGCAATCCAGGGTAAACTCGGAGCCCTCAATCGGCACCGGCCGGCGACGGCCGGACGCGTCGGGTTCACCCAGTTCCATTTTCAGGCACTTCATGGCGGTCACATGACCGCTGTCGTCACCGATAAATTCGATAGGGGCGGTAAGGAGATACATTTCGATCCCCTCTTCCTCGGCATGATGAATTTCGGCGGCCCGGGCGGGCATTTCGGTTCTGGATCGGCGATACACGATACGCACGTTTTCCGCGCCCAGGCGCATGGCGGTGCGGGCCGAATCCATGGCCACATTGCCGGCGCCGATAACAGCCACGTTTTTCCCCCTGACCAGCGGCGTGTCGTATTTGGGATAGAGATACCCCTTCATGAGGTTGGCCCGGGTCAGATATTCATTGGCGGAATAAATACCGTTGAGATTTTCACCGGGGATATTTAAAAACACCGGCAAACCGGCGCCCACGCCGATATAAACGGCATCAAAACCCTCTTCAAACAGTTCATCCAGACTGACGGTCCGGCCCACCACCGTATTGCACTTGATTTCCAGTCCGAGTTTCTCCAATGTGGCCACTTCGGACGCCACAATATCCTTGGGAAGTCGGAATTCCGGAATCCCGTAGATCAGGACCCCGCCGGGCTTGTGAAAGGCTTCCATAAGAGTGACGCTATGACCTTTAAGCAACAGGTCGCCGGCCACCGTCAAGCCCGAGGGACCCGAGCCCACAACGGCCACCCGTTTTCCCGTAGCCGGAGCCTTGGCCGGCAGATCTCCGGTGCCTTGCAGCCGTTCCGTGTCGGCCACGAAACGCTCCAGGTTCCCGATGGCTATGGGCGAATCCTTTTTGCCGACAATACAGAGTCCCTCGCACTGGATTTCCTGGGGACACACCCGGCCGCAGACCGCCGGCAGGGCATTCTTTTCCCATATCAATCGGATGGCGGTCTTGAAATCGCCGTCGGCCACATGCTTTATAAAGCCGGGAATATCGACTTCCACGGGACAACCCGTCACGCACGCGGGTTTCTTGCATTGCAGGCAGCGCTGGGCTTCTTTAGCGGCGGTTTCCGCGTCATATCCCAGGGGCACTTCATCAAAGTTCCGCCGTCGAACCTCCGGCGGCTGTTCCGGCATGGGTTGACGTGGAATTTTTTCCGTTTTGGTTTTTTCCTGAGTCATTATATCCTCCAAAATTATCACTATTTCGCGTCATGAACCCGGCAGAATGCCTCGTGGGCCTTGCGTTCATCCTCCGCGTAAGCCCGCAGGCGGCTGGACAGATTGTCGAAATCGACCTGGTGTCCGTCAAACTCGGGGCCGTCAACACAGGCAAACTGCGTTTTCCCGCCCACCGACACCCGGCATCCGCCGCACATCCCGGTCCCGTCGATCATGATGGGGTTCAGGCTGACAAGGGTCTTAACGTTAAAATCCTTTGTAATCGCCGAAACGAACTTCATCATGGGCACCGGCCCGATGGCCACCGCCAGGTCGACGGTATCTTTTTGAAGAATTTCCTTTAAGACTTCGGTTACAAAACCTTTGCGGCCGTATGAGCCGTCATCGGTACACACATGAAATTCATCGGATACGGCCTTCATCTTGTCTTCAAGAATCAGCAGGTCCTTGTTCCGGGCGCCGATGATGCTGACGACCTTGTTTCCGGCTTCCTTGAAAGCCCTGGTGATGGGGTAAAGCACGGCAACCCCCGTGCCGCCGCCCACACACACCACCGTGCCGAGTTTTTCCACATGGGTGGGTTTGCCCAGAGGTCCGATGACATCCTGGTAGCCGTCCCCTTCTTTTAATGTTTTAAACAGCTCCGTGGATTTCCCCACCACCATGTAAATAACCGTGATGGTGCCTTTTTCAGGATCAATATCGGATATGGTCAGCGGAATCCGCTCGCCGGTTTCATCGGCCTTTAGAATAACAAACTGGCCCGGCTTTGCCTTTGCGGCGATGCGCGGCGCTTCGATTTTGTTCTCAATCACCGTGCCGCCGGCCATTTCAGCGCGTTTTACGATTTTAAACATAAGGCTGCTCCTTTACCTGAAAAAATTATAATCGCGGGCGAAATCAATGACTTTGCCCGCGATCAAGCAGTCGCCAGGTGTTATAATTCAAACACCTTAATGGAGTTGACCTTGGGGAGATCGTTAACCTTGGCGACGACATCATCCGGGATCGGCGTATCCGTGCGGATCAGAATGATGTTGTTGTTCCCGCCTTCTTCCATGCCGACCTGCATTTTTGAAATATTGACTTTATGCTCGCCCAGAACGGTGCCTACGCTGCCGATGGCGCCGGGTTCGTCAATGTTGTGAATCAGTGCCAGATGGCCCTGGGGCACCATTTCAATCCGGAATTTATCGATTTTGACGATTCGCGCATCCGATTTGCCGAAAACCGTTCCCGACACCGTCCGCTCCATGTCGGTGGTGACGATGTTTGCACTGATAAGATTAAGATATTCCAAAGCCTCGGCAGTGCTGGATTCGGAAATCTTTACCCCCATGTCCTTGGCAATGACCGGTGCATTGACCGAATTGACGCCGTCTTGGATCAGCACGTCCAGAAGGCCCTTAATCAGGGCCGTGGTGACCGGGCTCATGTCAAGCCCTGAAAAATCGCCCCGGTATTCGATCTGAACCTCCTTGAGCTGTCCCGCGGAATACTGGGCCAGAAGGCACCCCATCCGGTCCGCCAGAAACAGGAACGGCCGGAGTTTTTCCAGCAGCTTGCCGGAAATAGCCGGCACGTTGACGGCATTGATGATGTTGTTGTATTTAAGATATTCGATGATCTGGTTGGCCACGGCCACGGCCACATTGGTCTGGGCTTCTTCCGTGGATGCTCCCAGATGCGGAGTAAAGATGACGTTGTCGAGCTTGAGCAGGGGCAGATCCGCAGGCGGGGGCTCCGCGCTGAAAACATCTAATGCCGCGCCGGCCACTTTTCCGGAAGTCAGTGCCGTATAAAGGGCGTCTTCATCAATAATCCCGCCCCGGGCGCAATTGATGATCATCACGCCCTTTTTCATCATCTCAAACGCTTCGGCGTTGACCATGCCGAGGGTGGTTTTCCCCTTGGGAACGTGGATGGTGATATAATCGGCCTGTTTGTAAAGTTCTTCCAGGGAAACCCATTCGAACCCGCTCTTTTCAATAATATCAGGCTGTACGATGGGATCATAGACCACCACCCGCATTTTTAATCCCCGTGCCCGATCCGCCACCACCGAACCGATTTTGCCGAATCCGATCACGCCCAGGGTCTTGTTCATGATTTCCCAGCCCTGGAATTTCTTCTTCTCCCATAGCCCCTGCTTCATGGAGGCGGTGGCCTGGGGAATATTGCGGGTTAAGGCCATCATCATGGAAATGGCGTGCTCCGCGGTGGTCACTACGTTGCCGCCGGGGGTGTTCATTACCACCACGCCCTTTTTGGTGGCCGCCGGGATATCCACGTTGTCAAGTCCGATGCCGGCCCTGCCCACGACCTTGAGTTTTTTGGCGGCGCTGAGCAGATCCGCCGTGACCTTGGTGGCGCTGCGAATCACCAGCGCGTCATAGTCGCCGATGATGGCTTTGAGTTCATCCGGGGACAATCCGGTCTTTACGTCCACTTCAATGCCCTCTTCTTCTTGAAATATCCTTACGCCTTCCTGTCCCAGATTATCGCTGATCAATACTTTCATTTACCTGTCTCCCGCATGTTTTAAATAATTTAATAATGATCCGACCGTTTAGCCCCCCGGCGTCAACAAGACGCGAAAAAGGGCGCGGCCGGCTTTTCTTGTCATCATGATGCGATTTTCGGCAGATATACCGAAAATGTCGTTCCTTCATTGATTCGGCTGTCGATCTTTATCATGCCGTGATGGGCGTCAACAATACTTTTTACAATGGCCAACCCCAGGCCCGTTCCGTTGATATAGCGCGTTTTTTCATTTTTCACCCGATAAAACCGGTCGAAAATTTTTTCCTGGTCTTCTTCGGATATCCCGAAACCGGTATCGGAAACCCGGATACAGGCATGGTTTTTATCCTTACTGACGCCAACGCGGATGCTTCCGCCTTCGGGCGTGTAGCGGATGGCGTTGGTAATGAGATTGGTGACCACTTCCTCGATATTGGTCCGATTTCCCATGATGCGGACCGACGGCGCCGCATCATCACATGTCAATTCAAGGGATTTGGCCAATGCGCGGTCCCGATAGAACCCGACCTGGGCGGCCACCAGCTCGGCAATATCGAGCTCTTCTTTTTCCTGGTTGATCAGGCCCGACTCGATCTTGGCGATATCGAGCAACTCACTGGAAAGGGTCGCCAGGGATGTGATGCGGTCCGAACTCCGGGTAAGAATTTCCCTCTGCTTATCGGTCAGATCACCGGCAAGACCGTCGAGAATGACCTTGAGCTGCATCAGGATTGAGTTTAAGGGGCTTTTGATCTCATGGGCCACCATGGAGACGAAATCGGATTTTACCTTGTCGAGTTTCTTTAATGTTGTGATGTCATGGAGCACGGTCACGGTGCCGAGATTCCGGTCGAGCCGGTCCCGGAAGGGAATGCAGCGCACACCGATAATTTTCTCCTCCCCGCCTTTTTCCGTTATGGTCAGTTCATCGGTGAGTTCAACAAATATTTCAGGCGGCTGGGCCAGGGCCTTGTCAATCATATCGATGAGCTTGGGCTCCCGAACGATATCGGTAACCGCGCAGCCGATAACCTCCGTGTCCAGGCAACCCATCATCCGAAGAAATGCCGGGTTGGCAAGGGCTACACATTTCTGGTTGTCGGTGGTGAGTACGCCATCGCCGATGAGGTTGATCATCACCCGCATGCGCGATCTCTGCTTGGCGATATCCTGGAGCGTGCGGATAAATTCAATGGCCTTGCTGATGACCATCCGCAGGTCCTTGGGGGAAAACGGCTTGGGCAGAAAATCAAACGCCCCCTTTTTCATGGCGTCGATGGAATGTTCGATGGTGGCATACCCGGTGATGACGATCACCACTGTATCCGGGTGAAGGGCCTTGACATGGCTAAGCACGTCGAAGCCGGAAATACCGGTCATCATCAAATCAAGCAAAATAATGTCGAAATGGAAACTTTTGATCATCTGAAGACCGGCCTCACCGCTTTCGGCCCGCTCCACCTCGCATCCTTCTTCGGTCAGCAGGCGGTGACAGGCGTCGCGTATCCGTTTTTCATCATCAACCACCAGCACTTTAGGTTGAAAGGAAAATTTACCAACGGATCGCGTGATGGCATTGCGGGAATCCTCTTCCATGGGCGCCTTGCATGTCCCATCCATATTTTCAGACATGATTTCCTGCTTTCATCTACATGTTGATCGATTCAAGACGATTTTGACAAGTCATCTATATTTTTAGATATCGCTTTCCGCCGGAATATACTGGGGCAGTTCAATAACAAACGTGGTTCCCCCCTCGCCGGTTTCCTTTACGGAAATCCGCCCCCCGTGCTCCTCGATAATGCCATAGGCGATGCTCAACCCGAGCCCCGTGCTCTTACCCACCTGCTTGGTGGTAAAAAACGGATCAAATATCTTGGTCATGTTGGCCTCGGATATGCCGGGCCCGGTGTCCGCCACCTCCAGGAAGACTTTTTTCTGTCCTTTGTCCCGATAGGTTTTTAAGGTCAGAACGCCTTTGCCTTCCATGGCGTCGGCGGCATTGATGACCAGGTTGATGATCACCTGGTTGAGCTTGTTGGTATCCACATTGATGAGCATCATTTCGCCGGCCAGCAGCTTCTTCACCTTAATATTGCCGAAGGTCTTGGGATCACGGGTGATCTTGAGACTCTGCTCCACCAGCTCATTGATCTGGACGATGTTTTTCCGGGAGTCCGTCCGGCGGCTGTAGACCAGCAGGCTCTTGACGATGTCCTTGCACCGGTCCGCATCCTCGATGATGTATTCCATATCCTGACGGAACGGATGATCCGGTTCCAGCTTCTCCAGAATAAGACTGCCGTTAAACAGAATGCCGGTCAGCGGGTTATTGATCTCATGAGCCACGCCTGCGGCAAGCTGCCCCAGTGAGGCCATTTTCTCTGATTGGGCAAGCTGTTTCTGAGCTTCCTTTAACTGCTGCTCCACCGCCAGTTTTTCCCGCAGATCATTGTATATGGCCGTTGTGGCGACTTCATTGCCCTGGTCGTCATATATGATGGCCGCCGTCATTTCCGCCGCAATTTCCTCACCGTCCGCACTGATCAGGGTCACCGTGGTGCTGGGAAGTTTCCCTTTGCCGCCGATGCTTTCATCACGCAGCATCTTCATAATCTCTTTGGCCTGGCCGGGATGGTAAAGCTGTTTGGCGTAACGGATTTTGTCCTTGTCCCCATTGGTCACCTTAAACAGATCTTTTGCGGCCCGGTTCATCAGTTCGATCTTTCCCTGACGGTCAGCGGCAACGATGGCGGAAGCCGAGCTTTCAACCACGCGGCCGATAAATTCCTTATAACTGGTCAACTCGCTTTCCAGCAATTTAACCCGCGTGACATCTCTTATGCTTTCAATGATATAGGCGACTTCACCGTGATCGTCAAGAATGGGTGAAAAAACCCGATCCTCCCATCGATTATTATAATGCCGGGTCAGGTAGTGTCCGGTTTTATTTTTCAGCACCTGATGAATCGGACATTCATTGGAATGGCACGGAACATTTTCATCGGCGAAAAAATCATAACACTTCCTGCCGATAATGTCCTTGGGCGACAAAGCGAAGATCTCATAAAATTTTTTATTGGCATTGAGCAGGGTTTTGTCACGCTTGATAATGATGGTCGGATACGAAAGAGAATCGAAAACCCGTAGCCGCCAATCCATCTCTTCGGCAATGCCGTTTAACTGTTTGGCCGGTATGTATGGTCCTTTTCCGATCATAATAATCCGGTCCTCATGGCGTTTCAAACACCTCGGAAAGCAGGGCTTTCGCCTGGTGCATCTCATCATCAGAAACGACGATATAAATCATAGCCCCCACGCACGCGGCCAGAAGCATGGACACGGGCCCGCCCGTCAGGACGGAAAAGGCCTGATTGGCGATGCCGTAACGATCACCGAAATGGGGCCCCTGGAGACTGATCAGGCAGACATCCGGCCGCAGGCTGACCTGGCAACCGTTAATTCCTGAAAAGACGGATAAATCAATGTCGGCGCCATCGGCTTCTCCGCCGCACAGAAAATACAATTGAATCCGCCCGGCAGGCATTGTCTCGGCTGACACGAATGAAAACCGCAACCGGCTTTCTTCCAGCGTCTGGATACGGGCACCCCAGTCGGCCAGGGCGTCCCCGGAAATCATCATGGTGCACAGCGTCTGGCCCGGTTTCAGGTTGATCCCGTATGTCCGGACTTTGGATTCCACGTATTCGGCGCTGGTCTCCGGCCGTTTCTTGTAGAGCGCCAGAATTTCATCCGCATCGATCTCCTGCCGTAACGGGGTCCGGGTGGCCGGAAGGTCCAGATGCCGCTCAAGACCGGCGGCGATTTTTTCCTGGTCTCCGTAATCCACCACAAAGGTCAGCATGGCCCCGGATGACGCCATCTGGTGAAAATAAAAACGCTCCGTCGCAAAAACATAGAGCAGATATCCCAGGGCGCTGAAACTGAACTGATGGGGATAAACCGACACGGTGCCGATGCGCGGCCGGCAGGTGATGCCGCTGTCGTCGCACAGGGTGAACTCTTCAACCTTTGCCTGTTTGTCCGGCGAAACACAGCAATTGATGCGCGGGGCATCGTCCGCAAAAAAAAGGCTCAAAAAAGTGATATTGATCCGTTCGTCGGCCAGCAGGCGGTAGAGATAAACAGACGGGGAAGCGGCGCCATCCGGGCAGGATTGAGATACCCCGACCTGCGGGTTGCTCAACCGGATACCATTCATCCTTATCTGTTTCATAGCCATGCGCGCCTGTCCGCAAAACCGGATTCATCTGGAAATAAAAAAAGAAGGCCCTGCATCACGTGTGGAAAGGATCCAAACGCTGCATTTAAAGGCCGCAAAAAGAGGAAACCGCCCTGTCGACCAGGCCGGATAAAACATAAAAGATCCGGGAATCACCGGCGGTGAATCCGCGTTGCAACGACAGGATCGGACGGGCTTTTATCAATCAACGGCCGGGGCGAAACTGCCGGACCGGCCGTTGATTGATCCATATACACATCCATCCCCGCAGGATTTTTAAGCCTTCAGGTGATCTTCGATGATCTCCATGAGTTTATCCAGATCGATGGGCTTGGGAATATAATCGTCGGCCAGCGTGGTCTTGCCTTCATAATGCGTATAGCTGGTGGTCTGAACGGCATCGGCTACCGCCGTCAGCATGACAACGGCAATATCCTTGAGCTGATCGTTCTTTTTGATCTCATCACAGACAACCCAGCCGTTTTTCCGGGGCATCATGACATCTAAAACCACCAGGGCCGGTTTTTCGGCCTTGATGCTCTCCATGGCTTCCACGCCGTCATAGGCCTTGGCCACGCGGTAATTTTCAGCTTCAAGTTTCATGGAAACCGCTTCCACGAGATCAGGATCATCATCAACGACCAGTATTAATTTCATTTCGCTCATAGGGGGCGCTCCTTCGTTTTAGTGCCTTATTGCTGAATTTCTGTTTAAAAAAACAAGAAACCGCTTAACCATTTAAAAGCCGATAAAATCCTTTATGCCAGTTTCTATTCTCCGCGGCTTGGCCGCCTGTCTTTCACATCGACTAAAATATTGCCGATAACGCATCAAACCTCGGGCCGGGGCAGCAAGCCGGCTCTTTCAACGATTTCCGGGACTTTCTGCTCCCATTCAATGGCCATGATATGAAACCCGCGGACACCCGGCATCTCCTTGATTCTCTGCATGGCTTCCACCGCGATCTTGACCCCTTCTTCAGCCTGTTTTTCCTTGGGCTGGCCTTCCATCCGTTTGACGATCTCGTCTGGAACATCCATGCCGGGCACTTTGTTTTTCATATAGCGCGCCGCGCCGGCGGTTTTCATGGGCGTGATGCCGGCCAGGATGGCGACCTTTTCATGCAGTCCCCGGTCACAGACCTGTTTCATATACAATTCAAACTTGTCGAGGTTAAATATACATTGCGTCTGGATAAAATCAACCCCGGCGTTTACCTTTTTGGCCAGACGCATGACCCGCAGTTCAAAGGGATCGGCAAAGGGGTTGGCCGCGGCCCCGATAAACATCTTGGGAGCATTTGCAATATCGGCCCCGCCCTGGAATTTGCCTTCGTCGCGCATTTTTTTCACGGTCTGGATCAACTGCACCGAATCCAGGTCGTAAACATTGGCGGCCATGGGGTGATCCCCGAAACGCGGATGGTCTCCGGAAAGACAAAGCATGGTGTTGATGCCGAAGGCATAGGCGCCGATGATATCGCTTTGTAAGGCCAGGCGGTTGCGGTCCCGGGTCACCATCTGCAGGATCGGATCCAGCCCCATCTGCTTGATGATGATGCAAGCCGCAGTGCTTGACATGCGCACCATGGCGGTCTGATTATCGGTTACATTGATGCCGTCCACGCAGCCGCGCAGCATTTCGGCTTTTTCTTTTACTTTTTCCGGCAACGCCCCTCTGGGCGGCCCGCATTCAGACGTCACGGCCATATGGCCGGCGGCCAGTATTTTTTCGAGTCTGCTTTCCGTTTTCATGATGCCAAATCCTCTCTCACGATTTTTCGGGGACCGCCGTCACGGCTGGTTCGCCAGTCTTTCGCCTCCATGACTTCCTCATATCGCTTCTCAATGCCCAGGGCCTTCATCCGGTCCCAGATCAACTGCCACGCGCAGTCCACGTCAGGAGAAATTTCGCATTTGCCCTTTGTGGACCCGCCGCAGGGACCGTTCATCAGCCGCTTGGAACACCGGGCAATGGGGCAGATGCCGCCGGTAAGTCCCAGCACGCAATCGCCGCATCCCTGGCACCGTTCAGCCCAGATGCCCTGACGCTCGGAAGCCCCCATGAACTTGGTATTAACGGCCGGATAGACCGCCTTTTCCCGGTAGCGCGCCGCAATGGTCTGGACCCCGCAGCCACAGGCCATGGAGACCACGGCATCAACCTGGTCCATATAATTGACGAGTTCCTCGACATATTCCGGGTCGCACTGCCGCTCAAGGGTGACTTCCTTAATGTCTAACGTCTTTCCCTGCTTCAGAAAATGAAGCTGAAGGGCCGACGCCAGCAGTCCGACCTCTTTGCGCCCGCCGGCGGAGCATACGGTGACGCACTCATTGCAGCCGACGAGAAGAATCCGATCATATGGCGCGATACAGTTGATAATTTCTTGCATGGGTTTTTGTTCAGCCGTAATCATCTTATCATTCTCCAGAAATATTTAGATTTTTATCCCACTGCTGCCTGACCGGCGGCGGTTTTGGCCGGACTCGGTCCCAACTGTCGGATTTTTTCCGTAAACTCCTTTGCCGTCTGGGCGAAGCGCTCACCCATGCCCGCGGACATGGTGATCATCTCCACCCGTTCCCCGTCCCACCCGATATCATTGAGCATTTTCTGGACATAAGCGACCCGGTGGGCGGCACGGATGTTTCCGTTTTTAAAATGGCAGTCCCCTTCCAGGCATCCCGCCACGTAAACGCCGTCAGCGCCCTTCAAAAGGGCTTTCATGATGTGGATGGCATCCACCTTGCCCGTGCAGGGCACGCGGATGATCTTCACATTGGGCGGATACGACAGCCGCTTGCTGCCGGCCATGTCGGCCGCGGTATACGCACAGTAATGACAACAAAACGCGACAATTTCAGGTTCAAAATTTTCCATCAGTTCAACCTCTCAAACAGACCATCGAGTTTGGCCAGTATCTGATCATCTTCAAACGTCATGAGCTGAATCGCCTTGGCCGGGCAATCCGCAGCGCAGACGCCGCATCCGTGACATTTGGCCGGATCGATTTCCGAATATCCGTCCGCGTTGATAAAAGGAACGCCAAACGGGCATGCCCGGACGCAGACCAGACAGGCGGCGCATCGGTTTCCGTCCACTTTAGCAATGGAAGCGCCCAGGTTGATGGTGGTTTTCGCCAGAAGGGCCTGTGCCCGGCCGGCGGCCGCCAGTGCCTGGGTGATGCTTTCCTTGATATTTTTCGGGGAATGGGCCGTGCCGGCGATGAAAAAGCCCTTCAACGCCATATCCACGGGCCGCAATTTGACATGATCTTCCAGAAAATAACCGTCGTCGGTCCGGGCCACGTGAAAGAGCATGGCCAGATCTTCGGTGGTTTCATCATCGGCCCGTAAACCGGTGCTGAGAACCACCCGGTCGGCGGCGATCTCGATTCGACGACCCAATACCGGGTCTAATGCCGTGACGGTCAGTTGTCCGTCTGTTTCAGCGACCACGGGCTTGTCATCAAGTTGATAACGGATGAATTTAACGCCCGCCTGTCTGGCTTCCGCGTAGTAATCCTCGGAAAAACCGTATGTACGCATGTCCCGATACAACACATATATCTGCGTATCCGCGTTGAGCGCCTTGAGCCGCAGGGCATTTTTAATGGCCGTGGCGCAGCAGATCCTCGAACAGTTGGGGTTGCCGGGTTCACGGGAACCCACGCACTGGATCATGACCACCTGATTCCAGCCTTTGGCCTGATCGGGCATGTCGGCGATAACCGAATCAAGATCGAGTTGCGTCATCACCCCGTCGTTTTCACCCAGCAGATATTCCTTGGGCCGGTTGGGCATGGCGCCGGTGGCCAGAATGGCCGCTCCGTGCTGGATCTGCATGTAGTTCATCCGGGGGCCGCTCTGGACGCCGGTGGTGAACAGACCCGGCATGCCGCTGTGATCAACGATAATGGTGCGCGTCATCACCTGGATCTTGTCGTTTGCCCTCACCTTTTGGACCAGGTCGGCGATATAGGCCGATACATCCCCGCCTTCAATGGTGCTTCGCACCGAACGCGCCAGCCCGCCGAGATCCGGGGCCCGATCGATCAGATAGACTTTAAATCCCAATTCCGCCATTTGCAGGGCTGCGTTCATACCGGTAACGCCGCCGCCGATGACCAGAATATTCTGATTCACCGGCAAGGTATGATCCACCAGGGGCCGGCTTTTCCGGACGCCGGTGATGCCCATGCGGAGTAGTTTTTCGGCTTTCTTCGCCGCGTCCGCCGGCCGGTCCATGTGGGCCCAGGTGTCCTGATCCCTCAGATTGACGATATCCACCAGATACTTATTGAGGCCAACCCGGCGCAACAGATCCTGGAACCGGGTTTCGTGGGTCCTTGGGGAACAGCCGCCGATGACCACGCGGTTAAGGCCGTGCTCACGAATCATTTGTTCGATGCGGAGCATGGAGTCGCCGGAACATCCGTATCCGACGCTTTCGGCCACCACGACATCCGACAGTTTCGCAACGGACGCCACCACCTCATTGACCGGGATGACGCCGCCGATGTCGAATCCGCAGTCACAGACAAACACGCCGATTTTCGGCGGCTCCCCTGAAACATCACGCTCGGGCGGAAAATCATCTTCTGCCTGGGGATCGGAAAGATCCATGTGCAGATCCGCGCCGGCCATGCACGCGGCCGCGCTGGCCTGGACCATGGTTTCCGGGATATCCTTGGGGCTTTCAAACACGCCGCACACATAAATGCCGGGCTTGGAGGTGGATACCGGTGAAAAGGCTTCGGTCTTTGCAAACAGGTGAATGTTTAATTCAATACCCAGGCGGCGGGCCAGTTCCACGGTGGATTCCTGAACCCGGAATCCGGTGGACAGCACCACCATGTCAAAGACTTCGGTTAGATGTCTGGACTCTTCATCTGTGGTATAGGTGATGGAAAGATTCCCGGTCTGGGGATCTTCGATAATGGAATGGGGGCGGCTGCGGATCAGTTGAACGCCGTAATCGTTTTTGGCGCGATTGAGATACAACTCGTAATCCTTGCCGCAGGTCCGCATGTCCATGTAAAAAATCGTGGCCTCGATGTCGCTGGCAAACCGTTCCTTGGTAACGATGGCCTCTTTTAAGGCATACATGCAACAGACACTGGAGCAGTAGGGGACATCGGCCCTGTTGATGCCCCGGGACCCGACGCACTGAATCCAGGCCACCTTTTTGGGCCGGACCCCGTCGGAAGGCCGGACCAGCTCGCCGGCCGTGGGGCCGGACGCCGACATGATGCGCTCATACTGAAGCCCGGTGACGACGTTGGCCAACTGCCCGCCGCCGAAATGATCAAGAACCGCGGGATCAAACAGTTCAGCCCCGACGCTCAGCACCACCGACGCGATATTGACGGTGGCGGTTTTGGGCTGGTCGTCGGATAAAATCGCTTCGGCCCGGCAGACCGCCTGAAGGGCCTTGATGTCTTCCACCTTTTCCATGTCCACGGAAAAGGCAAAGGGCGTGGCCTGGGGATACCGCATGCAGGTGGGGGCACGGGGATCGAGTCCCGGCGTAAACCGCACCCAGTCCGGATATTTGGCGACGCATTCGCCGCAGGCCGTGCATTTGGACACGTCGATATGCCGGGGCGCGGTCTCTAAGGTAACGGTGAAATTGCCCGCCTCGCCCTGGATGTCCACCAGGGTGGTCATGGGCATCAGCTCCATGCGGTGCTGCCGCCCGCTTTCGGAAAGATCAGGGGAAACCGTGCACAAATCACAGTTATTGGTGGGAAAGGTGCGGTCCAGTTGGGTCATCAGACCGCCGATGGCGTATGCCTTGTCGATTAAAACCACATTGCGGCGCGATTCGGCCAGATCAAGGGCCGCGCGGATACCGCCCACGCCGCCGCCGATTACCAGTACTTTTGGATGAGCCGATGGCTCATTTACAATATCGTTGCGCTCTTCCATGAATTACCTATTTATATAATGGCGCATCACCAATTCCGAAAAAACCGGAAAAGATGATGCCCGGGTTTTGTTTTATAATCCCGCGCTTTCCAGTATGGCCGGCAGGCGGTGTTCCCATCCCAGCGTCACGATCTTGATGCCCTGGGCCGTCTTTTTAAGGGCCGCGGCCATTTCGCCGGCCATGCGGACGCACTCGGCTTCCCGGTCCGGGGCCTTGCGGATCCGGGTGATCAGATCCTCGGAAACCCTGGCGCCAGGATCATTGATGGCCATGTATCTTGCCATACCGACATTTTTCAGCAGAAAAACCGTGGCCACCACGGGCACGCCCAGGGGCTTGAGTTTTTCAATCATTTTCGCGTAATAGGCCATGTCGAAAACCGCCGGAGCCACGACAAAACCCGCTCCGGCCGCTACTTTCTTTTTGGCCGATTCAATCTCGGCGGCCAACTGGGCGTCATCCACCACCGGCGCGATGGCGCATCCCGCCGTGAATTCCGGCGCGCCCTTGAGTTCAAAACCGGCCAGGTCAAGGCCGCCCTGAAGCGTGCGGATCATGTTTAAAATGCCGACTTCATCCAGATCATCCACGATTCTGGCATCCCGGTGGTCGCCGTTGATCATCTCCTCGCCGCGAACCACCAGAAGATTGGAGATCCCAAGAACATGGGCCGCCAGCAGATCACCCTGAAGGGCCATCCGGTTCCGGTCCCTGCCATAAACGTGGATCATGGCCTCAAGGCCCTGCTGTTTCATCAGGACGCCCCCGGCCAGCGCGCTCATGTGCATGATGCCGTTGTCCATATCCGGAATCACGACAGCGTCAACACGCCCCTTGAGTCGCCGCGCATTCGTAACGATTTCGGAAATGTCCACCCCTTTTGGCGTGTGCATCTCGGCCATTACGGCAAATTCCCCGGCTGACATTTTTTTTTTCAAGCTCATCATCTTTTTCCTTCATTCCATATATTTGTAATTATTTCGATGGATCGGCCATCTGCTGAATCCCGGCCTTCCGGCATAACCCGGACCGTCCCGGATTCAACCCATGGTGATGCGGCCCTGAAAACCCTGAATGTGCGATAAAAAACCCGCACGGCGGGGGACCAGAACGCTATTGCGACCTCAGCCCCCGGTCTCCCGAATACTCTAAATCAAGTTAAACAAACAAAAAGAGGAAAAGAAAGCATACTCCCAAAACATTGTCAAGGTTTTGTAATAAATTTTTTGGATTGTTTTATCATGCCCCGGCAATATCGGCGGATATTTTTTTCCGCGCATGTTTTCAGCCCTGCTCTGTTCCTGCCCGGAATTAATAAACCCTCAACCCGCCGGCATGACGTCCGGAAGATCTCCGGTTTATAAATATTCTGAAAATCTGCATGACATACGGAAAGAAACGAAAAAAAGATTGAAAATAGAGATTAAAAAATTTATAAATAATTTTAGGCTATTAATATAAAGACCCAAACGAGCGCCCGGCGGCATCCTGCCTGAATTCGCAAAACACAACCGGCCGATGTGCCAGGCGCCAGATCAATCGCTGGGATATCCGGAAAATACAGAATTACTTGTTCTGAAAGAAAGGAGTCGCGATGAAGGCCATATTCACTGTAATCCCGATGCTGCTCCTCGCAACGCTGATCGCCCGGGCGGAGGACCTGCAGAAACTGAGTCTGGACGATCCGTCGGTGGCGACTCCGAAGATTGAGGCCGACGCCAAGGTAAAGGTTGAGGGCACGAATTCCCTCAAGATCACGGCGCAGTGGCCGACCACTGTGTGTCTGGGTGAAGTTGCCGGGCCAGATATTGAGAACGCGAAACTCATATACTCGGCCAAAGTGAAAACAGAATTGGAAGGAAATGGAATCGCCTTTTTGGAACTCTGGGCACACATGGACGGCGGTCAGTTCTTTTCCAAGGGGATAAACGATGCCGTCAGCCAAAAGTCGGACTGGAAGACTATCCAGACTCCTTTCATGTTTCAGCACGGGCAGAAGCCCGACAAGATCACGCTCAATCTCGTGATCAACGGAAAAGGCACCGTATGGATCGATGATGTCGTGTTGTCCGAGGAACCACTGAAATAGGCCTGCAGAACAAGCCGTTTCTCGCAATGGCTTACAGCCGCGCAAGAACGGAGTAGCCAACAAGTCGTTAAAGACCGGCGCGTTATCTCAGGAAAATTGAATGAGTGAGGCGATCTATACGTCACCGCGTTCCAGCAGAAGCTTATGGCAGGAATACCGGGTGTATCCAGACAGAGTCGAATTGCAGTGTTGGGTTGCACTCCACACGATTTTCATCCCTGCCAATGAGATTGTCGATATCCAGATTCGACCTCCCCTGGTGTTTGCCGACATGTTTCGGGGCAAAGGTTTTGCCTGCGCTTTCCCCCTGAAGATCGACAGTGCAGACACGTGTCGTCATGTCGAAATCAAAAAGAAGTCTGGCTTCATGAAACATATCCGATTCACCCCAGATGACCCGGACAAGTTTGTTATGGACGAAAAGCAACTATCCGTTTCGCTTTGCGCTATTTTATTAACTGATGATGCGAAAATTGGGAGGTAAATGCATCATGAAACGTTTGATTCCGATTTTATTGGCATTGTTCCTGGTTTTCGGTCCGGCGGTCATCAGCGGTTGCGACAAGGGTGAAGATCCGACCGATAAAACGGTTGAGGCGGTTAAACCCGCGCCTCGGGCCGAGGCAACGCGTCCAGCGGATACGGACACTTCCGGCGATTCCCTTTCTTCAGATGAAACCGATTTTCCAAAAGACGCCGGCAGTAAAGACATCCCGATCATTATAGATGAACCGGGCGGCGTTATCGAAATGAAGAATGAAGCCGCGGTATCTGAGCACCGGATGGGGATCGTCCGGTTTGCCCATGAGAAACATTACCGGGATAAGCCTGAGGGACACGGTATTGGTTGCGGCGAGTGTCATCATGACACGGCCGGCATTCCCCTGGCCGAACTGAAACCCGGCGATTCGGTTCAGAACTGCCTTGAATGTCACAGCAAAAAAGACAGACCCAAAAAGCCTCAGGACATATCCGATGCGGACTGGCTGGCCATGCGGCTGGAATATTACGTGGAAGCCATGCATGACAACTGCATGGAATGCCACAAAGAACAGGGTGGCCCGGTCAAATGCGCTGATTGTCATCCCAGGCAGGAGTGACAATAAAACCGGCAGTGCCGAGTCTGTTTATTTTCTCCCGCGCGCCATCAATGTCCGGGCCGCGGCCGCCACCTTATCCGGACCGGGTTTGTAGAATGCCTCCTGGGGCGGGGAGACCGGCACAGGGATGTCAGGAGCCGCCACGCGCATGATGGGGGCTTTTAGCGCGTCAAAGGCTTTTTCCGCGACCATGGCGGCGATTTCCGCGCCGAACCCGCAGAAACGGGTGGCGTCGTGCAGCGCGATCAGGCGGCCGGTTTTGCGAACCGAATCCAGTATGCAGGCCTCGTCTAACGGCACCAGGGTGCGCAGGTCGATGACTTCAAGGGAAATGCCGGCCTCCGCCAGGACGCCGGCCGCCTGAAGGGCCGTGTAAACCGCGCCGCCATAGGTGACCAGGGTGCAATCCGCGCCCGGCCGGACCACATTGGCTTTTCCCAGGGGAACGCGGACATCTGCCTCCGGCACCTCGCCCTGCATCCAGTAGAGCAACATTTCTTCCACAAACACCACGGGATTGGGATCAAATACGGCGCTTAACAGCAAGCCCTTGGCATCGGCCGGGTTGCTCGGGAAGACTAGTTTGAGTCCGGGGCTGTGGGCGATCCAGGCTTCTAAATTATGAGAATGCTGGGCGCCTGCGCCAAAATTAACGCCGGCCTTAACCCGCACCGTCAGGGGGAAGGTGCTCCGCCCGCCGCTCATATAGTGCAGCTTGGCCGCATGATTGACCAGCATGTCGCTGGCAAGGGTCATAAACGGGAAAAACATGATTTCCACCACGGGCCGAAGCCCCATGGCCGATGCCCCCACGGCCAGGCCCGCAATGGCGGCCTCGCTCACCGGGGTGTCCTTGACCCGGCGGGAGCCGTATTTGTCCAGCAGACCGAAGGTGGGAAGATTCGGGTCCAGATGGATGGACGTGCCGACCCCTTCGCCGGCCAGAAAAACGGTTTCATCCATGGACATCGCAAGATCCAGTGCCTGCTGCAGGGACTGGCCGTATGATAACATCGCCATGTCAATTTCCTCCTGTAATGGCTAAGATATAATGGGATTTTTCAGATCATGAAATCCTGAAATCACGAAACCCAGAGATCTTCAAGGGCCGCTTCGGGCGCGGGATACGGGCTTTGATCGCCGAATGCCACGGCGGCATCCACGACCGCAGCCATTTCCGCTTCAATCCCATCGCATTGGGCCGCCGTTAAGATGCCTTCGCCCGTCAGCCGCTCCTTCAACCGGCGTACCGGGCATCGCTGGGCCCACTGCTCCAGCACGGCCTTGTCCATATAATGACCATGATCATGTTCACCGTGTCCCCGCATGCGGTAAGTAAGGGCCTCAATCAGTGCCGGGCCTTTTCCGCCGCGACAATAATCGACCATTTTCATTGAAAGGCGATACACGGCTTCAGCATCATTGCCGTCCACGGCTTCGCCCGGCATGTCATAGCCGGCGGCGCGCCTGACAATCTGTTCCACGCAGGAATGGTCTTTTAGGCACTGGGCCCCGGCCCAGGCATTATTCTCGCAGACAAAGAGCACGGGAAGTTTCCACAAGACCGCCATGTTCATGGCTTCGTGAACACTGCCTTCTGCCGCGGCACCGTCGCCGAAAAATACCGCCGTAATATGGGAAAGCCCCTGATACTGCTGGGCAAACGCCGCCCCCACCCCAAGGGGCGGAGAAGCACCCACAACGGTGGAGGTCATGATGGCGTTGACCTCCGGAACGGACAGGTGGAGGGTCCCGGCCTTGCCCTTGTTGACGCCGTCGGCTTTGCCCATGATCTCTGCCATGAGCTGTTTCGGGTCCGCACCCTTGGCCAGCAGGTGGCCATGGCTGCGATGATTGGTAACGATCACATCATCCGGTTCAAGAGCATTAACCACGCCCGCGGCGACGGCTTCCTGACCCACGGCAAGGATCTGCATGCCGATCACCCGGGCCTGCTCTTTGGCCAAATCGATCAATTTTTCCTCGAATTTGCGAATCAGCACCATTTCGGCGTAAAGTTCCCGCCGAAGGATCGGGTTTAATAAACCATCGGGCATATCGCTGTCCTCCTTTCGATTTTTCTACCCCAGAAATACCGTGAGCACCTCCCGGCGGGCATCCACGTGCTGAATGGTTACCTGTGCCAGGTCCTGGGGTTTGAGGTGCCATGAAGCGGACTGGGAAAGCCGGCATTCAAGCAGGTACTGGGTCAGCAGGAGCACGTATCCGTCGCGACGCCGCTCCAAAACGATGGCTTCTTCCTTCTGTCCGGTCCTGCCTTCCAGATATTTGAGCAGCCAGTATCGCTGACGCCGGTTCTGCGTCAGCATGGCATGGGTCATTGGCTGTTCCATGGCCGTAATGATTCCGTTGACTTCCTCGGTTGTATACGGGGTATCCAGATTCAGACACCCCCGGAGCTGCCGCTGGGTTACCATGTCGAAAAATTTACGGATGGGCGAGGTCCCGGTGAGGTAGGCGTCTAAGCCCAGGCCCGAATGAAATCCCGGCTTCGACGAGAGAATGACGCGATTGAGCATCCGCCGCTGCATCCACGTCTGGAAAAGGGTGCCCTCGTTTTTCTGGTTATAAAGCCGGGCCTTGGGTTCCGGCTGGGAACGGAACACGGCCGGCATTTCATGTTTTGCCAGAAATTTCGCCATCAGCCAGTTGGCAAGGATCATCATTTCAGACACCAGCAGCCGGCTGCGGCTTTCCCGGTCGTTGCGCCAGACGCTGATCTCCCCGTTTTCGGTCACCCGGACCCCGATTTCCGGCAGCGCGATGGGCATGGCGCCGGACGCCAGGCGCCGGTCCCTGAAATTTTTCGCGATATCAACAAACTGTGCGATATCTTTATTGGACTCTGAGATGGCATCCACATAACCATAAGTCAACTGCTGGTCCACCCGGATGATGGACGGAACGATTTCGTAATCATAGATCTCGGCCAGACGACCGATCTTTGCGAAAATACTGATGGCCGGGCGAATTTCACCGGCCCTGAGGCTGCAAATGTTCTCCGACAGCAGGGGGGGGAGCATCGGGATCTTAAGATCCGGCATGTAAATGGAGGTTCCCCGGCCCATGATTTCATCGTCAATGGGATCACCTTTGGGGATATAGGCCGACACATCGGCGATATGCACGCCCACCCGGTAATATCCGTTGTCTTGCTCGATGCTCAAGGCATCGTCAAAATCAAGGGTGCCCTGGCCGTCGATGGTAAACAGCGGAATAGATGTCAGGTCTTTCCGGTTATCCCATACGCGCGCGTCTTTGACGCCGGCGGTAATATCGTCGGCCCGCTTCATGACCTTTTCGGAGAAATCAACCGGAATATCATAGCGATACAGGTCAATATGATGATGCGGACTCCAGAGGCCGACTTTAACAAGGGCGTCAAAAATTTTTTCCACATTTTCGATGCCGGCCCGGGAAAGGATGGCGCGACCGGTCTGGGAATCGGCGCTGTCCTTGCCGTAGAGGTAATAGGATTTCAAGATCTCGATAAAAGGCGCGGCCCCGGGTTCCGGCGCCTCAACCCGGTCTTCTTCCAGAGCGCGCCGGAGCCAGGCGGAAGCGGTTTCAATCATCTCCTGACGTTCGGCCTTTTCGCTTTCCGCGGCGATATTACGGGCAACCTGCTCCACCGAATAGGGCAAAAACGCGTTCTGGCCGAATTTAAAGTAAATCCGGTTATCGAAACAGGCCCGGATGACCGCGGATTCATGATCCCCGGAATCTTTTCCCGGAAAGCAGAGTCCGGTCATATCGACAAGGTCGATCCAGTCTTGCGTGCCGCTGAGTACTTCCCATAACTCCCGGATATCGATGGTTTCAGCAAGGGCCTTACGCCGGAGCGCGGCTTCCTTGAGGGCTGCCACAAGCCTGTCCCGGCCGGCGGCGATTTTAAGCCGCTGGCGGGATATGTGCGACAGGCGGCTGATTTTATGGGATAACTCCCGGGTTTGCTCATTGAGCAGGCGCGCCCGCTCTTCCGATTCTTCCAGCACCACCGCGCATACGATGCTCTGCTGGTCGATATATTCGACAATGGTTCCCTGTTCGATCATGGTTTCGGCCTTTGTGTTGCGTTCCGGCGGATCAGGGCCATGTCTTCAAGGGTTGCGCCTGCTGTCTGCCAAAAAAAATTCATAGGCGGTTTCACGGTAACATCACTTGCGACGAACGATAAATGTTTTAATCCGGTTGCCTTCCATCTTCTTGACGATGATATCGAAATTATCGATGACGATCTGTTCCTGCTCTTTGGGTATCCTGCCGGTCCGTTCCAGGACGTAACCGGTGAAGGTTTCATAGTCATCCGATTCCGGAATGTTCATATTAAGTTTTTCATTGACGATATCGATGTCGGCGGACCCATTGACCAGCCATTCCTTTTCCTGAACTTTGACCACCGACGGCACTACCACGTCGGATTCGTCCGTGATATCGCCCACAATGGCTTCCAGCACGTCCTCAAAAGTGATCAAGCCCGTGACTTCACCGTATTCATTGACCACGATGGCGGCATGCTCCTTTTTCCGCTTGAACTGGTTTAGGAGCTGATCCAATTTTTTGTATTCAGGTATAAAGTAAGGCTCCCGCATGATCTTTTCAATGTCCACAAGATCACCGGATTCGGCATAATGGCGAAAAAGGTCTTTGACATGCACGATCCCGACAATATGATCGATGTCGCCCTCCATCACCGGAATCCTTGAAAAACCGGGATCGAGAATCTTCTGAATATCAATGGGCTTTGACTTTTCAATGACGAACATATCCGCGCTGGGCGTCATGATATCGGAAACGCTCAAGTCATCAAGCTTGACCACGTTATAGATCAACTGCCGCTCATCCGGCTTGATTTCCCCTTCGTCATGGACAACATCCACAAAGGAAATCAATTCCGCCTCAGTGGCCAGGGGCCGATGCTCCCCGGAAGAGATCAGACGCGGGATGAAATTCAAAAACCAGATGATGGGCATGAAGATAAACGACAGCCAGTAAAGCGGATAAATGACAAGCCGGGCCACGCGCACATTGTGCTGAATGGCCACGGTTTTCGGGAAGATTTCACCGAAAACCAGGATCAGAAACGTCATGACCCCGGTGGCGATGCCCACAGCCATGCCGGCGGCTTCCCCCGGGAAAAAGGTCCGGGAATATTCGATGGTCACCACGGTAGCAAGGGATGAGGCCCCGATATTGACCAGGTTGTTGCCGATGAGCACGGTGGCCAGCAGCGTGTGCGGGTCCTGCTTCATTTTTAAAATCAACTGATTAACCGGATCATGGGATTCCGCCAGATTCCGGGCCGTGGCCCGCCCGATGGAAAACAGGGCCGTTTCCGATGATGAAAAAAAACCCGACATGGCAATCAGCACCACCAGTAAAACAAGTTCTATTGTCATTTTCTCCTTCTCCTGCGATGTTCATTGCTCATAAAACGTCAATCCTTTGCCGGTCGCCGGCGGTTAGGCCTGCACCGGCCTTTTGCCGGCATTACCGATAACCGGTTCATTGGCGCCCGAGCCCCTGACTTCCTTGATGTAAAGATCCCGCTGGGGAAACGGGATCGTAATGTGCGCCTCGCGGAAGCGCCTGTCGATCTCAAATCTGATGTCCGATTCCACCGACAGTAAATACTCGATATGCGCCCAGACCCTGAGTTTGAATATGAGAGCGCTGTCCCCGAAATCGGCAAACAGCGCATCCGGCGCGGGTTGGCGATAAACCCGGCTGTTGGTGTTGGCGATATCGAGGAGGATCTCCTTTACCCGGGCGATGTCCGAACCATAGGCCACGCCCACGGTAACAGTGCGGCGCACTTTGGGGTCCCTGAAACTCCAGTTGATGACCCGCTGGCTGATAAAATCGGAATTGGGAACCATCAGGTCAGAATTATCATAGGTTTTCAAATGCGTCGACCGGACATTGATCTCCTTGACGATCCCCCATGTGCCGCCGACTTCGATCACGTCCCCCACCTGCATGGGCCGCTCAAACAGCAGGATAATCCCGGAAATAAAATTCCCGACGATATTCTGGAGCCCGAAACCGATGCCGATGCCCAGGGCGCCGAAAATCACCGCCAGGGCCGTGGAGCTGATTCCCATGATCCTCAGGGCCATCAGAATGCCGATAATCCAAAGAATATAGATGGATATCCTGGTGATAGACTGCTTCAGACCCTCTTCCATCGTAGTCTGGGAAAAAATTTTATTCCTAAGCAGGCCCTGCCATATCACCGAGATGATATTGACCACAAACAGCACCAGTATGGCGTAAATAAACCCCATGGTGTTGATTTCCACATCCCCGAACCGGATCCGGTAGTTGAGAACCTCAAACAGATCGGCGGGAAAGGTTTTTTCAGCCCCCCACGCCATGGGCAGGCAGATGAACACCAGTATGGTCAACATCAGACGGGCCAGACGGATCACGGCCCACCGGACCGGATCCGGCTCCTGTCCGGCGGCATCGGTTCCCGCGGCCGTATCGGCTGGTTCTTCAGTTTCAGTTTTCCGCCCGACCCCGCCGGTTTCAAATTCCCTTAAAACCCGGAAAAAAAGAAAGGCCCAGAAAAGCACAACGGCGGTTTTTCCCCAGGAAAGATACCAGAGTGCCGCCAGCCCGCCGTATCCGGCCAGCTCAAACACCAGGCCGGCGGACGCGATGACATAAATCGATAAAACCAGCAGCGACCGGATACTTTCAATCCATGGGCGCGCCTCCGTTCCGGGAAGCGGCAGATGGTGCCCAATGGCCCGGAAAAAAAAAGCAGTCCAGACAAAAAACGCGATTTCCCCCATCAGCCGGAGAGATATAAGCGCAATGCAGTTCTGGCAGATGATCCATTCCACCAGTGCATGCAGAATGCCGAAAACCAGAATCCCCTGAAGCAATCGTTTAAGGGACTGCATGGCTCCGTCGTAGGCAGCGTCCATGACTTCGCGGCGCATCGTGCGGATCAGTATCAACCCCCATTGCACCACCAGCCACAGCGACAGCAGACGAATCAGCAGGGGGAAAAAAAAGTGCAGCGCCGGCAGGCGGTATTCCATATGAATCAGATAGATATGGAAAAAGAGTATGGCCGCGGCAATGGGAAAAGACCGCTGGATGAGCGTCAGGATGACCCTTTGCCAGAATTGCATGTCCGGATGACAATCCGCCCGCAGGCGGCCGCAGTGACGATTCAGATACATCAGACCCGCGGCCATGATGCCGAGGATGATCAATACCGTCAGGGCTTCACTTAAAAACGACCGCCTGCTACGGGCACTGCTGCG
>QZJS01000008.1 GCA_003597945.1 Desulfobacteraceae bacterium | reverse complement strand
ACAAAACAATAATGAAGGATGATGCATATGAAAAGATATCTGATATCATTTAACATAATAATGCTTGCCGCCATAATGGCCGTCGTTGCGCTTTGCGGATCAGCAGCCGCTCAGGAGAAAAGCATCAAAATGTCCACTACCACCAGCACCCGGGATTCCGGGCTTCTGGATGTGCTGTTGCCGGCATTTGAAAAAGAAACCGGCATAACAGTGCATGTCATTGCCAAGGGAACCGGGGCCGCCATCCGGGACGGCATGGACGGAAACGTGGATATTATTTTCGTTCACGCCATCGATCTTGAAAATCAATTTGTCGCCGACGGCTACGGCGCCCGTCGTTACCCGGTGATGCACAATGATTTCATCGTCATCGGCCCGGCCGCCGATCCGGCCGGCATCAAGGGCACGGGACTGGCCGCTTCCGCCTTTGAAAAAATCGCCCGTTCCGATGCGGTTTTTATTTCCCGTGGCGACGAAAGCGGCACCCATGTCAAGGAGCAGGAAATCTGGCGGGTCACGGGTGTTGTCATGAAAACCGAAACCCGTGAATATTCGGCGGCGGGCAAGACCGTTACCGGAAGCGCGACATTTCCGGCGGACATGAAGGAACGCTATCTGTCCATCGGCCAGGGCATGGGCGCCACTCTTACCATGACCACGGAAAAGCAGGCCTACACAATAGCGGACCGGGGCACGTATCTGGAATACAAGCTGGGACGGGAACAGGGGCTGGATCTGGAAATCCTGTGTGAAGGGGACCCGATACTGGCTAATCCTTACGGCATCATCCCGGTCAGCCCGGAAAAACATCCCCACGTCAAATACGACATGGCCCGGCAGCTTGCAGAATGGATCACATCACCTAAGGGGCAAGCCCTTATCGCGGCTTACAACATCCACGGACAGGCGCTCTTCTTCCCTGACGCCGATTCCGACACGACTGACGGTGAAAATGAGTAAACGATATTATGTTCATTATTCAAATAGATTGCGTGACATGATAAAAAAAAGCTGGAACAAATGATCCGGGACCGGCATTGATGGAACCAGTTCCGATATCCTGTGGAATGCGCAAAAAAAGGGCCCGTTTGACTTAGAAATTGTATCATGTTTGCCGCTTGTGTTCCCGAGATTTCAGAATAAAATGATGAAGGGGCACAACCGATAATTCCTGGCCCGGGAGATTTCGTTGACCATGGGTGATGATTTTTGCGTGAATACCTTTGATTTCAATACGGACAAAAAGCGCCCAATATACCAGCTAACGACTCACGGGCGTGCTATAGAAACATGGCATCCGGATCAATATGGACGGCAAGGGCCGGGCAATGGATTACATTTTTATTGAACGATTTTGCGATCCGTGCAATACGAAAAACTATATCTTCACGATTCTCGAAATATCAAAGAACCGATCAAAAATTTGGAGCAGAGTCTTGATTTTTACAATTTCGAGCGCGCTCATTAATCACTGGTTGACAAAACCCCTGCTGAGATCTATTGGGGTAAAGATCTATCCCGAGTAGGCAGCAAGAAAAAGATAATTCAGTCGGTATTGAATAGTTCCAACCAGGCTGCCCGCAGGAAAAGTTTCAATGCTCCGACGGGCGAATAATGTTCCATTCTCATGCTGAATTTTTTACAGCTCGCTCATCGCAAAATATGACGGGATCAATTAACTTCATTAATTGGATGCATATTATAAATTTAAAATTTTTTATCCTGAACATTGCGTCCACCTCAATACAAGCTGGTTAAGAAATATGTTAAGTGCTTAAAAACAATATCCTCTTCCTTGAATGGTTAGTAAAAAGTGGAAATAGTTTTAGTCAATTTGTCCAGCAAGATCTCTTCTGATGGTTCACGGTTAATTTCTGCTCTGCTGAAACGGGCTGGATATCATGTTACAAATATTTTTTTGGCAAGATCAAATCCTTTTATTGATGACAAAAATGAATTAATGCAGTTAAACCAAATTCTTGAGAAATCTCATCTTGTTTTGATCGGGGTTTACAGCAGTTATGTTTCTGCTGCGATTCAGATAACAGAATATATCCACGAATATTTTCCTGAAATAAAAATAGTATGGGGAGGACCACATTGCATTGCCGCACCTGAAATGGCCTTAGAATTTGCTGATGGCGTTTGTTTTTCGGAAGGAGATGAATCTGTAGTCGATTTTGTAAACAAAATGGATGCGGGTGAGGATTATTATAACATACCAAATATGGCTTTTAGAAAAGAGGGGCGACTGATCATAAATGAGGTTTTGCCGCCATTTAAAGAATTAGACAGCCTGCCATATTATGATTATGATTTGAGTGATTCCTATCTCCTAGACAAGCATCTTATTCCTTTGAATAAAAAAATATTAAAAGAAAGATTTGCGTGTTATCCGTTTTATAAACCGGCATTTTATTTTCTTGCATCAAGGGGATGCCCTAACAGATGCACGTATTGCAATAATGCGCGATACATTTCTATTTTTGGTAAAAATTCTATTCGTTTTCACTCGGTCAATCGCATAATCAGCGAACTTCAAATGTCTTTAGCCCAATTTGATTTTTTTGAATATATAGTGCTTGCCGATGATGATTTTTTCATGAGACCGTTGGATCAGATAGAAGATTTTGCAAAACAGTATAAAGAAAAAATCGGAATTCCTCTCGGCCTTGCCGTCAGCCCTAATACATATAATTCAAAAAAAATGAAGCTGCTTGTTAACGCCGGACTGCGTTTTATCCAGATGGGCGTTCAGACAGGAAGCCAGAGAGTGCTGGATGATGTTTTTAATAGAAATACAGATGTTAGAAAAACGCTAAAGGTTATCAGGGAACTGGCGGAATATAAAAAATCAGATAACGTTGATCTTCTTGTGGATTTTATAATTGATAATCCCTATGAAATGCGTGAGGATGTTTACTTAACATACAAATCACTTCTTGAACTCCCTCTTCATGTGATTGTTAATATATTCTACCTGACTTTCTTTCCTGGAACTCCGCTTTACGACAAGGCTGTCCGGGACGGCTACACAGAACCTTTTGGCCAAAAAACATCCCGGCTGAGATTTTTTACAAGGCAGGGCGTAGCGATCCGATATCAAAAAAATTATGAAATGTTTTTGATCCTTCTTATCAAAAAGTTCAGACTTCACTGCATAGATCATCAGTTTCGTTACCGGCGCTTGATACCTTTGGCTGTTTTTCGGTTCTTAGGTATAAAACCATTACGTGCGATTGCCTCCTTGTTTCCGGAATCTTTTCATACGTTTTTGTTAAAAAAAATCGATTGAATTACGATGGAACATTAAAAAGTTCGATTTCGGCGGCAAAATATAGAAGTTCCAAATTCAAGGTTCATAAATTCGATGTGATGATATGTGCTTAGCGAACAATAAAGAAGTGAGGGATAAAATTTAACTGTGAAATAGTTATGAATTATAAGTAACAGTGGCAGGATTTTAATCGGGGTTTTGATTGTGTCTGACATCATACTCCGGGGCTTTGCCAGATAAACAAAAGGGCAACGACTTCGATACCGAGCCGGGCGTTTGCTTGTCAAGAATTTCCCGGATTTTAGAAGATACCTTTTGTATATCAAAAGGCTTTTGTATAAAGCCGCCTTGACCGTCATTTATAATGCGTAACGCTTCTTCCGACACGCTGTAACCACTGGCAAGAAGCACTTTGACATCAGGCTTTATTTTCTTGAGACGAGTAAACGTTTCGCCGCCGCTCATTTCCGGCATTACCATATCAAGAATGACCGCATCGATTTCTTCTGTTTTTTCAATAAACACTTTTACGGCTTCGGCTCCGCTTCCGGCAGATATTACGTTATATCCTAATTTTTTTAGCATTTCCGAACATATGTTAAGTATATCCGCTTCATCATCTATAACAAGAAGCGTTTCATTTCCCATGGTCAATGTTTCGGCAAGAAACTTTTCTTTTTTTGGTGCTTTATCGGAAGCCGGAAGGTGAATGATAAAGTTGCTGCCGTGCCCCACTTCACTTTCGACATGGATAAATCCATTGTGGGATTTAACAATGCCGTAAACCGAGGCAAGTCCCAGGCCTGTCCCGCGCCCCATCTCCTTTGTCGTGAAAAACGGCTCAAAAATTCTACCCTTGGTCTTTTCATCAATTCCAACACCCGCGTCTTTCACCATTATTCTGATGTACCTGCCGGGCTTACGATATCTATATTGATCATCATTTTCATCGATTAGAACATTTTTTGTTTCAATCTGTATATTCCCGCCCCCAGGCATGGCCTGAGCGGCATTAAGATAAAGATTTAAAAGCACCTGCTCAATTTGTCCCTGATCTACTTGAACTATCCATGGCTTGGACTCAAGATCGATAGAAATAGAAATCTCCTTTTTTGTCCGGCCAAACATTTCGGAACTCGTTTTGATCAGTTCGTTCATATTGGTTGGCTTTATCTCATACTTACCGCCCCTTGCAAACCCAAGCAATTGTTTTGTAAGGTTTGCCCCGCGAACAACATACTTTTCGATATTTTTAAGTTTTTCATAATGAGCATGGCCTTCCTTCGTATCCAGCAGCATGAGGGTTGCGTATCCCTGGATGCCCATCAACAGGTTATTAAAATCGTGAGCCAGGCCGCCTGCAAGCGTCCCAACCGCCTCCATCTTTTGCGCCTGCCGAAGCTGACGCTCCAGAGCCGCCCGTTTTGCTTCCGCCAGCGTCCTCTCTTCGATCTCCCGCCGCAGACTTTCGTTACTCTCTCTTAATTCAAATTCCGATTTTTTAAGATCCGTAACATCTTTAAAGATGCCCACAACACCGATTAAATTCCCTTCAGAATCAGCCTCCGGCGCACAACTCATATGAAACAGCCGCTTTGTACCATCCTTGTGTAGAATGGGGACATATAAGTCGGTAATCGTCTGCCTTTTTCCCTTTATATAACTAAGAACAGAGACAAACCGCTCCGTATCTTCCGTTTTCAGAAAATCAACAAATAATTTCCCTATGGTCATCTCTTTCTGATAGCCAAGAATTTTCTCCCAGGCCGGGTTGACGTAGACAAATCTCCCCTCAGTATCAAGGGTATATATTATATCCGGGGCGTTTTCGCTAAGGGCTCTGAACCGTTGCTCCCTTTCGCGGATTACCTCATAAGATCTGGCATTATTGATGCTGATGCCGAGTTGAAGCGCTATCCCCGTAAAAAGATTGAGATCACTCTGATTCAGCGGCCGTTTTGAATGATAGTTGTCCACCACTAGAATTCCCTCGGAGATGCCTTCATATAAAATCGGTACGCATATAAATGATTTGACTCCCAATCTTTTTGCAAATTCACGGCTTCTTTCGGACACAATTTTTTCAAGCGCTCCAAGATCATCCATTAAAAAAGGTTGCTGGTTTTTGAAGGCAACAATAAACGGCCCCCTTGATTTAGGATTATCAAGATGAAATTCTGTGTTTATTAGCAAATCTTCCTCATCACGATTGTATCCATAACCTGTTTTGTAAATCAGACGAGTTTTATCCCGGTTGGCAAGCATTATTAATCCGCGGTCAAAATCCAACCGCTTTTTAAATGTCTCCATTGTGAATTTAAGCAGGTTATCAATATTGAGGATATTGGAGGTTGCCTGTCCGATCTCCTGAATCAGAATAGAATTGTTATACCTGGCATTAATTTCATCCACAAGATTGTTGGCTGTATCGCCATGGTTTTTAAAAGTCGTTTCAAGTTCATTTTTTTCCAGATTGACCTGATACAAGGTGACGCCCATGGAAATAATGATCACGGACAAAAAGACCGTAATGCTGTAACCGGGGGGCAGGGTAGCAAACACTAAAATAGAAACGAGTATCCCCAGCAGATAACTGTAATTCGCCAACCTTTTCCATGTAAACGAGGGCATGGGCTTCCATCTGATATTATACACGCAGCGATCACCGGAAATATGCATGCAGGTGTCATGCACCACAACGGGAAGTTCATTTGTAAAGAGCTTGGTGATACCCTCGAATGTTCCCAACCTGTTTTGGCACTGATAAGGTTTTTCTTTAACACCGGGATTCTGGGTGGCGATTACTTCGGCTTGATTCGGCCCAACCTTTTTAGCTTTCACGGTTGAACCTCTGCTCGCGTGGGGATAAACCTTTTCGAGAACATTATATACAGCAGATGGCGTCATATACCATAATAGATATTTTGCAAAGCCACCTGCCGCTATGCTAAAAATCGAATATTGTCCAGCCTTTCTAGCAATATCCAGATCGCCAGTCGTTTTAACCGTCATGTCATAAAACTGGTCAACCTGGGTTTGCGTAAACCAATGTCCTTCATCTTCAATCTGATATTTCTTGATTCCGGCATAATCAAGGATTAAAATGATATCAACCTTCGGATGATATTTAGATATATATTCTGTAAAACTTTTTATGATTCTTGAATTATATAAAGGGCTTTCCAACATTCTTATATCCGATTGTTTAATCGTAAGTCATAGTTTATTCTGAGATGTTTTTGACTGTAATCCATAAATTGATTCGAATAACGCACATTAAGTATCCAAAGCTGATACTGCTTTGGATATGAAATCCCCATGGATTGCGCAGCAGACGCAGGATATATCAGAAGCGTAATCTTGTCCATGTCATACAATCTGCCTAGTTCCGATACAGCGCGTGAAAGCAGTTCCGAAGTCAGTCCGTCAGGATCAGTAATAAGAATTTTGATACTGTTTAATAGATTTGACATATTGATTGCTAGATCCGACTGGTCAGCTATAAAAACAGCTTTAAGCTGCTCCTGATAGACCAAAGAATAAAACCGCCACTTTCTTAAAAACCCATGACGATTAAAAACTGATTCCAGAGATGCTGCACCGGCCTCAGGCTCTTCAAACCGCAATATATTGGGTAAAAGACCACCGGAGTTGTGCTTGTAGAATTGTGTCAGCTCCCATAGATCTACGGGTATGCTTTCCCTGAAAAGCCATCCGTGAGGAAAATCTTCTTGATTACAACCGACAGGAACCGTCAAATAAGAAAAAAGGTCAAGCGAACAAGCTTGCGGGTTGTTTAATTCTCTAACAAATCCTCCAAACACATGATCAGGGAATTTATTTTCAGGCTGAAAATAACAGATAACATAGTCCATATTCGCTGAAGACAACTGGTACATCCCATTTAAAAAAATCATCATCTGCCGTAAAACCGAAAAGCCAGGCGGCTTGCAATTTCCCGTGGGCCTTGCCGCATGATGATGGATGAGCCATGTCCGTTCATAAGCCCTTATCATTGATACATGCCCGTAAATCCGTCCGTTGTTTTCCAAGGTAATATGCCTGGCCATTTCCGGGGTATCCTGATAGAGCCTGTTGTAAGTTTTTATAAAATTTTCACGATATTGCACACATGAAGCATACTTTTCCGGATAGATAAACCCGGTCTGAAAAAAAAACTCCCACAGAGCATCCATATCAACTTCCGTAGAAACGGAAATCTGGGGGTCTGAGTTTGCGCATAAAATATTGTTTATTCTACTGTATGAATGAATGTCCATGTTAAGAATAGCTATGCCGTAACGGGCATTATTCTCCATCACCCTTCGATAGATGATCTGTACGGAGCAATTCGCAATTGATATGCCGGCCAGAAGAATCGAAAGATCATAAATCATCATACCCGGCATCAGCAGGCCATCATCAGGTCTTTCAATAATTGAAAAACCTGATGATGAAATATCATAAATATCTCTATAATTTCTTTTCTTTAGAAGCGGATGTTCAAATGCCGCGGTAAGCGTGGATGATATAAGCTGCCGGGGATTGCGGATTTTTTTTGCCGGGAAACGGCTGATATGATCGCTGGCGGCAGCAAATACGATTTCTTTTGATCCATTGTGATCCTCCTGCCGGCGCATGCATTTGCAAAATTCCGAATAGACAATTTTATCATTTGAAAACAGGCGAACCGTCGCCGGCACATCGGGATTGAACCAATTATTGTGTTTGAATGCGTCCGAACTTGCCCTTATTCGGAACGCCCCTGAACTAAAATCGATTAATTCCCCCTTTGCGACAAAATCGCTTTGCATCACCTCAGCAGAAACGTCACTGCTGGGATATCTCTGGTTCTGTCTTTGATTCAGGATAAAACTTTTCTCAGGCACCTGAAGCGTTAAACTTAGTTTACAACTGCTTATAATGTTAATCGGCGCGTAAATAACGGAATGATTAGCTAAAATGACCAGATGTAGAGGCTGATATGTTTCCAGCTTGTACTGAAAATATGATTCATCCCACTTGAAGGTCAGTTGATTGTCGAGACAAGGCTCGGGATAGGCCTTCGCAAGAAGCCTGTCCTTATAGACCGGGTGCTGCAGCAGGACAAACAGAGGGGTCTTTGTGAAATGAAGATAATTGATGGTGTTAATAAGCTCTTTGGGGTCAAGAGTCTTTGCGGCATCAAAGCTTCTAATCAGGTCTTCATGCTTAAAAAATCGCGGGGGAGTAGATTGATCCGGGTCAAATAGCTTCTTCTTTGTTTCAAAATCCATGCAAAGATTTCTCCACCCTCAATCAAGATACAGTGTACCGAATTATATTGTTTTCTTATATATTGATAAAAATCTTGTGTGTCAAGAAAAATCAACCACAATATATCGTGGTTGATCTCAAGCGCTCTTTAAATATGATTTTCTAACCTGAAAGTTTCGGTTTGAAATCATGGCACGACTGCCTGAGGACTATGGTAAAAATTTCGGAGACAAAAATCCCGGGAGGCCTCGAAGTCTCTCAGGATAGTGATTTATTCGAGAAATTGACAAGATCTTTTTTCATTTACGTGATGCCCGAACACCGATAAGGTTTAGGTTTGAATCTTGCCGGGCAGCTCAAGGCCGGAATCCGACCGACTTACAAAAAAACAAAAGCAAAGAATCCACCCCTAAAGGGGGATAAAGGTGTCAGGGTTAGCGCGTCGACCCCATATCTTTTATTACTTAGAAAAAGTTTTGCTGCTGATGCTCGGCTTTAAATTCCTTCGCTTCCTGATTCCAAAGAACGTGTGATAATTTACGAAAACGCCTCATGTGTTATTCCTCCTTTAACGCGTTGTGGGGACAACTCGACGGGATGTAACACATGAGGCGTGAAACTGGCAAAGCCGTTGCACCCTGACACACGTCCAAAGGACGTGGATTTCTAATTCTTATTTAAAAAAACATCCTGCTCAACAGATTCTGTATTGTCCGAATAGATGAACCTTACCATTGACAATTCGGATTATCATCTTCTGTCAAATGTCAAACTGCAGAAAGTTCGGCTACCGCATGTCTGGAAAAATTTTTTAAGACAATTTTAAAAAATCTCCCGATCAGCATCGGCAATACTTCCGTTCATAACATCTTATTTTTTAACACCATATAATTGAAATTATTTCAATACCCATTGCACATGACTGGTTATGTCAACTCATAAAGCAGGCTTACCAAATCTTTGTGGCTCACAAATTTATTGACATAAGCTGAATAACATTTAGAATTGCCTCTTAATTATGGCGATTCTGCGCCTCATCAATAGCGGCTGGCACTTAAAGCCTTCTGCTTCCATATTATGAGGATGAAAAATGCTGATTTTAGTATAAAATTAATAGATAAAAATTATAACTATTAATTATTATAATTCTGTTCTTTTTTCGAAATATTATTTGACCCATTTAAAATTCTACTTATTATCGCAAAAGTAACCAGGAGATCAAAAATATCAAAACTCTTCAATTAAAACATTCTAAGAGCTATCTTATGGAAAACTCGGAGGAAACATTTCGGTTGGAGATCAAGACCGATCCCGAATCAGTCAGGCAACAGGCAATCTGGAGTGGTATAAGACCTGGTATGCAAGTCCTTGATGTCGGATGCGGTCCCGGAAAAACCACTTCTATTCTCCATGAAATGGTGCAACCTGGTGGATCAGCGGTTGGTATCGATCTTTCTCTGGAGCGCATCTCCCATGCAAAAAATTATTATGGACAACAAGGAATTGAATTTAAAGTCTGTAATTTAAAAAAACCATTGGAAGGTATCGGTCAATTTGACCTCATTTGGGTTCGGTTCATCCTGGAATATTTCCGGAAAGAGAGCTTTGACATAGTTTACAATTTAAGTCAAATACTTAAGCCGGGAGGCTGCCTCTGCTTACTCGATCTTGACTACAATTGCCTTAGTCACCATGAACTGCCTCCGATGATGCAAGACTTCCTCACAAAACTCATCGTCCGGGCGGAGAAAGAAGCCAACTTTGATGCATATGCCGGGCGGAAGTTATATTCATATTTGTTTGATCATGGTTTTATCAATATTCAGGTTGATCTCATGGCGCATCACCTGTTTTATGGCTCCATAAGCGATACCGACCTCTTCAACTGGATGAAGAAGCTCGAAATGATCCAAAGTGAATTTGAAAATTTATTCAGTGATTATCCCGGCGGATGCAAAGCTTTTATTAATGATTTTAAGATGTTTTTAATTAATCCACGACGCTTTACCTATACTCCTCTGATTCTATGCAAGGGAATGAAGCCTTACGCTTAAAATTCATTACAACATCTTCAGTATTGTAATAAATATTTAAAGGCGATATTTGCGCCATAATTTATGGCAATCGAGAATAATGGCTTCGGACAAACAGGATTTAAATGAGTTTCTTCACCGACGGACTGATATCGGCATTCCGGCTCATGGCATCCCTGGATGCCGAACTTCTGGGCATCATATCCGTATCCCTGAAAATCAGCCTGATGGCCACCCTGATCGCCGGCAGCGTAGGAATCCCCGCCGGAGTGTTGATCGCCCTGCGCGAATTTGCCTTTAAACGCATCGTCATCACGATTTTAAACACACTCCTGTCCGTGCCCACCGTGGTCATCGGTCTGTTTGTATATGCCTTTATCGCCAGGCGGGGCCTCTTCGGCGCATTTGATTTGCTCTATACGCCCAACGCCATTATCATCGGCCAGATCATTCTGATCACTCCCATTGTGGCGACGTTCACCCTGTCGGCCGTCAGCCGCATCGATCCCCGGTACCGGTCCACGGCCTTGACCCTGGGGGCATCGGAATTTCAGACGGCTCTGGTGATCATCAGGGAGGCCCGGTTCGGCATCATCGCGGCGATCGTGGCGGCTTTCGGCCGGGTCATTTCGGAAATCGGCATCTCCATGATGCTCGGCGGCAATATCAAAGGATTTACCCGAACCATGACCACGGCCATGGCCCTGGAATACGACAAGGGCGCCTTCAGTCTGGCCATGGCATTAGGGATCATCCTGCTGGGACTCAGCCTGACGCTCAATGTCCTGCTCCAGTATTTTCAGGGAAAAGTTTCGCAATGACCGCCTATGCGCTGACAAATATTTACAAAGAATTCCAGGGCCGTCGGGTGTTGGATATTTCTTTGCTCACTGTGGCGGCCGGAAAAGTCTATTCCCTGATCGGGCCCAACGGCGCCGGAAAGACGACCCTGCTCAACATTCTTGCGTTTCTGTCGGAACCGTCCGGCGGGTCGCTGTTTTTTGCGGGCCGGCCGGTTCGTTTTTCGCAGGCTCATCTCCAGTCTCTTCGAAAAAGTGTGATCCTGGTGAATCAGCACCCCATCCTTTTCAGCTCCTCGGTTTTCAACAATATAGCCTTCGGCCTGAAGACCCGAAAAATCCCCGCAAAAAAGCGGGCATCTATCATCGAACAGGCCCTTGACCAAGTGGGAATGAGTCGCTTCATCCACACGGACGCCCGATACCTGTCCGGCGGCGAAACCCGCCGCATCGCCATTGCAAGGGCGCTTGCCTGCGATCCAGAAGTGCTGCTGCTGGACGAGCCTACCGCCGACCTGGATCTTGAAAGCCGCAACGCAGTTGAGGCCATCATCGCCGATATCGCAGCACACGGCCGGATGACCCTTATTTTCTGCACCCACGACCACGACCAGGCGGCCCGCCTGACATCTGACGTCATCTGTCTCCAGGACGGAAGACTGACGGATTATATTGATGAAAATATTTTCAGGGGTGATGTGATCAACAAAGATCACCGGTATTTCTGCCGTGTGGCCAAAAACATCCACATCCCCGTTCCCGGCACGGACCGGGAAAATATACGGATATCCATTCATCCGAAATCAATTAAAATCGTCGACACCGCCACACTCGCATCCCGGATAGAAAGCGCGTCAGACGTTTTTAGAGGAAAAGTCATCTGTATAGCGGATGCAAGCGCCGATATCCGAGTCCGCGTCGATATCGGCATCGCGCTGCAACTGGTGATGGACAAATCCGAATATATGGCCCGGCCCATGCGCATCGGCGACCCTGTGGACATGCGCATTGACGCCGATGCTGTAACCTGTCTTGAAGATCTGAACCATCCGTAGGGTCTCATATTGCGCCTGACACTTATGTCGCGTCTTATTGCATCCATTGCAGGAAAGCTGTATATTTAATTTCACAACATTTCCGTAATTGCCGGAGGCCTTTCATGAAAAAACTGCTATCGACCCGGGAAGTGGCTGAATATCTGGGCGTCAACGAGAAAATGGTCTATACCCTGGTGGCGGAAAAAGGTTTGCCCGCCTCCAAGGTCACCGGCAAATGGGTCTTTCCCCTGCATCTGGTGGATCAGTGGGTGGAAGCCAGCACAATTAACTACCCCTCCCGCTCCACGGATCACGGTGCGGTCGACACACGGCTGATCGTTCTTGCCGGCTCAAATGACCTGCTCCTTGAAAAAACAATTGCCCTGTTCAACCGCATGTTTCAGAATTATCTGGCGGTGTTCGCCAACCTGGGAAGCATGGGCGGTTTGCACGCCCTGCGCAGGGATCTCTGTCATATCGCCGCCTCTCACTTGCTCCAGGAAAACGGCGCCGACTATAATTTCGAATTCGCCAACCGGGAATTCAACCAGGTGCCGGTAATGGTTAACTTTTGCCGCCGCGAGCAGGGGTTTTTAGTCCAACCGGGTAACCCCAAGGGTCTTCAAGGGGTCGCGGATCTCAATCAGCCGAAAATCCGGGTGGTAAACCGTGCCGTGGGCACCGGCACCCGGCTCCTGTTCGACCGGGAACTCAAAAAAGCCGATATGGACTCGCAAAAAATTGACGGCTATCTGCATGAAGTCAACAGTCACATGGAGGTGGGGTTGGAGGTGTTGTCCGGACGGGCGGATATGGGCCCCGGCATCCGTCCGGTGGCGGGCCTGCTGGGGCTGGATTTCATTTCCCTGCGCTGGGAGCGCTACGATCTCATGATCACCCGGGACCGGTTTTTCGACAAACCCATCCAGCATTTTCTCGGAATCTTCCAAAACACGGAATTTAAAAACATCGCGGATTCCCTGGATGGTTACGATATATCCGCAGCCGGCAGGATGGTTTATCCCCAGGATGCCGCTACAGTATAAGCTTCCAAGCAATCTCTATCGACCAATACAGAGGGGCCAGGGGAAGGTAAGACCGGATAGAGATGCGCCGATAATAAAAAGCAGCGGCGTTTTTTAAATATTTTACGACAACAGTTTGCCGATCAATTCCTCGCATTCCTCCCGGGTCATGATGCGCGGCACCGGATAGTCGGGGTGGGCTTCGTCGAGGGCGCGTTTGGCGATCAGGGGAATGTCGTCTTCTTTGAGCTCCTTGATAAAGTTTGGAATCCCCATGTTCTTGTTCATGGTTTTTACTTTTTCAATAAAGCGTTTCGATAAAACATCAACCGATTCCCCCTGTTTGCCGATGCCGCCGGCAACAGCCAGCTTTGCCAGTTTCTGCCCGGCTTCGAGGCGGCAGAATTCCAGGACATAGGGCAGAATAATCGCGTTGGCCAGGCCGTGGGGAACGCCGTACAAGCCGCCCATGTTATGGGCGATGGCATGCACGTAGCCGATATAAGCACGCGTAAAGGCCGTTCCCGCGTAAAAGGAGGCCAGGGCCATGTTGTTTCGAGCCTGAAGGTCGGCGCCGTTTCGATAGGCAATTTCAAGGTTGTCGAAAATCAGACGGGTGGCTTTTTCCGCATTTTCATCGGTAAAGGGGTTGCCGTTTAAGCCGATATAGGCTTCTACCGCATGGGTAAGCGCGTCCATGCCGGTTGTCGACGTAATATGGGGCGGAAGCCCGACCATCAGTTCCGGATCCAAGACAGCGACTTTCGGTACTAGTTTAAGATCGTTGATGGCAAATTTCTCGTGAGTGTCCGCATCGGTAATCACGGCCGCCACCGTGGTCTCGGATCCAGTGCCCGCTGTGGTGGGGACTGCATAAAGACGCGGCACGGGCAGCAGCACTCTGAAATTGCCTTTCATCCACCGAACAGGGAGAAGCCAGTTCGCCACCCGGGCGCCGATAATCTTGGCGCAGTCCATGGGTGATCCGCCGCCGAAAGCCACGATGCCGTCGCACTTGTTTTCCCGGTACACACTGACCCCGTCTTCAACGTTTTCGATGGTGGGGTTGGGCTGGACATCGGAAAAAACCGTATAGCCGACACCGCTGTCATCTAAGGATTTCAGGAACCCTTCCGGCAGTTTTAAACCCATCAGTATGTTATCGGTGACCACCAGCACCTGACGGAGGCCGTCGGCCTGTATCCGCTTTGCCAGTTTCTTAACGCTGCCCGGCCCCTGTAAAAGATCGGGCACTGGAAACGGCAGAAACATGCCCGCGTATTTCATCACCTTGTGCTGGGTCCGGTATCTGAGATTCTGATAGGTTTTATAAAGCATTTTTCCCTCCGTTGTTATAAATGTTTGCCTTTCTTTACACCCATCACCGATGCAATTTCCAGCACTTTTTTCAAGGCCCCTGCACCTGTCGCGGAACCCATCCCTCCTCATTGATGCCTTTTCAACGGACTTTGCGGCAGATTGCCGCTCCGGGAAAGCTGCGAACCGCCATAAGAAAACCATATTAAATCAAACGAATTTTAACAAAAAAACAAATATTTGGCAAAAAAATCCAAGTCTGGAAGATACTGATAAGATATGACGACCAAAACCAGCGTTGATGTCTTGACGGAAAAAGACGGTTGAGGATATGAAAGGATTGACATGAAAAAAACAGACCGAAAAACACAATCGCAACCACCCATGGTCACGGAAGGGCACAAAAGCAATGAAAGATTATAACCCGCCGTCGATTCTACGGAATCGTCACGTTCAGACTATTCTTAACAGCCTGAAGCTGCGCAAACCTTTGGTGGTCCGGCGCGCAAAAGGAATGCTTGCCGCCGCCAGATCCCATATACTCGACTGCGGCCGGGGCGTGCGGCTCCAGGGCTTTTATTCGCCGCGGACGCCCCCGGGAAACGATTTGTGCATTCTGATCCACGGCTGGGAGGGAAGCGCGGATTCCATGTATCTGGTGTCGGCCGCCGGATTTTTATGGAATAAAGGATTTGACGTGTTGCGTCTCAATCTCAGGGATCACGGGAAAACCCATCATTTAAACCGCGACCTGTTTCATTCCTGCCGGATTGCGGAAGTGGTGGGCGCGGTCAAAACAATTGAAGAAACCTTTCCCCATCGGCGTCTGCTGATCGGCGGGTTTTCACTTGGCGGCAATTTCGCCCTGCGGGTGGCGGTCCGGGCGCCGGGGGCCGGCATTCGCCTGGATCATGCGGCGGCCGTCTGCCCGGTCCTGTATCCGCCCCATACCATGTTCGCCATGGAAAACGGGCTGTACATCTACCATCATTATTTCATGAAAAAATGGCGCAAATCCATTGCCGTCAAGCAGAAATGCTTTCCGGACATAAAGGGGCTTGACCGGATCAGCCGGTTTAAAAGTATCAGCGCCATGACGCAATATTTTGTCGCCCGGTTTTCGGAATTTCCAAGCCTTGATGCTTACCTGAACGGGTATGCCATCACGGGAGACGCGCTGTCGGGACTGAACGTGCCCGCGACCATCATCATCAGCAATGATGACCCGGTGATCCCGGCCGATGACCTGAACCATCTGGCCCGGCCTCAACATCTTGAAATCATCCTGACAAAATACGGCGGTCACTGCGGTTTTTTTGAAGATCATCGCCTGACTTCCTGGGCGGAGAAAACCATGGGGCAAATCTTTGCGCAAGGGACGGGATCAGGCTTAGATAGTTGACAGGCGGGCAAGCATTGCCGCGGCAACTCCAAAAAGATACGACCCGCCTGTCAATAGTTTCCACCCGCCCGGATTACAGGCCGAGATGACCGCCGGGGTTCATGATCTGGTTCGGATCGAAATGGTTCTTCAACGCCCGCAGGATGTCCATCTGCTCCCGACCCAGGTGTTTTTCCATAAACGGCGCGAACAGCTTGCCCACGCCGTGATGGTGGCTGATGGAGCCGCCGTGCTGGAGGATCGCCTCGATGATCCCTTTGTGGAATTCCTGATATTCATCCAGATCGACCATTCTGAGGATAAAAATAAAATAAAGATTGGTGCCCTGTGGGTAAAAATGCGAGGCATGGGTCATGCAGATGGTCTCGGGCCGTTTCTTGATATAGGCCCTCACCCCCTGGTGGAGCCGATGGAGGTTGTCCCATGTCACGCCGGATTCCACGGTATCAATGATGATGCCGTAATCCATGAGGTCTTCGCGCATGTAGGGTTCCTTGTACCGGGTCTTTTCCCACAGTTTCATGGCAAAACCGGTCAGGGTCATGGCGCCGTTTGACTTGCAGATCCGGGCCACCTGGTCCCGCACATGACGGGCGAATCCCTTTTCCCCTTCGGTGGTGCCGAGGCAGAGACACCGCTCCATTGGCTTGTATCCCCGCAGTGAAACCACGGTATCCACAGGTGTGCCGTGAATCCCGTAAAGTTTGAGCCCCACCTCGGTTTCTTCAGGGTCGGAGATCCGGTAGACCGCGGGCATGCCGAACTCCGCCTGGGTGATTTCCCGGCTGGCCGCCACCGCCGCGTCCCAGGAGGGGAACATGAAAGAAAACCGCTGCCGGTTTTCCGGCATATAACGGAAAATCTTCATGGTCAGCTCCACCAGAACGCCGAAAGCCCCCTCGCTGCCTTTCATCATATCGTTAATCTTCGGGCCGGTGGCCGTGGCAGGGAAATCGAGTGTTTTAAAATTACCCGCCGGGGTGACATATTCCTGGCTCAGCACGAGATCATAGGCGTCGCCGTAATAAGATGATGCCTGGCCCGAACCCAGGGTCACCACCCATCCGCCCACGGATGAATATTCAAAAGACTGGGGGAAATGGCCGCAGGTATATCGACGGGCCGCATTAAATTTTTCAGGCGCGCTGTTTAATGCCGCTTCATAGGCCGGTCCCATCATGCCGGGCTGCACCACGGCGGTTTGATTGATGTCATTGACCACCAGCAGCTTGTTCATATGGGTGCTCATGACCAGCATGATCCCGCCTTTGGGCGTCCTGAGCCCGAAGGTGACCGAAGATCCGCCGCCATAGACGTAAACGGGGATTTTTTCTTTATTCGCGAACGCCACAATCCCGGCCACGTCCTTTTTGTTGCGGGGATGCACGACGATATCGGGGACATCGCGGACCATTTGGCGTCGCAGTTCCATGGCTTCGTCAATGGTCTTGCCGTGGCTGTATTTCACGCGGCTGAAATCATCGACGGCCACGTTGCGCTTGCCGGCGATATCGGTGATATGGCCGATCTGTTTATCGGTCAGGCGGATTTTTTGATCAATGGTCACCGGTTCATTGCCTTCAAACCGGGGAGTTTCAAAATCCGCGTCGGTCATGCCGAATGTGTCTTTGAGCATCTGGTACCAGGCATGGCTCGGATGCTTGAATTCATCCGGGCTTCCCCATTTGAAAACGGACCGGTAGGATTTTTTCGCGGGCGGCTTTTCCGTCCAGGCCGGCTGAAAATCGGTTTTTGCTGTCATGGCTCCCCTCAGGTTAAGGTTTTAATTCCAAAACGCAATAAACACTATGGAAACATTAAAAGCGGTTTCCCCGCACAATTTTTTATCATACTGAAGTGGATGTGAAAACAAAACAAAAAAAACCGCACCCGGCCGCGGCCCGCCCTGTTTCCAGGGAGCGGCGGCGCCGGATGCGGTTTTTCCGTCAGGATTGCTTGTTGATGCGTTCCTAAAAAGTTGATTCAGTTTTTATTTTTTCATCTACGGGTTTTCCGGTCTTGTCCGCATCAAATATCGTAATAAAGGAAAAACTCGTGGGGATGCGGCCGGAGCCGGACCGGGTTGACTTCCTGTTCGGTCTTGTACTGGATCCAGCGATCGATAACATCCTGGGTGAAGACGTCTCCCTTGAGCAGAAACGCATGATCTTCTCGAAGAGCTGCCAGGGCCTCTTCCAATGACCCCGGCGCGGTCTCGATTTCGGCCAGTTCCTCGGGGGGCAAATCATAAATATTTTTGTCCAGCGGATCTCCCGGATCGATTTTATTTTCAATGCCGTCGATCACCGCCATGGCAACGGCCGAAAAAGCCAGGTAGCCGTTGCACGAGGGATCAGGAGTCCGGAATTCGATCCGCTTGGCCTTGGGCGAACTCGAATACATGGGAATCCGGATGGCCGCGCTCCGGTTCCGGCTGGAATAGGCCAGGTTTACCGGCGCCTCAAAGCCCGGGACCAGCCGTTTGTAAGAGTTGGTCGTAGGATTGGTGAATGCGCACAATGCCTTGCAGTGCTTCAAAATACCGCCCACTGCGTAAAGGGCTTCCTGGGAAACCCCGGCGTATTTATCGCCGGCAAACAACGGAACGCCGTCCTTCCAGATGCTGACATGGGTGTGCATGCCGGAACCGTTATCCTCGAACAGGGGTTTGGGCATGAAGGTCACCGTATGGCCGTGGCGGTAGGCGATGTTTTTCAAGACATACTTGAACCAGACCATCTGGTCCCCCATCTGGAGCAGGGGCTTGAACCGCATGTCGATTTCCGCCTGCCCGGCCGTAGCCACTTCATGGTGCTGGCACTCCATGTCGATCCCCAGATCCTGCAATGTGAGCATCATCTCCGTTCGGATATCCTGGAATTTATCCATGGGCGGCACCGGGAAGTAGGCTTCCTTGTGCCGGGGTTTGTAGCCCTGGTTCGGGAACTCATCCCGGCCGCTGTTCCAGATGCCTTCCTTGGAATCGATCATATAGTAGGCCTGGTGTCTGCCGGATTCAAACCGGATATCGTCAAAAATGAAAAACTCGGCCTCTGGACCGATATAGACCACATCGCCGATGCCGGTCTGTGTCAGATAGGCTTCGGTTTTCTTGGCGATATAACGGGGGTCTCGGGAATACGGCGCCCGCGTGATGGGATCCACGATGTTGCCGATCAAAACCAGGGTCGGCACTTCAAAAAACGGGTCCATTTTCGCCGTGTCCGCATCCGGAATCACCAGCATATCGCTTTCATGGATGTGCTGCCATCCCCGGATACTGGATCCGTCAAAGCCGAATCCATCCTCAAAACTGGATTCATCCAATTCGGTAATCGGCACGGAAAAATGCTGCCATATTCCGGGGAAATCCATGAACCGTATATCCACCACCCTGGCTCCTTTTTCTTTCGCCATTTCAAGAACTTGCTTCGGACTCATCATGTTTCTGCCTCCTTTAATGGTGTTGTTTGATGTTTTGCGTGATATTTTTTTATCTAATTCAGATCGCTTCTTCGCCGGTTTCGCCGGTTCTCACCCGGATCACCTGCTCCAGCGGCAGGACAAAGATCTTGCCGTCGCCGATCTTTCCAGTACTGGCCGCCTTCCGGATCGTATGGATGACCTTGTCGGCAACCTCGGATGAGACCACGAGTTCTATCTTTATCTTTGGAATAAAATCGACAAGATATTCCGCGCCTCGGTAAATCTCCTTGTGTCCTTTCTGACGGCCGTATCCCTTGACTTCGGTGATGGTCATGCCCTGAAGGCCGATTTCATTAAGTGCCTGCTTTACATCATCGAGTTTAAAGGGTTTGATGATGGCTTCGATTTTCTTCATGACGCCCCTCCTTTACCTTATCTATTGATATTGATATTATTTTCATATCTCAAACGCCCTTTCGCCATGAACGGCGCTGTCAAGACCTTCGATCTCATTTTCCGCTTTCACGCGGATGCCGCCCGTGACCAGGCCGGTAATTTTGACCACGATAAATGTGCCCACGGCCGTAAAAGCGACGGTGGCCACAATGGATACGAATTGAATCCACAATTGCTTGGGATTTCCGTAAAACAGGCCCGTCTGGCCGGATATAAAAGGGGCGGCGAACAGACCGGTGGCCAGGGCGCCCCAGATGCCGCAGATCCCGTGCACGCCGAACGCATCCAAAGAATCATCATATCCGATTTTCTTTTTCAAGGTGGACACACTGAAAAAACCCAGAACGCCGGCCACCAGACCGATAACAAGAGATGCCTGTAAATTCACAAAACCCGCGGCCGGTGTAATGGCCACCAGACCCGCCACCACGCCCGAGGCGATCCCGAGAACCGTGGGTTTGCCGGTTTTGTACCATTCGGCGAACATCCACGCCAGGGCCGCCATGGCAGCCGACGTATTGGTCACCAGAAAGGCGGAACCGGCCACGCCGTCGGCGGCGAGCTGACTGCCCGCGTTAAATCCGAACCAGCCGAACCAGAGAAGGGCTGCGCCCAGGGCGGTCAGCGTGATGCTGGAGGGAAACATGGCTTCCTTGCCGTAACCGAGCCGCTTACCAAGCATCAGGGAGAGCACCAGGCCGGCGACACCCGCGTTGATATGAACGACATTACCGCCGGCAAAATCCAGCGCGCCCATTTCCCCCATCCAGCCGCCGCCCCAGACCCAGTGGGCAATGGGGCAGTAAATAAAGGTGAGCCAGAGCGCGGAAAAGACGATCCACGAGGAAAATTTCATCCGGTCCACAATGGCGCCCAGGACCAGTGCCACGGTAATGCCGGCAAAGGTCAACTGAAACATGACAAACACGTAAGTGGGAATGGTGCCGGACAGATGATTGACATCAATGCCGCTCAGGAAAAGATGATCTAATCCACCGATAAATCCCCCCAGATCCGGCCCGAACGCCAGGGAATACCCCCAAGCCACCCATATCACGCTGGCAAGGCAATAAGATACGAATGTCATGGCCAGTGTGTTTAATAAATTCTTATACCGGGACATGCCCGAATAAAACAGGGCCAGGCCGGCCGGGGTCATCATCATGACCAGGGCCGTGGCCACAATGATCCAGGCGGTGTCGCCCGAGTCGAGCTCATCGGCAAATGCCGTGGACAGGGGTAACAGCACCAGCAGAAAAGTTATGGCGACCGTTTTTAAACTTAGCAATCTCATGGTGTTTCTCCCTTTTTTTATCAAAATTTAAATTCTGTTGTCGCAATGCATTATTATTTTCACAATGGATCAGTCGATTTCGGACAGGGCGGCAAAACAGACAGGATGCTCTCCCGAACGGCGGCCGTCCGCCGGGGATCATCCACTTTCCCGTCATGCGCGTCCCTGACGTAAAAAACATCCACCACCTGATCCACTTTGGTGGCAATTTTGGCAACGCTGATATTTAATCCGCACCGGGCAATGGCATCGGCGATGCGAAACAACAACCCTTTGCAATCATATGCAAACACCTCAATAATGGTATAAAAACTGGAGCCTTTGTTGTCTATCTCCACCCGGTTCGGCCGGATGGAGACATGGGCATCAGCCGGCCCGGGCGGAGTTGATTTGAGGGCCAGTTCCTTTGAAAGATCCATTTGGCCCGCAATCGCCGACCGGAGATGCTGTGCGGCCCGCTCCCATCGCTCGGATTCGAATATAAGATCGGGCGGGGGCTCCACCGTAAATATATCCAGGGCGATGTTGTTGCGCCAGGTATGGGCCTGGACATCGAGGATATTGATATTGTTTAACGTAAACACCCCGGCGATCATCGAAAAAAGGCCCGGCCGGTCCTTGGCGCATACGGTCACAGTGCGGGTGTTATTTTTTGTATCCGCGTTCACATGCCAGGCAAAGGCTTCATCGCCAAGCGCACGAAAGAGCCTGATATGGGAAAGGATGTCTGCAACATCGGTATAAAGCAGGTAGCGCGGGGGCATCTCCGTCAACAGCGCTTTCAGATCCTTTTCGTCGGTCGCGGCCCCGGCTTCGGCCTGGATGAGCCGGATTTTTTTATTGGTCCGGTTGACCGCGCTGGCAGCCGCCAGTTCTTCGTTTTCCAATACATTGGATATTTTGAGAAAAAAATCCCGGATCAGAATCGCGGTCCAGTTGTTCCATGCCTTGGGACCGGTGGCGCAGGAATCGGCGACGGTCAGGAGATAAAGCATTCTGAGGCGGTTGACGTCCCTGATGACCCGGGCGCAGGCCACGGCCGTCTCTTCATCATTGATGTCCCGGCGGGTGGCGGTTTTGACCAGCAGGAGATGATGCTCGATAAGAAAGACAACCGGTTCGATATCATGAGATGCGTATCCCATGCGCATCATCACCTCGCCTGCCATTTCCGCGCCGGTTGCGGAATGCTTACCGCCCGGCCGGCCTTTGCCGATATCATGAAGCAGGGCCGCCCAGAGCAGAATTTTTTTTCGCTTGAGCCGGGGAAAAAGCTGATCGCACAGTTCTTCCGGGCACGGGGAATCCGGTGTTCCGAATGTTTTGATGGTATATACCGTTTTAAGCATATGCCGGTCCACGGGGAAAAGATGATAAGCGTCATACTGCACGCGGTCGGCAATATCAGCATATTCGGGGATCAGCCTTATGAGGAACCCGGTGTTGAGCATCTGTTCAAGGACATTAAAGGTCGTGGCCGGCGTCAGTAGAATTTTTTCAAAGGCATTCCGCACCGACGGCGACCGGATAAACGCGTCATTGACAAGATAATCGAATTCCCTGACCAGCCGCAGGGCTTCACGGCTTAAAGGAAGCTTTAACTCGGCGCTGGCTTCAAATATCTGAATCAACAGTTCCGGATTGACCAGAATGGCCTCGGGGGAATCGAAATGCAATTGTCCCCGGTCCAGGTGAAGCCCCGGCATCGTACTGATTTTTTTAATTTTTCTTAGCCATTTACCCTTCCGATTGTATCCGATCTCGTATAAGAAAAGCTGCAGTTGATGTTTGATAAAAGACATACGGTTGTGAAGGGCTCCCAGGAAACGTTCCACGGCCGTCTGGCCGTCGGAAGCGGGAAACCCCATGACATCGGCCATGGTATGCTGATATTCAAAGTAAAGCTGATCGCATTTCCGTCGCGCGGCCAGATGCAGTTGATTCCGGACCGCCCAGATAAACGACAGCGCCGCCATCAGATCATTGTATTCCTGGTGCGACATGCATCCCTGGAATTCGAGATCCCGGGTCTGCTGAACGTCGTAGCGGATCATGGCGATCCACCGCAGGGTATGGTAATCGCGCAAACCGCCGTTGCCTTCTTTGAGATTCGGCTGGAGCATGTAAGTTGAATCGCCGAAATCCTGGTGGCGTTTGCGGTTCCGGTCCACCAGCCAGGCGATGATCCGGTCGGCATGCCGGGAGATGATCTTGCGGCGGAACTGCTCCCGCAGTTTTGCGAACACGGCGGAACTTCCGCAGATAAAACGGGCGTCAAGAATCGACGTCAGAATTTCATAATCTTCACCGGCAAGGGTAAGGCTTTCGTCAATGGAACGGGTGGCATATCCGACTTCCATTTTAAGGTCCCAGAGGGGATAGACGATTTCCCGGATCAGTTCTTCTGCCGCTGACGGAACTTTTTTCTGGAAAAGAAACAACAGGTCAACATCCGAATGAACACATTGCTCGGCCCGGCCATACCCGCCCAGAGCGACGATGGCATACGGATTGGCGATAAAGTCCATTTTCGGGCCGATGCGGCTGGCCTCGAAACTGTCCATGATATAGGCATCGATAAGCGCGGAATGATTGCTCAGCGTTTCCACGGCATCCCGGGCGGAAATGTCGGCAAACAGCGCCAGCCGGTCCGCCGACAATCGGTCCGCCAGTGATAATCCGGTATGTGTTTCAACACGATGCAATGTTTTCATCATCAAATCCTTTTTGAGCCTTGTTGCCATTTCATGATTGCAACGGCTATGCCAAAGACGATTTTTTTTATTAGGCATTATTTTCAGACAATTACAACATCACACCAAACCCGGAACAAAAGGCGGGAGCTACAAAATTGTAATATAGATACGACAAAAATGTAAGTTATACTGTCTTTTTATGAATTTGCCGGAATCGTTAAAAGGGATGGTTAAAAACGCTCATGGCCTCGGCCAGCCGCAAGCGGCAGGCGGCACAGAAATCCTCGGGATAATGGCCGTTGATCCAGCGAAGCTGGGCTTCGGAAAAGGCGCCGGGGGATTCGGGAAGCCTCGGCAGAAAAGCATACAGAAGCCGCTGGTCGGTATCCGGGTTGTCAAATGCCTTGGAATATTCAATGGTGGTGATCATGCGCGCACCCATGGCTTCCAGAATGCGCACGGCGATCAGCATGGCCTTATCCAGGGACGCCCGGGTGCCGGTGTCGGCTTCTACGATATTGCCGACGGGCTTTTTTGTCATCAACTGGACTTCCCACTGGGAGGTCTGGGCCTTGGGCACAAAGAGCATGACATTGTCATCGGCATGGATGATCAGGCTCTGCCGGCCATGTTGTCCATGCTGCATAGGCTGCCCGTCAAGCCGCTGGTTATTGTGGATCGCTTGAATATAGGCGTCAAAAAAAGGCTTGCCGGTGTGACAACGAAACCCTTGCGTAAATTCGGCGATCCGGTCGCCGCAGGCATAGCTTGGCATCAGGGCGTCCGCCGGATCAATTCCAGAAACTGCTTCTTCCGAAGCGACTTCGGCCGGAATCAAGGCGTATTGCTGATGAATCTGCTGGTGGGACGCGTGCAGCCGATACCCGCTGGGCGCGTAATCAAAACCGAAATTCCATCCCCATAGGGTCCGGGTAAAGGGAAGAAAACCCCGGCCGGAAGCGACGGATGCCAGACGTTCTCGTATCCGAAGCCGCAGGTCTTCCATCGATTCGACTGACAGGGCATTTCCGCGCTTTTCCACAGTGATGCCAAGATTTTCGGCCAGCCGGACAAAGGTCCGCTGGTAATAAAGGTGCCGCATACCGATCATGTCCGCGGGCGTCAGGTCCCGGACCCGGTAACGCACGGCATCATGGGCCATGTTGGCCGCGTAATGACCCCAGGGGATGTAGCTGTTTTGGCGCAAGTATTCAAAAACATGGGATTTGCCGTCATCACTTTGCCACTCGCCCACGATCTCGCTGCCCCCCTGGGCTCCGGGCCGCAGCACCATCACTTCCTTGTAACTATCCGGGAGATGGGGATTGTTCGCCACCATTTCAAACAGCGGATGGTCATGGATCACCGGCGAGGGCGGCTTGTTGCCCCGAACCCGGTATTTCAAGCCCACAAGCCGGTTTCCGGTTTCATCCCACTCCATATCGCATGCCAGGCGCGCCAACTGCATCAGATCTTCAGGATCCGCGGTGCTTCCCGCCAACGCCAGTCTCAGAGGCGGGGGCAGGCCTTCCAGGAGCCGGAAACGGGTTTGAATGTCCGCATGATCCATGCCCGGCAATTGATCGAGAAACGTTGAAAATGAAACCGCCGGGGCCGGCGGCAGGGAGATGGCGGCGGGGTCATCGGCCTTTTGATCGGCCCAGGAAGCCAGAATATAGGTCGCCCCGCGAAACGGAAACGGGTTGGGGATTTCATAAACCACGCCGCCATCGATTTCGTTGATATCGCCGGCCGGGAAATTGACGCGGTTGTCATGGGGGCGGCCCTCATCGGTTGTGCCCAGGATTGAGAAATAATCATTTCCCCGCAGATTCGCCGCGCCAAATCGGGGGTGGTGGATGCCGTAAACAAAATGTCCCGCCGGCGACACGCATGTTCCGGAAAAATTCAAAAAGCGCTTTGTATCCGTAGTTGAAAAATCTGCTTTGGTCATTGTTCCGATGGTCCCGCATCCATGTTGATAAAAGGCAGAATTGGCAGCCATTTGCGCTCCACTTTGTTAAAAAGGCCGATCTGGATGCCGGAAAGATCCCCGCTGAAATTGACCAGGCCGATCTGAATCCCCCGCATTTGTTTGGCTGAATTGTATAGGGCCAACTGAAAACCCTGTGCCGTGTTTTCCACATGATTGAAACCCAGCGGGGCCGCCTGGATGCCGCTGATGTTTTGGGCGAAATTAAACCCCAGCAAGGGGATGCTCAGGCCAACCTGCCCGCCCGCTACCTGATCGGCGATGTTTCCCAGTATGCCCGCGTGAACCTGCATCCCCCGGACATAATCAGAGTGATTTAAAATGATCCCGGCCTGGAGCCCGGCGGCATGATCCCGGGCGGCGTTGAGCAGTCCGGCCTGAAGGCCTTTGACCTGCTTGGTATAATTTGCCATACCCAGACTGACGCCGACGGCGTCTTCCGACTGATTCAACAACCCCGCCTGAAGGCCCCGCTGCCGATTTGCAACGGTATTGATCACGCCGGCGTCAATCCCCCAGACATTCTCGTTTCGGCCCTGGCCCAGGTTCAGCCGCAACCCGCAAACGGATGCGGCCTCATGAAAAAGCTGCACCGGCGGCCAGATTGCCGCCTGAAACGGCGTCCATTTCCCGGCAACAGCGCTACAGGGAAAAACCATTAGAATTAAACAAATAATAATGGATGTTCGGAGAGTGAATCCAGGCATTTCTTTTTCACCGGATTGCCGAAAAGACTTAAGAAATCAAACCAGCTCATGGTCCGGGAGTCGCGTTCTTTGAGAAACACAGCAGCATATCCGACGGAAGCGAGTTGATGAAGTGACGGTCATTGGATATAAACAGATCAACCTGAGCATACAATCCGGAGGCAATAATCAGGCTATCCACGGATCTCAACGCCTTCCAATTCACCCGTTTATCTTTTCCCACCTGATCCAGCACACCGCGGGTGATCTCCTGGCAATGGCTGTTGGGAAAATTAAGAAGATAATTTTTGACGGCCATGGCCGTATCATTTTTTGCGGCCCTGAATGGCCCCTGCATGACCTCGGACACGGAGAGAATCGATATCACGGCATTACCGGCGCCCTCCTCTATCATGGAAAACAAAGCTCGGGACAGGCGATGGTAAGGCTCGATTTCTTCGGTTAAATAAATGATGATATTGGAGTCGATCAGCACGCGTTTACCACGAACGGATGTTGTCAGCGTCCTTATGTCAATCATCGCTTCTTTCTTTTCGCTGCGCATCAAGAAATGCAGCCACTTTTTCCGGGCTGTGCCCTATGGTTTGCTGCGTTAATCCGGTCAGCTTTTGTGTAAAAGACGGGACCGTTTCCAGGGCAAGCCGGTCATTTTCCCTATGGAGCAGCATTCTGGTTCCCGGCTTGATATTCATCTCCTTCCGAATATGCGCCGGCAAAACAATGTATCCTCTTTTAGATACAGTAACCGTTTCCGTTTCCATGCCGCAATCCCCCTTTTATGCGTTGATTTCCATTATATGCAGCAGAAATTATTATGTCAACCGTGTTCATACGGAATTGATTCGGGTCTGCAAGTCATGATATAAGACGGCTGTAATCAGCTCCCCTGAAATGACCGACATTTAAGGAGAAGCCCCATGACGATGCGAAAAATATTAAGACTTCTGCCGCTGGTGATCTTTTTGACGGCCTGCTCCACCGTCCCCATTACGGGGCGTCAGCAACTTAATATCGTTCCCATGTCGTCGATGCTCTCCATGAGTTTCCAGCAGTACGACCAGTTTCTGCGGGAACATCCCTTAAGCACGGATGTGGAAAAAACCGCCATGGTCAAGCGCGTGGGGGAAAATATTTCAAGGGCCGTGGAGCGGTATTTAATTGAAAACAACCTATCAGGCGAACTGAAGAATTACAGTTGGGAATTCAACCTGGTGGAAAGCAAGGAAATCAACGCCTGGTGCATGCCCGGCGGGAAAGTGGTCTTTTATACCGGCATCCTGCCCCTGACCCGGGATGAAAACGGTCTGGCCGTGGTCATGGGCCATGAAATCGCCCATGCCGTTGCCAAACACGGCAATGAGCGGATGAGCCAGGGACTGCTGGCCCAATTCGGCGGTATTGCATTGACCGAGGCCCTGCGCACCAAGCCAGCGGCCACCCAGCAGCTCTGGCTGGCGGTCTACGGGCTGGGCGCCCAGTTCGGCGTGATCCTTCCCTACAGCCGGCTCCATGAATACGAGGCCGACCGCCTGGGCCTGATCTTTATGGCCATGGCCGGATACGACCCGAACGCCGCCATCGGCTTCTGGCAGCGCATGGCCGCGCAAAAAGGGGGCGCCTCCCCGCCGGAATTCTTAAGCACCCACCCGTCGGATCAAAAACGCATCGAAAGCATCCGCTCCCTGATTCCCGAGGCCATGCAGTATTATAAACCTTGAATCGCGGGCGGATAAGATATCCGCAACTATCTATAACCATTCTTTTTCACAACCAGTCATTGACAATTGCCGGGTCAATGGCATACCTTTATATAAAAAAAGGCATACCATTGGAAAAGGAGCCCTGCAATGGCCAAAGTTACGGCGAAATATCAAATCACCATTCCCCCGGAGGTCCGCGGAAGCCTCAACATTCAACCCGGCATGGACATCGGCATCGTAAAAAAAGGAAACGATTTTGTGATAGTGGTCGATCCCATCAACGCGCTGAAAAACGTCTGGCGCGGCAGATTCAAAGACCGCCGGACAACCGATGACTACATGGATATGGTGCGGGGTAAACCTGAATGAAAATCTGCGTGGACACCATGATTTTCATCGATATCCTCAAGGATGAATATCGGTCGGTTCAGGAAAAATTCTATCGCGCCTTAGAGGACCGAGAAAATCTCGTGATTCCGACGGTCGTGTTCGCGGAACTGATGCCGCAATTTAAAGCCGACACTGATCTGATCCAACAGTTTCTGGATCAGCATCATGTCCGGGTGGAACCTCTTGACCTCAGATCCACCATCATTGCCGGCGAGCGGTGGCTCCGATATCTGAAAAAAAAGACAAAATCGGTCTGCCCGTCCTGCGGCAGCTCGCTGGAAAACCGTCGGCATGTTCTATCCGATTTTTACATCGGCGGCTTTGCCCTGGCCCATTGCGACGCCGTCCTGACAAGGGACCGCGGCATTTACCGTCGCTACTTCCCGGAATTAAAATATATATGATTTT
>QZJS01000032.1 GCA_003597945.1 Desulfobacteraceae bacterium | reverse complement strand
CGGTTGTTCGCCTCAGAGTCCTGGCGGCCACGATTCGGCTCACAACCGGCGCCTTCCCCCCGCCTCACTACGGCATCACTCCGGCCTGACTGCGGCATCACTACGGCATCACTCTTACCTCTCTCCGGCCTCACTCTTGCATCACTCCGGCCTCAAACTCAGGGTTCGGTTTTCAGGTCTCCAGTCCCCGGCCCCATTAAAAAACAGGCCGCCCGCTGGCCTTTTCCGCAATCATATAAAGGCGGCTTTTCATTCTCGCATCGCTTGCCGGCATGCGCGCACCGCTTGATAAAATGGCACCCTTTCGGATATTCCAGAGGCGACGGCACCTGGCCGGGGATATCGGTCAGCCGGGTTTTATTTTTCGTCAGCCGGGGAATCGCGTTTAACAGTCCGATGGTGTAGGGATGGCGCGGGCGATGGAAAATATCGATCCGGGCGCCGGATTCAATGATCCTTGAGGCATACATGATCATCACCCGGTCGCACATCTCCCAGACCACGCCCATGTCATGGGTGATCAGCAGCATGGCGGTATCCTGCTGTTTCATCTCCTTTATCAGTTCAAACACCTGGGCCTGGGTGGTGACATCTAATGCCGTTGTGGGTTCATCAGCGATAATCAGGCCCGGTGAGAGCATCAGGGACATGGCGATCATGACACGCTGCTGCATGCCGCCGGAAAGCTGGTACGGATAGGCGTTCATGCGCGCTGCCGGATCCGGGATACCGACCCGTTGCAGCCAGGACTCAGCGGTTTGCCGGGCAGCCTCCCGGCTTATGTTCTGATGCAGCCGCAGGGTTTCAACCATCTGTCGGCCGATCCGATGCAGCGGGGAAAGCGCCGACTGGGGTTCCTGAAAAATCATGCTTATGTCGCGGCCTCTTATGCTGCGCAGTTTTGCCGGTGACAGATCCATGAGATTTATCCCGTTATAGGAAATACGCTCAGCCTCGATAAACCCGGGCGGTGATGGGATCAGCCGAAGAATGCTCAAGGCCGTAACGGATTTTCCACAGCCGGATTCTCCCACCAGACCGACGCTTTCGCCTCTGAAAATATCAAAGCTGACATCATCTACGGCCTTGAACCGGCCTTCATCGGTTACAAACCCGGCAGAAAGCCCCCGGACGGCCAGCGTGACCTCAGATTGCCGATCAGAGGCCGGCATGGTGTTCTCGGGTTTCGACAAATATCGCGTCATCATTCAAACCTGGAAAACTGTTTCGGGTCATAGGCATTGCGCACCCCTTCCCCAACGAAAACGCCCAGCAGCATCACGATAAACAGGGCTAAAGACGGATACAGGATCAGCCACCAGGCCCACCGGTATTCCTGGGCCTGGTACAAAAGTTCCCCCCAGCTCGGCGTGGGCGGCGGCAGGCCGAAGCCGAGATAGTCAAGGGCCACAAGGGAGCCGATGGCGCCCACCAGGGAAAACGGGAAAAACGTGATCACCGGCACAAGGGCGTTGGGAAGGATGTGTTTGAATATGATTTTATATGTCGGAATACCCATGCACTTGGCCGCCTCGACAAATTCCCGCTTGCGAAGATTTAAAAACTCGGCACGGACGTAATAAGAAATTCCAACCCAGTTGAAGATGCCGTAACAAAGAAGAAGCAGTCCGAAACTCCTGCCGTAGATGGAACCCATCAATATCATGACGTACAAAAACGGCAGGGCGCTCCAGACCTCAATTATCCGCTGAGCCGTGATGTCGAACAGTCCGCCCAGATATCCTTGAAAAGCGCCCGCCACAATACCGAAAATCGTGGCGCAGCCCGCCAGGATAAGACCGAAGGTCAGCGAAATCCGCAGACCGTAGAGAACCCGGGCAGTCACGTCGCGACCGGCACTGTCGATTCCCATCCGATGTCCCTTGACCGGCGGAAAGGGAAAACGGACGTCTTCGCGCACAAATGAAACAACAAACTGTCGGCCGTCAATTTCAGTCCTTAAATCATCCACCGGCCGGTCAAAACGCTCCCTGACACGATCCTTTATCAACCGGATGTCGGGTGCGGAAAGCTTTCGCCAGAGCTCGGTGTCGGGTACGATGATCCGAAGATCCGGATCAAACACAACCTCCCGGGGCTTGTCGCGTGAGTCCATGATCTCCTTAAACATCAGCCGGATAGTATGGGGCGCTTCCTCCCGGGGCGTAAATGTGGATAAAAGAACCTGATGGGTTTGTCTAAAATGATTTTGAACCGTAAACCGGGCAAGGGGTCCGGCCCGGTTCATAAATCGCTGTTCCAGCGCATCGAAAATATCAGCGGGCAAATCAAAAAATCGGGTCAGATTTTCACCTTCACCACTCACAGCCTCTTGGCCGACAAAAAAATCCAACAGATGGGACCGGACAATGGTAAGGTCCGAACGGATATCAACGGTGCCGATGCGCGGTTCCTGAGCCAGCCGGACACGGACCTCCCCGGATATCAGTAAAGCCGCCGGATCGATGATATCTTTAGGACCGTGGGTAAAAAGCGGAAAGATGATGCGGTTTTCCGTGTTGTCAAGAAACGCGGGCGTCTGCTGCAAAAATTTGTAGTCCGGCCTTGTGTAACGGCCGCTGCCCGTAAACACATCTTCCGGATAATAGCGGAAAACCGGAAAAAAAGACCGGCCTTCATAGCGGACATAAAGCGGCACGCTGTTGCAGATCAGTTCAGCCCCCAGGCTGAGGGCGTAAAGCAGCACAAGTATCCAGAAAGACCACCATGCCCTTTTCATGGATTTAAAGCGCAGATACCGTTTCCGGGTCACGGGATTTTGAATAAACCGCAGGATCACGGGCTAATTTTCCTGAAAATTGATCCGGGGATCGATAAAAACATAGAGCAGATCGGAAAAAATATTTCCCAGCAGCCCCAGAATGGATGTCAGGGCAAGGATACCCATAAAAACGGGATAATCGCGCCCGACAATGGACTCTAAACTCAACCGCCCCATGCCCGGAATTTCAAACACCTGCTCGATGATCACCGAGCCGGCAAACATCACCGTCAATATCCCGCTCATGCCGGTGGCAATGGGAATCAGAGCGTTTCGGAATGCGTGGCCCCAAACGGCACGCTTGAAACTTCCCCCTTTTGCGATAACGGTACGGATATAATCCCGGCCGATCTGCTCGATAAGCGAATTTTTCATCAGCAGGGTCAAAACAGCGAAATTGCCGATGACGTAACACAGCACCGGCAGAAACATGTGCATGAAAATATCACCAACCTGACCGGCAAACGACAACTGATCGAAGTTCTCCGATCGAAAGCCCGAAGCCGGGAAAATATCCCACATGCCCTCCACCGTGCCGGACAGCAGCATCTTGAGCACCATGCCGAAAGCAAAGGCCGGGATGGCGTATCCGACAAAAACCACAATGCTTGATCCCAGATCAAAGGCGCTGTTGTGGCGCAGGGCCTTGGCAATGCCGAGGGGAATGCAAACGAGGTAGGAAAGCACAAAACCGGCGATGCCGAAGATCAGGGAAACCCGGAATCGTTCACGGATGAGCTGCCAGGCGGTTTTGTCCGGAAACCGGTAGGAGGACATGTTCATACCGATCCGATCCTTTGCCAGCCACTTCCAGTAGCGAAGATGCAGGGGCCGGTCAAATCCGTAATAGGCCTCGATTTCACGCCGCTGCGCCTCGGTGATGGAATAGGCGGCCCCGGCGGCCCCGGGTGACTCATGGGCGCCGATGCCTTTCATTGACATAATGGCCTGTTCCACGGGACCGCCGGGAACAAACTGGATAAGCAGAAAGCAGAGCATGGTGATCCCGATAAAGGTAGGAACGGTGAGCAACAGACGCTTGATGAAATAATCGATTCGTTCCATAAAATAGTTGTCTTCGTTATTTCGTTATGCTGTTAAAATTTGTTTGTCTGAAATTTGCCACATATTATATCGCATCGACTATTAAATCAATCAGAGATGAAAATTATTTTTATTGACAATTCTCAATTTTTTAGAATAATTAGATATGTTTTGGCCAATGCCGACCGACCGTCTCGCCGGAGCGCATGTTATGGCAGCAAAAATACCTGAAACACAAAATCCTGACCGGACGCCCATACTGGACCTGAAAGCGCTGGCCGCTATTGAGCAGGAACAGGAGCCGGTGATTGAGCTGGTGGACATCGCAAGCGAAAATCATGACCACGAACCGTTTGTGGACATGGAAGACAACGCATCCGCCACGCATCCGCAAAGCCGTTCCGTTGCATTGATGAAGGTGCTGCGGACCAACGCCCCGGAACTCCAGTTTCTTATCCGCTGCATTCTACCTTTGTTCGCGGCAATCTATTTCAGCATCTACGTCCAGGATCCCCTGCTGATTCCGCTGCCGGCGATATTCGCCCTGCTGGCCGTTTTTCTATTATTGCATATCTATCTCCACTTTATGGCCAGGCGCCACGGTTTCAGACGCAGATTCATCGTTGCGGCAAACCAGGTCGATATTGCCGCCGCGCATCTGGCATGGCTTTGCGACCCCATGGAACCGACCGCCATGGTCCTTATGGTGCTCATCGCCGTCTTGGGAAACGGAATCCAGCACGGAATAAGCACTTTCAGATACCTGCTCTTTTTGACCGCCTTTTTCGCGCCCATCGTCATTACTGTTCGCTACCTGGCCGTCGGCATTACGTTAACATCTTATCTCTATTTTTTCCTGGGCGCGTTTCTGCTGCTCTATGTCTATGTGCTGATGCGGCGAATCGATGCCAGACAGTCCCAGACGGACAAAAGAAACACTGACCTGGAACTCGATAATTTCAAATTAAAACAGGTGGGTATCGCCCTCCAGAAAAGTGAGGCCCGGTACCGCAATATCTTTGAAAACAGCAGCGCCGCCATGGTGCTGATCGAAGAAAACATGCAGATATCGCTTATTAACTCAAAGTTTGAGGAGTTGACCGGGTATACCAAAAGCGATGTCTACAATAAAAAACGCCTGACCGATTTTATTTTCAAGGATGATCTCGAACGAATCAAGCGGTATCATTTAAAACGAAAAATCAAAGGCGGCATGACGCCGACGGAATATGAATGCAAGCTGGTGGACAATCAACAGAAAATCAAGCACGTCATCATCCGGTTCAATGTGGTGCCCTGGCATGAGCGAATCATGGCGACCATTGTAGATATTACCTCCCGGAAACAGGCCCGGGACGCCCTGGAACGATCCAATCAGAAACTTCGGCAGGCAGCATCCCTGCTGACGGCCAGCGAACGACGATACCGAGGACTGTTTGAAAATACGGGTACCGCCACCATTCTGGTGGAAAAAAATATGAAAATATCCATGGTCAATTCGCAGTTTCTGGAATTGATCGGATACGGCCGGGATGAAATCGTCGGGAAAAAGCGGCTCAATGAGTTTATCGAACGAAGCAATCTTTTCCGAATCAAACGGTTTCATGCCAAGCAGAAAGCAAAGGGATTGCCGCTTCCGAACGAGTACGAATGCCTGATGGTCGATAAAAAGAAAAATCTGAAGCATGTTGTCATGAAAAGCTATACCCCGCCGGGCCAAAGCAGCAGTATTGTCTCTTTCTTTGATATCACCAGCCGCAAGGAGGCGGAAAAGGCACTTCAGGAAGCCCACGAAAAGCTGCGGCTCATCTCCGTCATTGATGAGCTGACACAGGTGGCCAACCGACGACAGTTTAATGAACGGCTTTATCGCGAGTGGAACCGGCTCCGGAGGGACGGGCTCCCCCTGGCCATGATCATGTGCGATGTGGACTGCTTCAAGCCCTATAATGACAATTACGGCCACCAGAACGGGGACCGTTGCCTGCGCGCCATCGCGGACGCCATCCGGAAAACCGTGAAACGTTCCGTGGACCTGGTGGCCCGTTACGGCTGGGAGGAATTTGCCGTCATCATGCCCAATGCCGATGCACAAGGCGCCTTCTGCGTGGCGGAAGCCATCCGGCTGGCTATTGAGCAACTTGAAATTCCCAACCGGGAGTCCACCGTCGGCCCCGTCATCACGTTGAGCCTTGGTGTTTCCAGCATGATCCCCACAACCACCCAGCACCCGGACACATTGATCAAAAATGCCGACAAGGCGCTTTATGAAGCAAAACGGCAGGGAAGAAACCGCACGATCATGGGAAAAACCGAGCGGACCGGAAAAATAAAGCAGATCATCAGGTGGGACAGTACGAAACCCCTGGCGCGCTGAAGAGGCCTGCAACACAGCCATCGGGCCTCAGATGGGGTTTTGAAACGGCTTCAAAAAAACAGGGGAACAGATGATACATCTGTTCCCCTGAAAAATTGGATAAATATGGGTGTGGGTTTACCGTTTTGAGAACTGGAACCGCGCCCTGGCGCCTTTTTGTCCGTACTTCTTTCTTTCCTTTTTTCTCGGGTCCCGCTTGATAAATCCGGCCTTTTTCAGTACCTGCCGGAATTCCGGGTTCACCTGAAACAAAACCTTGGTAATGCCATGACGAACCGCCCCGGCCTGCCCCAGAATGCCGCCGCCTTTGACATGCACGTTGATATCGTATTGCCCCTGGGTCTGGGTCAGGATCAGCGGCTGGATCATCGCCTGTTTAGCGGCGCCCAATCCGAAATAATCATCGATCGGCCGTTCGTTAATAATGATATCACCCTTACCGGGTTTCAGCCATGTGCGCGCAACCGCCGTTTTACGTCTGCCGGTCGCATAATAAATATTCTGCTTTTCCATTAAATGCTCCACTCCGATTATCTGTTATGAAACGGCCAAGCTATCCGATCAGCTTACTGACGTCAAAGGGTTCCGGTTGCTGCGCTTCATGGGGATGCGTGGGTCCGGCATAGACTTTTAATTTTTTACACAGATCCCGACCCAGACTGTTTTTCGGCAGCATCCCCCGCACAGCAAACCGGATCAGATCCTCGGGGCTTTTCACCAGCAGTTTTTCCGCCGTGATGGATTTCAGGCCGCCGACATATCCGCTGTGACGGTAATACGTCTTTTGCTGAAGCTTATTCCCGGTCATCCGGATCTTGTCGGCATTCACAACGACAATGAAATCGCCGCAATCCACATGAGGGGTGAACATGGGGTTATGTTTACCGCGCAACCGGGCGGCCACAACGCTGGCAAGACGCCCCAGCACGGCGCCGTCCGCGTCAACCACCAACCATTTACCTTTATTATCGGTACTTTTAGCACTGGGGGTATATTTTTTCAATGTTCGTTACTCCTGTTTGATGATTAATTGGGCATATTTAATGAAAAACTTTTGGGATGTCAAGCAAAAACAAGTCAAAAATTTGACAGCCCATTTATTTTTAACTATAAGCAAAACATGACGGCATTGCAAAAATAATTAAAATAATCATTTAAACCCAATTATACATATATGGGAGATTGATACATGCCATTGCTTGAAATCGAGGTCAAATTTCATCTGATGGACATCCCACGCATGCGCCATCGATTGACGGCCCTGGGCGCTGTATGCAAAACAAAGGCACGGGAAACCAATATACGGTTTGAAGACCGGCAAAATGATCTTTACCGGCAAAAGGCCCTGCTTCGGCTCCGGAAAGCGGACAAGGTGACCCTGACTTATAAATCAGCACCCGTGGCCGACAGTCGGAAAACCGCTGCATCAGATTACCGGCCCCAGTTTAAAATTCAAAATGAACTCGAAGTGTCAGTCGATGATTTCAACATCATGCGCCGCATTCTCGAGGCCCTTGGGTTCCATGCGGAACAGGTTTATGAGAAAGACCGGGAGAACTGGAGTCTTGGCCAAAGCCAGATCTGCCTGGATCAGATGCCGTATGGCACATTTATTGAAATCGAAGGTGAACCCGATGCCATCCGGCAGGTAGCCGGCGCCCTCGACCTGAAATGGCATGACCGGATTTTATACAACTACCTGGAGATGTTTAGCGTTATCAAAGCCGACCGGGGGCTGTCCTTTACCGATGTAACCTTTAAAAACTTCGACGGCATCGATATTGACATGACCGTCTACCTGCCGAAATTTCGCGCGGGCTGACGTTATGACGGCCGCGGAATATCAAGATGACCATAAGCTGTGTCAGAGGCCTTGCGACCCGCGGATGTGCGGAGCAGCAGTCCGGTTTTGAGCAGAAATGGTTCCACCACATCCACCAGGGTATCAGCCTCTTCCTGGAGGGTGGCCGCAATGGCTTCAATCCCCACCGGCCCGCCATGATAATATTGAATGATGGTGGTCAGATAACGCCGGTCCAGGGATGTCAACCCCATGGTGTCGACGCCTTCCATGGCCAGAGCCGCTGATACGGTTTCGCCGGTGATGCGCCCGTCAGCTCGCACCTGGGCGTAATCCCGCACGCGTTTTAGCAACCGGTTGGCGATCCTGGGCGTGCCCCTGGAGCGTTTCGCCAATTGGGCCGCGCCTTCGGGGGTGATGGTCAGGTCCAGCAGGTTCGAAGAACGGCGAATGATCTTTTCCAGATCCGTGATATCATAAAAATCAAGGCTTCTGAAAATGCCGAACCGGTCCCGAAGGGGCGCGGACAGCAGACCCACCCGTGTGGTGGCGCCCACCAGTATGAAGGGTTTGAGGCGGAAACGATGGCTCCGCGCGTGAATCCCCTTGTCGAAAATAAAATCAATGGAAAAATCCTCCATGGCCGGATAGAGGAGTTCTTCCACGGTTTTGGGCATGCGATGGATCTCATCGATAAAAAGCACGTCGCCGGATTCAAGATGGGTCAGCATCCCCACCAGGTCCCCACCCTTCTCCAGGGCCGGGCCCGAGGTGACCACCAGCTTTGACTCCATCTCATTGGCAATGATATGGGCCAGAGTGGTCTTGCCGAGACCCGGGGGCCCGTGAAACAAAACGTGCTCCAGGACTTCGCCCCTGTGTGATGCCGCCGCAATGGCGATCTGAAGGGTTTCGATAATCCTGCTCTGGCCGATATACTCGGCGAGTCGCCGGGGGCGCAGTGAAATAATTTCCGGCTCAACATCCATGGGCAGGGTCGCATCCGTGAGAATCCCCTGCCGTTCGGATGCATATGTCAATATATCATCAGCCATTTAGATTCTCACCCCGGTACACCTCTTCAAACAGATCCTCGGGATTGGCGATGGCTTTGTTGCGTTTTAAGGCCGCGTCCACCATCTGCCGCGCTTCATTGGGCCGGTGTCCCAGTTGTTCCACCAGCACGGTCATGACCGTATCCACAAAATCGCAGGGAGGCGCCGACAGGGGTTCGTTTTCCCGGATCAGAGCGAATTTACCCATCTTTCCCCGGAGTGTGGCGATGATTTTCTGGGCAGTCCTTTCCCCGATGCCGCTGAGTCGCTTGAGGGTGCCGATATTTTTTTCTTCAATGGCCCGGGCGATCTCTCGCACCGGCAGTGACATGGCTTTGGCGGCCTTAAGCGGCCCGATGGCTTCCACGGTTATAAAATGTTGAAAAAATTCACGCTCGGCTTCAAGATTAAAACCGATCAGCACCGGTTTGGGCTGGCGCTCGGTCTGGTGGCAATAGATATGCAGACTGACCGGATCACCCAGGGAGCAGGCGGACAGGGTCTCCATGACAAAGTACGGGACATGGACCTCATAGCCCACATGGCCGGCCAGCAGAATGATCCGGTCATTCGATCGTGTCAGTAGTGTCCCTTCAAGATATGCGATCATTGGTGTTTCCCCAAAAAAAGAACGGATTTATTTCTGATGGTTGCCGCTCCACCGGAAAAGACCGATCAGTGCCATGGAAAGCGCATCAGCCGAGTGATAAGGCCTGATGGGCACGGGATGGTTCAATCGCCGCCTGACGCTTTCTTCCAACTGCTGCTTTCCGGCGTTGCCATTACCGGTCAGGATCTGCTTTGCTTCCCGGACGGGAACCTGAACCACGGGAATCTGTTTACGGCATCCCGCCAGTAGAATAACGCCCGATACCTGGCCCAGGGTGATCCCGGACTTGGGATATTTCTCGAGTGAAAACACGTCTTCTATCACCATCAGGGATGGCTTTTGATCCGCAAGGAAGTCCGATATCTCCATGTAAATCTTGTTTAAACGCTCCGAGAGACCGGATTGGGGTGATGTCCTGACCATGCCGTAGGCATAGCGAGCCACCGTCAGGCCACTCCCGCTGACAACGGCGACGCCGGTTGCCGCCAGTCCGGGATCGATGCCGACAATACTGATCATATCAGTCGATTGGCCCAACCGGCTCATATATCATTGCAGCCGGGTCATGTATTTCCGGGCAATCCCCGCTTCATTGGAATCCGGAAACCGGCGGATCAGTTCCTGAAGCGCCAGGCGGGCATTGGAATTCTCACCGAGATTATGAAATGAAATTCCCTGCTTCAAATAGGCCGCCGGCACCTTGTTGCCGTTGGGATAAGTTTCGATTATGATCTGGTATTCGATGATGGCCTGTTTGAACAAACCCTGGTTGTAATATATTTCACCGATCCAGAACCGGGCGTTATCCGCCAGCGCTGATGCCGGATATTTTTTTAAAAAGATCCCAAAAAGGCGAAAAGCCTCTTCCCAGTCGCCCTGGTCATACACCTGCTTTGCGGCCGAATAGACCTGCGATTCGGTTGCCTCGGAGGCGACCGGCGCCGCAGCAGTTGCTCCCGGTGCGGCAGGTGCTCCCGGTGCGACGGCCGCCGCCCCCTCCCCGGATTCCTCCGGAGATTCAGCGGCTTCAAAACCCAGGTATTTTTCGACGCGGCGGAGGCGCCCGTCATTTGTCGCGGCGGCATCTCTTGCATGCCTGGCGACATTGCCCGCCTCCTCGATTTCCACGGCCGTGAGGTGCGCTGTTTCTTCGATCCGGCCGTCTATCCGCCGGAATTCCTCGCGGATCCGGTCAAATTCAGCATATTGATCGGCATAGAGATCCCGGATACCGTTTTCCGACTGTTTGCGGCTGTCCAATGTTTCATTAACCTGACTTACCCGCTGCTTGAGATCACGGTTCTCCTTTTCCAGCAGCCAGAGCCGCTGATTCAGGTGATCCACATCCTGCCGGGTTGCACAGCCGGAAAACAAAACGGCCACGATAATCATAATAAAACCGATTCGAAGCATAGACATCATCTTATCTCCAAATCCATTCGGGAGCATTCGCAAAAATAACACGATCGCCGCACACCAGACATCATCAGTTTTCAATTTCGAACTGTCCCCGCCGGTTTCTGGCATAGGCTTCTTCGGTCTTGCCCGGATCAAGCGGCCGTTCCTCACCGAAACTGACCGTTCGCAGCCGTGACGCGTCAATTCCCGCGTTCACCAGAAAGGTTTTGATGCTCTGGGCGCGTCTCTGCCCCAGGGCGATATTGTATTCGGCCGTACCCCGATCATCACAATGGCCCTCGATGGTCACGATAACACCCGGATTGGCTCTGAGCCATGCCGCCTTTTCCATCAGCACGCCCCGGGCTTCCGTGGTAAGGGATGCGTCATCAAAGCCAAAATGGATATTCTGGCTGACAAACTGCTGGCGAACGGTTTCCTGCTTTTGGGCCGCCTCCTGCTGACGAATCCTTTCCAGCTCCTGTTCCCGTATCCGCTGCTGGGCAACCGCATCCATCTCATCGATTTCAGATGAACTTGCCGGTTCAAGGCCCTGAGAATCCACAGCCGGAAACTGGGAAGGCTGTTTCTTTGAACATGAAGTTGTTGTCAATACCAAACCCGCGACAATCGCCACCAGCATAATCAGCCATGCACTTTTCATTTTCATCGTCATCTCCTTTGTGGTTTAAAAACCGTATGTTTCCAAAGTGTTTTCGTCAATAAAGACCGATGCAAAAGGCGTTGCCGCCTGTGGATCCGATTTCATCACACCGCCGCCGCCAAATCAATTTCCGGATAACCGCGGGGACCATGAGGGCGTTGTCTGCTCGCCGGACAGCTCAAGCAATTGCCGCTGATCCGTCCCTGAAGCGGTCATTACAAAAATTCTGGATTTTCCGGTGCGCGTGGAAGCAAAGGCAATCATATTGCCGTCCGGTGACCAGCAAGGGGATTCATTATTGCCGGCATTACGGGTCAATTGAACATTTCCCCTGCCGTCGGCGTTGATTACATAAATATTGAGTTGTCCGTCCTTCATGCCGGAATAAGCGATCCGATCCCCTGCCGGAGACCAGGCCGGCTGAGTGTTGTATCTGCCGTCATAGGTGACGCGGAAGGTATTGCCGCCCGCCGTGTCCTGAATATGAATCTGCGGCGTTCCCGAGCGTCTGCTCACAAAGGCCATCCGCTTTCCATCCGGTGAAAATGTCGGGGAAACGTCAATGCCCCAGCTTTTTGTCAGTCTTTTAACAATTTCACCCGATTGGGTCAAAAGATAAATTTCCTCATCCCCTTCAAACGACAGGGTGGCCGCGAGATAGGTTGTTTTCGGCAACCATGCCGGCGTGATATTGATGCCGTCCCGACTGCTGACCGACTCCCGCTTTCCCCTGAGAGGTTGGATATAAATATCGGGTTTGCCCTTTTCATAGGATACAAATGCAAGATTTGATCCATCCGGAGACCATGCCGGGGAAAGGGTCAGCGCGTTTGTATGGGTCACACGGGCGGGGTTGTACCCATCAAAATCACATCGATAGATCTCCTTGTTCCCCGTGGTGGTCGATACAAACGCAATCTGACTGTCAAACAGGCCCTGTCTTCCGGTGAGCCGATAAATCACTTCACCGCAGAACCGGCGAACCATTTCCCGCTCATCGCCCACACGGCCGGTATAACGCTTGCCGAAAAGCAGGTCGGCCTTAAATGTATCAAACAGGCGAAACTCCATTTCCAGATGGTTATCTTGCATGTGGATGCCGCCGGTGATCAACAATTCCGCGCCGATGGCCGTCCAGTTGCCGAAATTGATTCGGGTCCTGTCTATACCCGCATCATCGGGTTTATCAATGAAAGCCGCACGGTCGATTATCGTGAAATAACCTGTAAATTCGATAAATTCGATCATCATTCCGCTGACATTCAAGGTGGTGTCGGCTCCGGCGGATGCGTCCGACAGGTTCTTGAAAGCCGGAACAGCCACAGGGATTTTCTTTAAAAACGGATTGCTGATATTGATATAATCATAAGACGCGTCCGACGGGTTCGCTCCCATCAGGACCAGAAAGAAGATCCAGGCCCATAAGATTCGGGCTGCGCTGGCGATTTTTTGGTTTTCAGGCATTCGGCACATCATTTTCCGCAAATTAATACTCCCACGACTTTGTCAATAAACACCCTTTGGCGTGAAACCGACAACCAGGTGATAATACGGATATCCCGCCGGCAGCGGCGGCAAGGGATTTGATTTCATAACCGTCTTGTAAGCGGAATTATCCAGGTAAGCATTGCCGGACCGCCTTTCGAACCAGACATCGGTAATATTGCCGTTTGGCATGATTTTAATTACCAGCCGGGTTTCCAGGCCACGGGTGTCACCCGCCAGGTCTTCTGAAAACACCCAGTTGTTTTTCAGGCGGATCGATACTTCCGCCTGAAAAATGCCGATCTGCTCCAGCTGCCTGTGGGAAGGGGTGCCAGTTCCGCCTAAGCCGCGTAAGCCCCCGGGCCGGCCCTTCCCCTCCTGGTTCTGACCCTGCTGGTTCTGGCCGAGTGTGCCGGAATATTCCCCGACTTCCTTTCTCAGTTGTGCGATGCGGTCGGTCAGCGGCTGGGCCGGCGCTGTTTCCGTGCGTTTTTCCATCGGCCTGACAGCCGTTTCCAGAACCTTTGATGCGACCAGTGTCCGGCTTTTGAGGGATGTTTTGGTCTTGGCCTGCTCAGGCGCCTTGACAACGAAATCAGACGGATCCACTTTCTCGACAACCGCGGTTTTGACCGCTATGGTTTCAGCCTCCTCAACGGGAGCGGGTTCCGCGTATATTGTCTCGGCTGGTTCGACAATTTCCGCCGGTGCAAAATCCGCCGGCGCCGACGCCATGGGAGCTCCGGGCGGGTTCGGGTTAAACGACACAAGGTCCACACTGATAAATGAGGGCTCAGACAATGCCCGACCGGAATAACCGGGAAGATGGGCCCACGCCACCAACCCGAAAAGTCCTACATGCAGCATAAAAGAGAGTATGCAAAACGCGGCAAAGCTGCGTCCCTGATTTTCAATATTGAAAAATATGGTGGCGGCCTGCCGCATGCCGGTATTTAAAAGTTTTCCGCCGGACAATATCCAGCGAACACTTTGAATCACCAACTTACCGGCAATATTAGTTTTTAGCAATTTTATCGGACTCATCAGGTATGCGCGTAACCATGCCGAGCTTTTCCACGCCGGCGGCCTTGATCTCAGCCATTACCGCAACCACTTTACCGTATGCGATATCCTTATCGGCCTTCAAAAACACATTCCGGTTGGAACGATTCTCGAAAATGTTATCCAGCTTTTCTCTTAAATGGTCAATTCCGACCTCGTAATCATTGATCAGAATCTTGCTGTCCTTATCAATGCTGATGGTCAGTTGGTCTTCTTCCATGGAAAGACTTTCCGCCTGCCGGGACTCCGGTAGTGCAATATCAACTCCCTGGACCATCATGGGGGCGGTCACCATGAAAATGATCAGGAGCACCAGCATAACATCGCAAAACGGCACAATGTTGATCTCAGACATCAGTGTGTTCTGTTTATGGTCGATCATGGAATCATGCCTCCCTGGAGACCGTCAGATCGTGCTCGATGATGTTTAAAAAATCCGATGAAAAAATATCGAGTTCGGATTCGATGATACGGATTTTATATGTAAAATAATTATACGCGATCACCGCCGGAATCGCCACCGCAAGACCGGCGGCCGTAGCCACCAGGGCCTCGGAAATACCCGGGGCCACCGCCGCGACACTGGCGGCTCCCTTCTTGTATGCGATGCTGTGAAACGAATTCATAATTCCCCAGACCGTGCCGAACAGCCCGACAAAAGGGGCCGTGTTGCCCGTAGTGGCAAGAAACGGCACCAGCCGGATCAAGTGGATGCTTTCGAGGTTGCTGGATCGACGCAACACGCGCTTGATGTTGCCGTACCCCTGGATACCCTCATCAAGGGGTATATTGGAATGATCCGGGTTTGTTTTATCAAATCCCGGATCAGAACCCATTTTTTTTAGTTCCAGATAGGCAATCCGAAAAACTCTGGCAATAGGGCTGTATTGAAGGCTTCTTGCCCGGGCGTAGGAATCTGAAAAATTCCGACTCTTCCAAAAAAACTCAACAAAGGCTGCCGACTCACTATAGGCATTTTTAATTTGTATGTATTTGATTAATATGATGGCCCAGGACACAACCGACATAAGCAGCAGCAGCAACATAACGAACTGTACCATCAGTCCGGCGTTCATGATCATCTCAAAGACACCGATTTGCTCCATATCGCCTCAGCTCCGATAAAATATTCAATTAGTAAAATTGGTTATAAAACCGTCTTCCTGGTGCCCCTCAACAAGGAAAAATCCATGGCGGCCGGCACGCATAAAGGGTTCAGAAAGAGGCATGGCCAAAGGTATCCGACTCCATGGCGCATGTCAAGTCAATTAGAGATGCAAAAATAACTATATATATCGATTTTTTAATAGCTTAATAAGCATGAAACCCTTTCCGGAAAACAAGAAAATCGACACACGCGGACATTTTCCCAAAAAAAAGCGCCTTCATACTTAAACGCATGAAGGCGCTTTATCTCAATTGCATACCACCCAGATTCGTTATGATGGGAAAAACGAAATAATGTATAATATCGATGTTGCGGTATTACATCATGCCGCCCATACCACCCATGCCGCCCATACCACCCATGCCGCCCATTCCGCCCATTCCGCCCGGCGGCATCATGGCAGCTTCCTTATCATCCGGTTTTTCAGCAACCATGGCCTCGGTGGTCAGCATCAGGGAGGCGACGCTGCCGGCATTCTGAAGGGCGAATCGGACCACTTTGGTGGGATCGATAACGCCTGCGTGGATCAGGTCTTCATAATTGCCGGTGTCGGCGTTAAACCCGAACGCCCCATCCCCGGCCTTGACCTTGTCGATGACCACTGAGCCTTCGCTGCCGGCGTTGTTGGCGATGCGACGCAGAGGTTCTTCCATGGCCCGCATGACCACTTTCACACCAAGCTTTTGCTCGGCTTTGATCTTGACCTTGTCTAAGGCCTCGATGCACCTTACCAGAGCTACGCCGCCGCCGGGGACAATCCCTTCTTCCACTGCCGCCCGAGTGGCGTTTAAGGCATCTTCGACCCTGGCCTTTTTTTCCTTCATTTCCGTTTCCGTGGCCGCGCCGACATTAATGACCGCAACGCCGCCGATAAGTTTGGCCAGACGTTCCTGGAGTTTTTCACGATCATAATCCGAACTGGTATCCTCGATTTGCGCCCGGATCTGCTTCACCCGGCTTTCCAGCGCATCCCTGGACCCGCCGCCGTCCACGATGGTGGTGTTGTCCTTATCGATGGTCATGTGTTTTGCCTTGCCAAGATCCTTTATGGTAACGGTCTCAAGCTTGACGCCGATATCTTCGGAAATGACCTGGCCGCCGGTAAGAATGGCAATATCTTCCAGCATGGCCTTGCGACGGTCACCGAAACCGGGGGCCTTGACCGCGGCCACGTTCAGGGTGCCTCTGAGTTTGTTCACCACCAAAGTGGCAAGGGCTTCGCCCTCAATATCTTCGGCGATGATCACCAGCGGTTTGTTGCTTTTGGATATCTGCTCAAGAATGGGCAGCATATCCTTCATGTTGCTGATTTTCTTTTCATGAATCAGGACATAGGGATCGGTAAGATTTACCGTCATTTTTTCGGAATCCGTTACAAAATACGGCGAGATGTAACCCCGATCAAACTGCATCCCTTCAACAACTTCAAGACTGGTTTCCATGGATTTGGCTTCTTCTACCGTGATCACGCCTTCCTTGCCGACTTTGTCCATGGCCTCGGCGATAATATTGCCGATGGTTTCGTCGTTGTTGGCGGAAATGGTGCCGATCTGAGCGATTTCACGGTGTTCGGTGGCGGATTTGCTCATTTTGGCAAGTTCCTTGACCGCCACTTCAACGGCTTTATCGATACCGCGCTTGATGGCCATGGGGCTGTTGCCGGCCGCCACGAGCTTGAGGCCTTCTTCGTAAATTGCCCGGGCCAGAACCGTGGCTGTGGTGGTGCCGTCGCCAGCCATGTCGCTGGTTTTGCTGGCGACTTCCTTGACCATCTGAGCGCCCATATTTTCAAATTTATCCTCGAACTCAATTTCTTTGGCCACGGTTACGCCGTCCTTGGTCACCGTGGGAGAACCCCATGATTTATCGATAACCACATTTCTTCCACGGGGTCCCAGAGTAACCGCCACCGCGTCGGCGAGTTTTCGGACGCCACTGAGCATTTTTTCCCGCGCTTTTGATCCATACTGAATATCTTTAACTGCCATGTTAACCAACCTCCAAATTTTATTTCAGATTTTTAATTATTCTATGATTCCCAGAATGTCATCTTCCCGCATGATCAGATGCTCTTCGTCATTAATTTTAACCTCGGTGCCGGCATATTTGGAAAACAGGATGCGATCGCCTTTCTTGACATCGGGTTCCATCAGCTTACCGTCTTCTCCCCGCTTCCCTTTGCCCACGGACACGACGACGCCTTCGGCCGGCTTTTCCTTTGCGCTGTCGGGAATGATGATCCCGCCTTTGGTTTTAGACTCTTCCTCCACGCGCTTAACCAGGATACGATCATACAATGGTCTGATTTTCATTTCGTTTCTCTCCTTTTCGAACAATTCGTGGTTTTATGGATTAATTGACTGAAAGCAATGGGAGTCCATTGTAGCCTTATGCTTTATGCTTAAGTGAATCGGGCGCCCCCGGCGGGGGAAACGATTCGGCACAACGCTGACAATATTACCTGTCACTCTGTTTCGGCTAATCTGATGCCGCTTTTTCGACTTTTTCAGTTTTGGGAGCCGGCGTATCGGCTTTCTTTTCTTCAGATGATTTGGGCGCACTGGATGTGGATGCCCCGCCGGAACGCTTCGCGTAATCCGTGACATACCATCCGGTCCCTTTTAAATGAAACGAGCTCTGGGAGATCAGCTTGCTGACCTTGCCTGAACATTCCGGACATCGGGTGAGCGGCTTATCGGATATTTTTTGGAATATTTCATGAATATGCCCGCATTTTGCACATTCATATTCATAAATCGGCATAATATAGCACTCCTTGTGAACGTGATTGAAACAAGAATAAAACATCCTGTAAAATCAATGAAAATATAGTCCATGAGATCGGGTTGTCAAGGGATCAACCCTAATTTTTTTCACCCACCCTGAGTTCGTCGGGCGGACACCGCCAGTCCGCGAAAAAACCAAGCACGGGTTTTAACCCGTCAATCCCGATCCTGCTGAGAATTTCATGTGTTTTTTCATGAACCCGCATTTCCTCGGCCATTTTTTCATGCAAGGGCGCGTCAAATTTTTGCAGAAAGCGCCGGAACCGGACGATATGGATCAATTCATGGCACATGATATACATCAAAAACGGATAAAGCGCCATATCCGCATGCTGATCCAGGGTGGCGACAATGGAATGATCCTGCAGGCAGATCTTGTAAAAATCCCTTATTGATGTGTCTAAGAGGGCGTCCTTCTTCTTTGCGGCGTAGCGGACGATCTGAGCGAAATGATCATTCACGATCTCCGGCGGGCTCAGATCAATGGCCGTTTTAACGTCATAATTGAGTTGCGACCACTGGGATGCCGATAATTTATAATCATTGCCCACGACCTCCTCGGCGGTTTCCACCGCGCGGGTAATGACCTGGATCTGATCATCTTTGAAATAGATACGCCTGTTCTCACAGACATCCATAAAATCCGCCTTATCATGCGCTGAAACTGCTCCGGACTTAGATTACGCGGCATCCGGGTACGGTTTTGTAAGCCTGAGCCCGGATGGCTTGCCCCGGGGCGGCGTGATTTGCCGGTTCGAAAAGCGACGTTTTCAACACCGTCATTTCTTTAAAACATTTTTTTGCGAAAAAATGATGGACAGCAAACTTTTTCTCATGTTATATAATATTTTTTTATTTGCAAACTATTTAGATAAAAAAATGCAAAGGAGGTGATGGGTTGGGTAGTGTCATCAAGAAACGAAGGAAAAAAATGCGCAAGCATAAACACCGGAAGCTGCTGGCCCGCACGCGGCACCAGCGAAGGAAGGGCAGATAAATGATTCCTGCAGAGGTGTTCATCAGATAAAACCGGGAAAAAGCGGTATTACATCCCACGGCTTTTTCCCGGTTTTCTCGTTCCTTCTTTATCTCTTCCACCGGAAACCTTTTAAAAAAATCCGGCCGCATTTGAAAACGGCACGCGCATTTCTGCCTGCTTCCGGTTTCCGCGGTTATGCCCCTTCTTTAGTCAGCATTTGAAAAATTCTTTAAATATCGCAGCAGTTCAGAATCGGTGGACAAGACCACCCTGCTTTTTCCCTTCAGAGATGTGCCATATACCGACAAGGTTTTGGTAAAAGAATAAAACTCGGGATCAACCCCGTATGCCTCGGCATAAATCCGCGTGGCCTCGGCCTCGGCATTTCCCCGGGTTTCCTCGGCGATGCGATAGGCATCCGACAGTATTTCCCGAAAATCCTTTTCCTTGTCGCCTTCGATGCGCTGGGCTTCCCCCCGGCCTTCCGAGCGAATCTTTTCCGCCATCTGGTTCCGCTCGGCGATCATGCGGTTGTAAACCGATGTCCTTACCTTCTGAACATAATTGATCCGCTTGATTTTTACGTCCAGCAGCTCAATACCGAAATTTATAAGCTTCGGCTGGGATGCCTTTACGATCTCCTTGGTCACGCTGGCCCGGCCCGTCTGTATGGTGTAGCTCGCATCCGAGCCTTCAAGGGGCACGATCTCGAGCTGCTCCAGGGAGGTCATCTTCCGGTTGGAGTTGCGCACCGCCTCGATGAGCTTATGGGAGGTGATGGCATCCCGCACCGCCGGGTTGATGATCTCGCTGAGCCGGCTCTTGGCGGTTTGCATATCCCGCGTATTCACGATAAACGCTTTGGCATCGACGATGCGCCAGCGGGCAAAGGTATCCACCCAGATATAGGTCTTGTCCTGGGTAATTATTTCGCCGGGTTCCCCGTCCCAGGACTGGATGTTTTTCGGGAAAATATTGGGTTCATGGAGAATCGGAACCCGGAAATGGATTCCGGGTTCGGTAATGGGTTCACCGACGACTCTTCTGAACTGGGTGATCACCACCTGTTCGGTTTCATCCACCACATAAACCGATGAAAAAAAGGCCAGTCCCGCCAGGCCGATGATAAAAAATATAATAATATGGGTATTTTTCATTTATTCACGCTCCACTTTTCGCCAAGATTGAGCAGCGGCAGCAGATTTTCCTGATCCGCATCAATAATATAGAGTTCGCCAAGATTCGGGAAAACGGCGGCGACCATTTCCAGATAAAGCCGCCGACGGGTGACATCCTTTGCATTGGCATATTCCTCGTATTGACTGAGAAACCGGGCCGCGTCGCCTTTGGCGCGGTTCACCCGCTCGATGGCATACCCTTCAGCCGATCGGATGGCCTGTTCGGCCTCGCCCCGTGCCTGGGGGATCACCCGGTTATATTCCTGGCGCGCCTCATAGATGATCTTTTCTTTTTCCTGGACCGCCTGGTTCACGGCGTTGAAGGAGTCCTGGACCGGTCCGGGAACATTGGTGTTTCCAAGTTCAATGGTTACCACCTCGATGCCCGCTTGGGCCTCGTCAAGCTCCAGCTGAAGTCGTTCCTGGGCCTCAATGGCGATTTCCCGGCGATTGTTGATGACTTCATTAATGCTCCGATCCCCCACCACCAGGCGCATACTGGCTTCGGACATATCCCGCAGAAACAGCAGGGCATTATCCACATGAAATAAAAAATTATAGGCGTCCTTGACCCGATATTGCACGATCCAGGGCGCGACGCCGACATTTAAATCGCCGGTGAGCATGAGGGCCTCTTCAACATCGTCGGCGCCGGGTGTTATTCGCGTAAAATCCGTGCGGCCCGCCGGCAGACCGAAAACTTCCTTCTCCACCTTGGTGGACACCCTGGTCACCTTTTCAATACCGGCCGGCAGCTTGAATTTCAGACCGGCGGTTTCCATTCGGACAAATTTTCCGAAACGTTGAACCACCCCGACCTCGAATGTATCCACCGTGTAAACCATGGAAGAACCGAAAAAAAGCACCGCCAGGAGAAGGATAATCAACAGCCATCCCCCGGAAAATTTATAATTTTTCATTTTTTCAAAAATTTCATCCATTTGCGGCGGCACCGAGCCCCCGCTTTGTGAAGATCTTTCCTTTTGCCGCTGCTGCAGCTTTTCCCAATCCCAGTTCATTGTCACTTCCTGTTTGATATTAAACTCACAACGATTTATCCCTGCCATGTCCAGGTTCAACAATTCGCGTCAGAACGCGGAATCACCCCGTGCAAAAGCCCTTAAAACGGATCATCGCCGCATGGTTGACGATATAAACCCTTAAAATACAAGGTTCTACTTTTCAACATCTTTCTAACATCCATAAATTTAATTGACATAACGGTTTAAGTCAAGCAAAAACGGCAACCCTCTTTAACCGGTAACCGCTGCCGACGGCCGGGAAAAAGCCACGCTTGACAGCCGGTTGCGCACAGACATATAGTGAATTTTCGGTAATGTCAAAATGCCAAAATATTTTATCAATCCCAATAATCCGAAATCTCTTAAAACAACATCGAATACGGACTAAATGAATAAAAATCGACCCTCCCAGCCTGAAGTTTCCCATATCAAGGACCTTCTGCATCAGATCATGACCGGCGTCCGGCGGCCCGGGAACGACGACATCCATCAGATTCAGCGGATCTGGGATGAGATGCTGGGCCAAACCATCACCCGGCATGCCCGGCCGGTTGCGCTGGAAAAGGGGATACTTACCATTCATGTCGACAGCTCAACCATCACGCAGCAACTCCGCTTCCAGGTCAAAATGATGATCAGGCAGATCAATCAACAGATGGGACACGAACGGGTCATGGACCTCCGATTCAAAATCAGCAGCACGTGAAGCCCCATGCCGGAATTGACCCATGACACCTTTTTAAACGGCCGGCTCAAAATACGGCAACTTAAATCCGGTTACCGGTTTTCCATCGATTCGGTCATTCTCGCTAATCTCGCATTAATAAAACCTGGCGAACGGATTTTAGACATCGGGACCGGGTGCGGTATTATTTCACTGATACTGGCATGCCGATATCCCGATATCACCCTGTTTGGCGTTGAAATCCAGCCGGATCTCGCCGCTATCGCGGCCCGCAACGTATCGGAAAACAGCCTGGGCCATCGCATCACCATCATTTGTCAGGACATCCGCACCATTACCCCGGAACAGACGGACGGATGCGTGGATGTTGTCATCTGCAACCCGCCTCATTTTGAAGCGGCGTCGGGAAGGATCAATCCGGATATGGGTGTGGCCATTGCCCGGCATGAGATTAAAATGACAATAGATGATCTGATCCGCGCTGCATATCGCATGCTGGATCCTAACGGCCGTTTGATGGTCATCTATCCAGCATGGCGCATGACAGACATCATCATCTTGATGCGGGAAGCCGGGATTGAGCCCAAACAGGCCGTGTTGATTTACTCCAAACCCGGAGAAAACGCCATACGGGTCATGGTGGAAGGCGCCAAGAACGGCCGAAAGGGACTTATTGCGGCCCCGCCGTTTTATATTTACGACCAAAACGGCCGATACAGCAATGTCGCACGCAGCATGTTCGGCACGTTTGCCGAAACGCCCGCATATTGCATTCAAGCCAACCGGGAAGGCGCAAGCGCGATAACCCGCCCGGAAGTCATAGACACTGACGGAAACCAAAACGGTAAGTGAGTTTTTATTTGACACCCCGATATAAAATATATAATTGGGTGTCAACGCATGCCGTGTGATCTGATCATTTCGTTTCGCATTCAAATGACTTCGGGGCGACAAGAAAAAAGGCGAGACAAGCCTGCTCTCTTGAAGCCGAAAAGCCGGTAACGCAGCCGTTAAAGGCAGCGTTTGAATACGAAACGGGTTCACATGCCGGCGCAAAAGGCCGGAGAGGTGGCCGAGCGGTTGAAGGCGCCGCTCTCGAAAAGCGGTATCCCTGACCGGGATCGTGGGTTCGAATCCCACCCTCTCCGCCAGCATGCGGATACGGGTTTTAACCGCCGTTTCAATATTCGGCGGCTGGTTTTACTTTACGATCGCGGAGAGATGGCCGAGCGGCTGAAGGTGCACGCCTGGAAAGCGTGTGTGTCTGAAAGGGCACCGAGGGTTCGAATCCCTCTCTCTCCGCCAGACCCGATGCCGTTTGACATATCCTCCGGCGCCATTGGTGAATGTTTATCGGTTCACCCGGGCCAAACAGACAATCTGCTGCCTTATCCGAACCGGACCGTCATGGGTTATCTGGTTTTATCACGAAAATACCGTCCGCAATGTTTTGAAGACGTGGTCCGACAGACGCACGTCACCCGGACCCTTGGCAATGCCATTGCTTCGGGCCGGCTTGCCCATGCCATTCTCTTTTCCGGCCCCAGAGGGACCGGTAAAACCACCATCGCCCGGATACTGGCAAAATGCGTGAATTGCGCTTCCGGACCCACGGCAACCCCCTGCAATACCTGTCAGTCATGCCGTGAAATCACCACCGGCCACGCCGCCGACGTTTTTGAAATCGACGGCGCTTCCAACAACAAAGTGGAACATGTCCGGGAATTGCGGGAAAACGCCGCGTACATGCCCGCCCACAGTAAGCGCAAGATTTATATCATCGATGAAGTGCACATGCTTTCCGACGCGGCCTTCAACGCGCTTTTAAAAATTCTCGAGGAACCGCCGGCCCATGTCATGTTCATGTTCGCCACCACCGAGCCCAACAAAATCCCCATCACCATTCTCTCCCGGTGCCAGCGGCATGATCTGAGACGAATCGACATCAATGCCATCATTGCGCATATGGCCGATCTCTGCCGCAGGGAAGGCATCGACATCAGTGAAGAGGGACTGACCTTAATCGCCCGGGAAGCCGACGGCAGCATCCGCGATGCCTTAAGCCTTTTAGACCAGATCATCTGCGGCGCCGCCGGGGCCGTCAGCACGGAAACCGTCATGGACATCCTGGGCGGCATCGACCGGCAGATTTTATTTGACGTTTCCACGGCGGTTTTTACCGGCCAAACCGGCAAAATCATCGATATCATCGACGGACTTTATGTCCGGGGACAGTCCATGACCCGGTGTTTCAGCGAAATCCTGGAACATTTCCGAAACCTGCTGCTGGTCAAAATGAACGCCGACCCTTCCAGCCTGGCCGATGTTCCGGATCATGAACTGAAACTGATGCGCGACCAGGTCGCCGGCATCCCCCTTTCCTATCTCAGCTTGATACTGGATATGCTTTTTAAGGAAGAAAAACAGATCAAGCCGGCCATCAATCCGAAACTCGCCCTTGAGATCGCCTTCATACGGGTCATGCAGACAAAACCCGTATTATCCATCGATGAACTCATTGAAAAAATCGACCGCCTGCAAAAAAAAATCGTTGACGCGGGTATGGGGGCAAACATTTCGATAGCCATGCCGCCCGCAAACGAAAAGCGATCCGAGACGCAAAGATCCGAGCCGGGAAACACAGCCGGGAGACAGGTCCCTGATGACGGTTCGGCCCAGGCAATATCGCCGCGGAAACGGCCGGAACCGCATGATTTGTCGGCATCGGCCGATCCAACCGGACCGTCCGTAGCGCAGAACGCATCTATTGCGCCGGAGGAAACATTAACAAATCTCGAAGAAACCCCGGCAATTTATGGCAACGATGGTATACCGGAGACCGACGAACAGGCGTGGCAAAAACTTTTAGACATGCTCTCTCAGGAACAGCCGACTCTGGCCGTCTGCCTGAAGGGGGCTGCCCTTTCCCGGACGCCGGATCATCAAATCCTGATCCACATTGCCACCACCCAGTTTAATATTGACAACATCAACCGGCCGAATAACCATGCCAGGATTATGCAGCTCTGCGGCGACATCTTCGGCAGCGACGTCCGGGTGTCGATCAACACGCAGGTGCAAAAAACCGGCGGCAACGCCGGGTCGGGGAAAGATTCCAAAGCCCTTAAAAAAGAGGCAATGACTCATCCCCTGGTGCAATCAGCCGTCAAACTGTTCAACGGTAAAATCGTCGACGTTAAACTTTTATAGGAGGTTTCGGCATGAAACAGATGAAAAATATCATGAAGCAGGCCCAGCAGCTCCAGAACAAGATGGCCAGGCTTCAGGAGGAAATGGCGGAAAAAACCATTGAGGCATCCACCGGCGGCGGCATGGTCAAGGTCGTGGCCAACGGTCGGCAGGAAATCGTTTCCATCCGCATTGAAAAGGAAGTGGTGGACCCCGAGGATGTGGACATGCTCCAGGATTTAATCCTGGCCGCGGTTAACGAGGCCCTGGTGCAATCCCAGAAAATGGTCTCCGATGAAATGAGCAAACTCACCGGCGGCATGAGCATTCCGGGACTCATGTAACAACCGATATCTCCCGGCAAAACAGCGGAATACTTAACTTATGACCATGCATCATTATCCGGCATCCATCCGCACGCTGATCCGAAACTTTGCCCGTCTGCCCGGCATTGGTGAAAAATCAGCCGAAAGGCTGGCCCTGCATCTTCTGACGGCCCCCGAATCCGAAGCCCGGGAGCTGGCCCGCGGCATTGGTGAGCTCAGACAAAAGATCAGGCTCTGCACCCAATGCTTCTCGCTCAGCGATGCCGATCTCTGCCGGCTGTGCAGCGACCCGACGCGGGACGCCACGATTTTGTGCGTGGTGGAAGCCCCCGCCGACATGGTGGCGGTGGAAAAATCAGGCGCGTTTACCGGTCTTTATCATATTCTCCAGGGACTTCTCTCCCCCATGGACGGCATCGGTCCGGATGATATCCGTATCGCGGAACTGATGACGCGCGTGGCAAAAAACGGCGCCAGGGAAGTGATCATTGCCACCGGAACCAGCATGGAAGGCGAGGCCACCGCCGCGTACCTTGCCGAACGCCTCGCCGGCTGCGGGGTTTGCGTCACCCGCATCGCATCCGGCGTACCCGTGGGCGGAGACCTCAAGTACGTGGACCAGGTGACCCTGAAAAAAGCCATGGATGCCCGCCATGCCATATAAAAACGTGACGCCGGATGATCTGTTCAAGTGCCGCAAATGCGGCGACTGCTGCAAGGGATACGGCGGAACGTATCTGTCATTACATGATATCGCGGCCATCTCCGATTTTATCAGGATTTCATCCGACCAATTCATGAAAGATTACTGCTCTTTTTCCGGCTCCAGGCCCATTCTGACCCAGAAAAGCGATGGATACTGCATCTTCTGGGACGAGGTCTGCACTATTCATCCGGTCAAACCCCGCATGTGCAAGGCCTGGCCGTTTATTTCCCCGGTGGTCGCGGATCCGGCCAACTGGACCATCATGGCCGGATCATGTCCCGGCATCCAAACCGGCTTCCCGCTGGAAGTCATTAAGACTTGCGTGTTAAAAATAATCCAGGCCGCCTCGGGGCCCGTGTCCGGTGGGCGCTTATGATCGGCATTTTTGATTCAGGCATCGGCGGACTTACGGTGGTGCGGGCCGTCATGGACCGGCTGCCCGGATACGACATCGTCTATTTCGGCGATATCGCACGAACCCCTTACGGCAATAAAAGCCCTGAAACCGTGATCGAATATTCGCGCCAGAACACGGATTTTTTAATCCGCCAGGGCGCGAAAATCATCGTTATGGCCTGCAACACCGCCTCTTCCGTGGCAACCGAAGCCCTTAAGGAAAGCTGTTCCCTGCCGATTTTTGAAGTGATCACGCCGGCGGTAACGCACGCCCTGTCGGTAACCCGAAAATCCATCATCGGCGTGATCGGCACCCGGGCCACCATTGAAAGCGGAATCTATGAAAAAAAAATAAAAAACAAAAACCCTGGGGCCAGCGTTTTTTCCGCCCCATGCCCGCTCCTGGTCCCGCTGGTGGAGGAAGGGTGGCTGAAGCGGCCGGAAACCCGGATGATCGTCAAAAAATATCTGCATCCCTTAAAAACCAGGCAGATCGACACCCTGATTCTCGGATGCACTCATTATCCGCTGCTCAAACCCATCATCGCGCACAAGATCGGCCGGCGGGTTACGGTTATCGACTCTTCAACCACGATCGCCGACGACATCCGCTCTTTCCTTGACGCCTCTCCGGATATCGACGCGACCTTAACCAAAAATTCAACCGCCGTTTTCTACGTATCCGATATCACGAAACAATTCCAGAAAACCGCCGCGGCAGTAATCCGGCAGCCCATCCATCTTAAAACCATCCGGCTCTAAACTTTCAAATCTGGGCCTGGACCATGAGTTCCCGACGGTATTTATCCAAAAGCGTGGCCTTGGATATCATGCCGATAAAACGCTTGTCAGCCACCACGGGCATGCTGAAAAGACGGTGGGCGTCCATGCGGTCGAGCACGTCCGTCAGGTCGGCATCGGGATCAACCGTTTCCACGCCGACATCAGTGATCTGCTCAAGGAATACCGTCTCATGAAGAAGCGGATCAAAAATATATTCCCGGATATCATCTAAGTGAATCATTCCTAAAAATTCACCGGTGGCGTCATCCACCACCGGGAAAAAATTCCGGTGGGATTTCTGGACAATGGCCACAAAATCCCCCAGATTCATATTTTTGGGGACCACGATGCAATCGGTTTCCAGGACCTCACGCACGCTGATATCCGCCAGGACCCTGGCATCGGTCCGGGGCGGACGGTAATATCCCTTTTCCACAAGTTCCCGGTAATAATACGATGCCGGTTCAAAGGCATTGCATACGGACGTTGAAACCGCCGCCACCAGGATCAGGGGCAAAATCACCTCGTATCCGCCGGTGATCTCAACGATCAGAAAAATACCGGTGAGCGGCGCCTGCAGGATGCCGGAAACCAGTCCGGCCATTCCCAACAGCGCGAAAAAACCGCCCTGGGCCCAGGAAACAGAAGGCCAGACCGCAGTGATAATATGATGATAGAGCAGTCCGGTAAAACTGCCGATGACCAGACACGGCGCGAAAACACCGCCGGAACCGCCCCATCCCAGGGTCAGGGATGTGGCGGCGATCTTGGCGAGAACCAGCAAAGCGATAAGGCCCAAGCCCTTCATAAAGGCGCCTTCGACGATTTCCGCGATAACATGATACCCCTCCCCCAGCACGTCGGGCAGAAAAAGGCCGATCATGCCCACCGCCGCGCCGCCGACCGCGGCCCTTCCCCACAGGGGCAATCTCACCCGATGGGATACCTGGTGGGAATACCGCAGGGAACGGGTCAGCAGAACCGACGCTGCCGCGGTAAAAACAGCCAGACCCAGGCAGGCCAGGATATCGATTAAATCAACGGAAAACTGCAAATGCGTAAACGCGATCTGGTCTCCCCGGAAAAAGCGGGAAACCTGGGCCCCGGCCACGGCGGCCACGGCAATGGGAACAATATTGCGGGCCGACCATTCGCCGATGATGACTTCGATGGTGAATACCAGGCCGGCAATGGGCGCGTTAAAGATTGAGGCAATGGCCCCGGCCGTCCCGCATCCCAGCAGAGAAACCCGCTGACGGTCGTTTAAGGAGAAAACCCGGGCGATATTCGATCCGATGGCGGCCCCGCTCATGACCACCGGCGCTTCCGGCCCGGCTGACCCGCCGCTGCCGATGGTCAGGCAACTTGAGATGAGACGCGAAAAGCTGGACCGAAGCCGCATCCGGCCGCCGTAACGGGAAACACTGTCCACCACTTCGGGAACGCAATGTCCCTGTTCTTCTTTGACGATTTTCAACAGAAACAGCGCGGACAGGGCCGCGCCGCCGGCCGGAATGAGCCACGACCACCAGAACGACCGCCAGTCCTGAAAAAAATGAAGCAAGGCCGCCAGACCCATATTAAGGGCCAGGGCCGCCAGGCCGGCGACAATTCCCACGACGGCCCCCAGGACGATCAGAAGGAGCCGGTCGTCAAACCGGAAAAACCGCCACCGGGCGGGATATCGCCAGGATTGTTGATCTTTTTCAGACTTCATCGCAGGGTTCACCTGTAATCGGAGCATCACGGGTTGATAGTATCGTAAAAAGTCGCCATCGGACGGCCTTGTAAAAAGTTCAAGATCAAGGCTTGCGCAATATCGAAGAATGCAGCGTACTTAGCGTACGTGAAATTCTGA
>QZJS01000005.1 GCA_003597945.1 Desulfobacteraceae bacterium | reverse complement strand
GGGTTCAAAAACCTGGTCCCGGATTTCCGGGGTCATCCCCGGCCCGGAATCCGCAACGGTCAGCGCTATCCGGCCGGCTTCGGATATTCCTTTGACAACGATTTCGCCGTCATGATCCACGGCATCCATGGCGTTTTTAATCAGATTGGCCATGGCCTGGTGGACCATGCCGGCATCCACGGGAATCATGGGGATGGCTTTTTCCCAGTGGAATCGGATGGGGATGTTCCGTTTTTCGCTTTCCGCCTGAAAAACGTCGACCACTTCCCTGATGATCAGATCCAGGGGCCTGTTTTTGAGAATCAGCTCCGGCTTTTTGGCAAATCCCAGAAAACTCTGAATAAACTCCTTTACCCGTGCGGCGTCGTTTTCCAGGACGGCGATGATCCGTTTGCCGCGGTCGCTGACGGACTCCCGCTTCAAGATGCCAAGGGCCATGTCGGTATTGCTTAAAAAATTGCCCACCTCATGGGTCACCTTGCTGGACGCGGTGCCCAGCACAGCCAGGTTCCGGGCGTGGGCCAGGGCCCTGGCGGTTTCGATCTCCTGCCGGATATGGGTTTTTAAGGAATCGGTCATGTCGTTGAATGCTTTGCCCAGTTCCCCGATTTCATCCTCGGTGTCCACGGAAACCTTGTGCTCCAGATCGCCGGCGCCGATATTGACGACCTGGGTGTGAAGCCGCTGGATGGGGTCTATAATCCGCCGGGTCCACCGCCAGCCGAGGCAAATAGCCAGGGCGCTGATCAGAAAAGTGATGCCCGCGGCCCACCAGAAATTTTGATAAAGGTAGGCAAAGATTTCCGAGCGGGGCTGGCTGAGCACCACCACCCAGTCCAGCGCCGGCACATGGGCGCCCAGGTTGTAAACGGCGCGGCCGGACTGGTTTTCCGTCCACTCCACCGGACCGTGGGCCGCATGGATCTCCTCCAGGATGCCGGACTTGTCCGCCGGGGGCCGGCGGATCACGTGATCGATCTGCCGATGCCCGATATACCGGCCGGACAGATCCATAATATAGACATGTCCGGTTTTGCCGATGCTGATCCCTTCGAGAACGTCCCAGACCGCTTTTAAATTGAGTTGCGCCCACAGGACCCCGGCCGTCTTTCCCAACCGGGAAACCGGGGCCGCCATATAGATGAACGGAATATTCTCCTGGCCGGCCATGACCCCGGAAATGGCGGCTTTTCCGGCCGCCGCCGAAATAAACGGTTCCTCGGCCGCGACCCCGGTCTCGGGGTCTTCAAACAGACTGGTGGCCATGGTTTTCCCATCCGTGGAATATAAGGTGACATATTCAAACTGGGGATGGGAATGAATAAAGGCGATAAGGGCCATCTTCTGCTGCCAGTCGTCAAGCTTGGCGGCCTTCATCATCAGCGCGAGAGCTTCCAGGCTCCGGCGGGCGTTGTCCATGAAAAGCTGGATCTCGCCGGCCGAGGCCCGGATGATGTTCCGGTAGTCCTGATCGATGGTTTTGCGGAAAAATCTGTAGCTGGTGATGGATAAAACAAAGCCGGTGAGCATAATGGATGCAATGAGCATCGGCAGAAAAAACGCCAGGAATTTAATGAGCAATTTTTTCTTCTTCGCAAGTTTCATGAAAGAAACCATAGAAGAAGAACGGGGAAAATGTAAAGAAAATCTTAGCGGGCGGCCGGGGGTTGAGCGGACGGCACGGACGATGGGGAGGGTGTTTTCCTGGGAACGAAAGCGGCGACCGCCACGAACAGCGCGCCGATGATCAGAAAGGACCGGGCATCCCACAGCACCGAGACCAGCGCCCCCGCGGAAACAGCCACCAGGTAGCAGGTCCCCTTGAACGACGCAAGCAGGGCCATGACCCTGCCCGTCATCTCTTCGGGACAACACTGCTGGATGAGACTTTCCCAGAAAATGAGCATCATGGTGAACCCGCCGCCGAAGAGAAACATCAGCAGGGCGATCTGGGTTTCGGTGACGGCCATGGTGAGCAGATAGATGCCGGCGGCCAGAATCATAAACAACACCGGAGCCGCGGGCCCCTGACAGAGGGCGTTTTCCAGGCGCGGCAGCAGAAGGGTGGAGACAAAGGCCCCGGCTTGAAACGCCGACATGATCAGCCCCCATCCGGCGATATCGCCCTGGATGGCGGTTTTAAAATAAAGGGGAAGCCCGATGGTGAGCACCCCGGAACCGGCCACCACGAACCCGAGCATCAGAAAGGCCGGACCCATGGCCGGAACCGCGGAAAACAACCGGCGGAAGGAAACGGTTAAGCCGATCAATCCCTTTTCCGGATACACCGATACGGTTTCCATCCTGTGGTCCCGGGCCGCGGACGCCGGGACCCGGATTCCCCGGATCATCACCACGGACCCGAGGAAAAACAAAAACGCCATCCCCATGACCGCCGGCTGGTGAAGCCGGCTCAACGCCAGTCCGATGAGCCAGGGCGCGGCAACGGCCCCGGCAACGGCCACCCGCTCGTTGAGCGCGTTAAAGGAAACCAGCCGGGCGCCGGGGACAATTAGCGGCACCAGGGAAAGCCGGCCCACGGCAAAAAAAAGCGAGCAGACCAGAAAAAGGAAATAAACCGACAGCATCCCGGCCCGGCCGGTGGCCAACAGAAACGCACCCACCAGGAGCCCTTTGGAGGCTACGACCAGGATAAGCCATTTCTTCGCGCCGAACCGGCCCACCCCCCACCCGGCTGCGGGACTTAACAAAATCGCGGGCACCTGTTCGAACACGCACATCAGCACCAGGCTGGACACCGCGTTTTGCCCCTGGAACACCAGCAGATCAATAAGGAGCAAAACGACAAAGCGGTTGCCGATATCGGAAAACAGGTCAGCCCCGATGATTCGCCAGGGCGTATAGTTGTCGCGCTGATGAATCACGCCGCGATCTCCAGCAGTTCCGGCTCGTCTTCGGCCAGGGCTTCGGCTGCTTTTTCCAGGATAAAATCCTTTAAAAACAGCATCAGCATGTCGTGCTGACAGTCAATGCCGGAAAAATCGTTTTCCCGCACCAGGGCCTGTAGCCGGCACCCGCCCATGCACAGAGGGAGAAGAGCGCATTCGTTTGCGCATTTTTCCGGAAGACGGCGGTGCAGGAGCTGGGATTCAGCCACGAAATCAACCCCGCGTTCCGCATGGCCGTATGCCATTTCCCCTTCCCGGAGCCCCGGACAGGGAATCAGGGTCCCGTTGGTGTCAAATACCAGCATGGACCGGAAATCAGCCCGGCACAGGCTCGCCGGGGCCTCCCGCTCAGGCGCCCATCCATATTGTCCGGCCAGTTTCATCAGATCCAGGGCAATGCCCGCATCCCCCAGCCCGCAGGTAAAGTCGCTGGAACCGCGCTTCTGCAAAATGGGGCTGAAATGCACCTCTTTGATGTCGATGCAGCGGGTTTTGAGATCATCGAGCATTTCCGGAAGTCGCCGAAAATCATCGACGCCGCTGTCATACTGGCACTCGATGGTAATGGGAACCATACCGGAAACGGCTTGTAGGTTGGCCATGATGCGGTCATAGGTTTTGCCGTGGTTTTTCGTGGGTCTGAGCCGGTCGTGGATCTCCCGGGGCCCGGCCAGGCTGACCCGGATGCCCGAAAGCCCGGCGGCGGTAAATTTTCGGACAAGCGCCGGTTTCAGCAGCAGGCCGTTGGTGGTAAAGGTGAACCGGTAATCGATGCCTTTCCGGCTGCAGAACGCCCGACGCCGTGCCGCGCTTTCCAGCACCAGGCCTGCTTTTAACAGCGGCTCGCCCCCCAGGTAATCGTCCATGACCCGCAGGGGCCGCTTTTCGGCGATAAAATCCATATAAAACGCATCCACGGCCCGGGACGTATGAACCGACATCTCCTTTGCCTCCGGGTCCAGGATGCAGTAGGTACAGCGGTTGTTGCACTTGCGGGTCACCATGGTCTTTGACGTGATGGTGGAAAAATCATGCACATGCTGCTGCATCCAGCAGTCATACACCAGGCCCTCATCAACCCCGGCGTCCACCAGAAACCCCTGTTCGCAAAGGGCGGCTGTAAGTTCGGGATCAGCATCGGCCCAGAGACCCTGCCCCCAGCCCTTCCATTGTTCTTCCGGCAGCAGAACAAACCCGCCGGTCATGGTCTGGTAAAGGGCGGTGAGTTTCTCGGAATATTGCGGATCTTCCACGGGAAGTTCCACGGTGAATCGGGATGTTTTCCATTCATGCATGATGATTGCCTCTGCTTGAAGGTGGGTTCCCCGGGGCGGCGGACCTGCCCCGGGGATCAGATCAGGCATGATTATTGGCGGGCAAAGGGGCTGTTGCCGCAACACATCATAGTGACGATTCGGGTGTTGTAATTGCCGGATTTGACCACGATGGGTTTCCTGGTTTTCTTCATTGTTCTTCCTCCTTTAATCATTGATTAGCGTGAACGATCGGGTTTTTTCCCATGCCCATGGGCAGATGTATCCATATCAGCTTGATCAATTGCAATCGCAATGCCAGGGGTTTCGCACGCCAATAATATTTTTAATTTATTGAAATTAAGGCAAATTAGAAAAACGTAAACCAGCGATAAATCTTCTGGCGTAACGGAAGGTGACAAAGACAAGAAATAAGCGTGGCGGAAAACACCGGCGGCGATGCCGACACCCGGCATTAAGGACTCCGGTAGTTTGACCCGGAACATACCGGGTTTCTTTCGTGCAGCGTCTTATTGAACCCGGACAAGCTTTGCATCTTGAAGCCGATGGATGCCCGGGTAGGAAAGGGAAAAGGCATAAGGCAGGTCAAACCGTTTGGACATGACGTCAAGGGCGGTTTTATGAAACAGAAACATGCCGGGCTGGAGGGAGATAATCAGGGCGTCGGCCTGGCGCAGATATTGTTTCTTCAGATTCGGGTCTTGGGTCTGTATGGACATGTTCAGCAGCCGGGTAATTTCCGAATGCGCAAAACCGCCGGCTTCCGAAAGCTTGATCTCCGCCGGGGTCCAGAGTTCCAGGAGATATTCGGGTCGGTTATAAACGCCGGTAAATTCCGTCAAAACCGCCTGAAAAGCGTTGTTCCGGTTGTATTTTTCATACATCTCATCCATGGAAACGGGAAGGATTTGCACTGTAACTCCGATATCGGAAAAACAGAGCTGAATGAAGCGGGAAACGACATGTTCAACCTGGGCGCCCATCAGGACCAGCAGGGTGAATTCAAACCGCCGGCCGTTTTTAATCAGATGTCGGCCATTCTCATCATATCGCCAGCCCGCGTTTTTCAACAGGCGGACCGCTTCTTCCGGATCAAAGGAAAGCGGCCGCGCATCCGGATGGCAAAAGGGGGAACCCGCCCCCATGGCCCCCACGGCCACCGTGCCATAGCCCTTTAAAATATGCTCCACGATGTATTGCCGGTCAACGGCGTGGGCCAGGGCGCGGCGAACGTTAGGGTCCGCAAACAAAGGCTCCACGGTATTGTAAAGAAGGATGGAATAAAACCGCGATATATAATGATCAAAATAAAAGGCATCTTCGTATGATTGGATCATCTCATAGTTTTTCGGCGAGATTTCATGAGCAATGTCGGTTTCACCGGCAAGGAGCCGAGCCCAGGATTTTTCCTTGTCCGGCTGGTAATTAAAGATCACGCCCCCCAATGACGGCCAGCCACGGTAATAATCCGGGTTGGCGGTCAATATTACCTGTTTTTCCCCATCCCGGCTTTGGAACCGAAACGGTCCGGACCCCACAGGAAAATGATAGTAGTCGATATTGGCCTTATCAGGGCTGCACAAAATTTCCATATCCCAGATTTTCTTTAAAAAACCCGGATCATTCTTCAATAGCCGAATCCTGAAAACAGTATCTGAGTCCACTGCTATATGTTCTATAAATTCAAATAAGTTTGGACAGACATTTTTCAGGACATTTTCCATGGAATAATAAATATCTGTGGACGTAACCGGCAACCGGTTGTGAAAAAAGGCATCCGGCCGTAATTCAATGCTCCAGGTAAAGGTTTCCAAATCATAGGACCAGTTTTGGGCCAGGTCCGGCTGCAGGTCGCCGTTTTCATCAGGAACGCACAAATAGCTGAACAACAAAGGATAAATTAATGACGAACCGGATGCCCGGATTTTAGAAGGGTCTATGGATGTGATAGCCACGGCCACATCAAACCGCAGAATGTTTTCATTATACCCGTGAGGGCCGCCGGGTTCTTCCCGGTCCGGGCCTTTGCAGGAACAGAGGCAGACCGCGAACAAGACAATCACCCAGAATGGCCGCATGAGGATCTTCATTTCGTTGTTCCGTCGCTTCCCATTCATCCAAACCGTTTCGCTTATATTAAAAGGAGAGATCGACGCCGGCTTCGACCCATCGGTCCGGCCGGGGCCATACCTCCCGGTAGAGATAATTCGCGTTGAATATATTGTAGATATTGATAAAAACTGCCGGTGACCCATAGTGGGTCAGCCCGGGGACCACGGCTTTGGCCCGGTAGTCGAACACGAAACGTTGATCCCGGGTTTCCGGATAAGTGGAATTGTGGTCGATCCATGTTCCCCGCAGGGAATGGGTCAACCATTTATAATAATGGACGGCGGCGGCATGATACTGGAGCGCGGGAATATCCTTGATCCTTCGGTCGGACTCCTTGTCCCGGACATGGGTGTAAACCGCGGAAAATGAGACCTGAAGGCCGAAATCAAAAGCCGCGGCGACGCTCCCCTCCACTCCCTTGCGGACGGCCCGGTCGATGTTGACGTATCGCCGCGCATCTTCATCATAGCGGATCAGATCATCCACATCCGCGTAAAAGAGGTTGGTCTCCACGCTGATCATGGGCAGGACCCATATTTTGCCGCCCGCCTGGTAATTGACGGCGGTTTCGGCCTGAAGGTCCGGGTTGCCGTAGTTCGGGTCATTGACCCAGGCCGCGGGCGGCGCGGAAAACCCCCGGGCCGCCTGGACCCGCACCAGCACCCTGCCCTCCAGCACATGCGCCGCCAGGCCGACGGACGGGCTGATCTCGGACCCGAAATCCCGGTTCCGGTCGTACCGGACCCCCGCGTTCAGGGAAGCCGGCCCGGCCTTGAAGGTATTGTTGGCATAAAGGGCCCAGTTGCCGGTATGATAGGTTTTCTCGTATCCATGCCAGTCGTATGTTCCCCAGTCGCCGTCAAACCCGAGGGTTGCGGCCGCGGGGCCGCCCCGGCCGTACCCGAGGCGGGCGCCGATGCCCCAGGATTCTTCGTCATAATCATTAAACACCTCCCGGCGGTCCGCGTACACGTCCTCGATCAGGGTTTCGAACCGGTGGCGACGGCCTTCCACCGTTGCTTCCAGGTCATCGATGGGCGTGATTTCCACCAGAAGCCGCTGATAGTCCCGGGTCTGTTCCGCGTCATCCCAGAAATCCGTATACCCGATGACCGGGTCCTGGAATTTTCCATGGTTCCGGCCGGCCGCCAGGTTGATCCGGCCGTTTGGAATCGGGGCATAATCCATCTTGGCGTAAAGCCCGGTTTGCCGGTAGCGGGTGTAATCGATAAATCCGTTGCTTTGATCCCGGGTCGCGGACAGGAAATAATCGAGATTGTTTGTAACGCCGCCGGCCGATCCCGCGTATTTCCAGGTATCGGCTTCTCCGCCGGATACCGTGACATCAGCGGAAAACCGCCGGTCCGGATCCGGTTCCCGTGTGATGATGTTGATCACCCCGCCCAGGGAAGACCCCCAGGCCGATGACGCGGCACCCTTGTAGACCTCGATGCGTTCGATGTTTTCCACCGGAAGCCCGGACAGGTCGGTGAAGGGATTGGCCAGGATATTGAGGGGCACGCCGTCCATGTATACCGCCGTGTGCCGCACCTCGGCCCCCTGAATCCGGGCCGCGGCCGGTCCGCCCGCTCCGGCGGAAAATTCCACATAAACCCCTGGAATATATTGCAGAACTTCTGCCGCCGTGGAAGCCGGCATGTTTTCCATATCCTTGCGCCCGATCACCGTGATGTCGGCGGAAAGGTCCCCGGCCGGCGTCGAACGCCGGGTGGCGGAAACCACGATCTCTTCCAGTTGATAGGGTTTACCCCGGTCCGCCGGGCGCCCCGGCCCCTCTTCACCAGCCAACGCAAGCTTGCCCCACAATACCAAAACCATAAAAAAGGCCAATGGCGCCACATCATTGATCGTGCGCATGATTACTCCGATGCCCTTTTCGTCCGCGTCAATGCCCCGAGTATCGGGCTAATTTTTTTAAATGCCTGTTACCACATCCATGCCGGTTTGTCGATATGGAGATGCCGGCCCCATAAGGCCGCTGCCCCGACATGATCGAATAAAAACGTCCGGACAATACTCGTAACATTTCACCACACCGATTCAGCCGATTTTGAAACAAAATGCGCCGCCTCTTGCGCCGCCAGAATCACCTTCAATTTTAACGCATATAAAATCAATGGATTAAAACGACGATTTAATCACGACAAATGGTATGCATCATGCAGTTGATTTTTTCTTTTCAATATGAGGAGGCCAACCATGACCACCCAATTCCGCAATCTCGTCTTTGAAGGGGGCGGGGTCAAGGGGATCGCCTATGTGGGGGCCATGCAGGTGCTGGCTCAGCGGGGGGCGTTGACCGGCATCCGGCGGGTGGGCGGGACCAGCGCCGGGGCCATCAACGCGTTGATCCTGGCTTTGGGCTATGATCTTGGCGAGCAGAAAGCCATCCTGGAATCCACGGATTTTTCACGGTTCATGGATGACTCCTTCGGCGTGATCCGAGACATCCGGCGGCTGGCAACAAAGTTCGGGTGGTACAAGGGGGATTTTTTCTCGGGATGGATCGGGGACCTGATCAAATCCCGGATGGGCTCCGAGCGGGCCACCTTTGAAGACCTCCAGGCCGCCGGCCGGCCCGATCTTTACGTGATCGGCACCAACCTTTCCACCGGATACGCGGAAACCTTTTCAGCGGAGCGGCACGCGGACATGCCCCTGGCCGATGCCTTGCGGATCAGCATGTCCATCCCCCTGTTCTTTGCGGCCGTGCGCCGGGGCGCGCGCGAAGACGTCTACGTGGACGGCGGGGTCCAGCTCAACTACCCGGTCAAACTCTTTGACCGGCTGCGCTACATCGACACGGACGCCGAAGCCCTGGCGGCCCGGCCCACGGGATACTACACCCGTGAAAACGCCCGGTTCGAACTTCAGCGGCCCGGCCGCAGCCCCTATGTCTACAACCGCCAGACCCTGGGCCTGCGGCTTGACACCCGGGAAGAAATCGGCCTGTTCCGCTATGACGAACCCCGGCGGGGAAAACCCATCAAGCGGTTCACCGAATACGCCAAAGCCCTGATGGAAGCACTCCTGCAGGGCCAGGAAAACCAGCACCTGCACAGCGACGACTGGCAGCGTACCGTCTACATCGACACGTTAGACGTCAAAACCACGGATTTTCACATCTCCCGGGACCGACAACAGGCCCTGGTGGAACAGGGGATCAAAGGCGCCCAGAAGTATTTTGAGTGGTTTGACGATCCCCGTGAAACCCCGGTGAACCGGATCAGCGAAGGATCTTGAGAGAAAAAACCCTTCTTGACGCGGGCCTTTCTTCAGTTTATATTTCAGAGTATAAACTATGAAGACGAAGGAGATGCATGAAAGCAACCGCAAAAGAATTGAGATTTAACTCAAAGGAGCTTCTTGATGCCGTTAACAGGGGCGAGGAGGTGGTGATCACCTTTCGCGGCAAGCCCTGCGCAAAACTCATTCCCTATGATGAAGAAAACGGACAAAACACGGCCAATGAGCTGTTTGGCATCTGGAAAGACAACAATAGGGTCCAAAACGTGGATGCGTATGTCCGTGGATTACGAAAAGGAAGGCTCTAAATGGTTATCGATACGGATGTCTTTATCTGGTACATGAAAGGGAATCAAAACGCATATAAAACCATTGAAAATTCAAAGCCTTTTTCTATATCCGTGGTTACCTATATCGAGTTGGTGCAGGGCATGAGAGAAAAAAACGAACTGAACCATCTTCGCCGGGCTCTTCATGCCTGGGGTTCAAAAATTCTTTATATTTCTGAAGAGATATCCGTTAAAGCCATGTTTTTCGTAGAACAGCATTTTTTAAGCCACTCCATTCAACTCGCGGATGCGTTGATCGGCGCTACGGCGATTTCGCACGGGCTTCCAGTGTTAACCGGAAATGACAGGCATTATAAGATATTGAAAGGTTTACAAATCAAAAAATTTCGTCCGTGATCTCCTTAAACTGCCTAACTGTTCAACTCTTCCAAGGTTCATTTTGTCAAGTATTTTCCGGAAAATACTTGACAAAATAATGTTGATGCCCTATCGTTTCAGTCAAAACTATTGATCGGGTAAAAATATGAAAATATCAAAAAAAATAAAAGAAGCCATCAATAAGCTGCCGGCAGGTACAACCTTCAAATATCGGGAGCTTGACATCTCAAATAATGAGTATGGTGCCGCCACCAAAACAATAGAAAGACTGATCGCAGAAAAAATAATCAAACGGGTATCGACCGGCGTTTTTTATAAACCCCAAAAAACAGTATTTGGTGAATTGAAACCAGGCGAAGAGAATCTGCTTCGTCCCTATCTATTTAGCGGGAACAACAGGATTGCTTATATAACAGGCACGGCATTATATAACAGGATGGGGTTGACCTCTCAAGTCCCCAAGGACATAAAAGTCGCAAGCAAGGTCAAAGAAATCCGTACCCGGATCGGGAATATAAACGTTAGACGGGTCAAAAGTTATATTGATGTTACAAGTATGAATTACCACCTATTGGAAATTCTTGATGCTTTAAAAGATTTTAAACAGATACCGGATCTGGATAGAAAAGCTGCAATAAAATTATTAATTGCGACTATTTCATCATTAAAAAAGAAGGAACTTTTACTGCTTCTTCAATATGTAAACGAATATCCGCCCCGGACACGGGCATTTTTAGGGGCATTACTGGAAAAAATTAATATGGATCTGGACCTGGACTATTTAAAACAAAGCTTGAATCCGCTGACGGAATATAAATTGGGAATAATACCGGATATACTGTCAACAGCAGAGAAATGGAATATAAAATAATGGAACTGCACCAAAATAAAGACCTTTTCAGGAATGCAGTTTTAGCGGCCTCCCAGCGGTTTCGCATTCCGGAAATCTATATTGAAAAAGATTATTGGGTCACTCTGGTGCTAAATAAAATATTCCATTCAGATATGGCTGATCAAATCGTCTTCAAAGGAGGAACCTGCCTTTCAAAGTGTCATCAAATGATTCAAAGATTTTCAGAAGATATTGATCTGGTTATATTTCGAAATGAAGATGAAAACGATAACCAGATGAAAAAGAAAATTCGGCGGATCAGCAAACTAGTTGAAGAGATATTACCTGAAATTCCTGTGGAAGGTTTAACCAACAAAAAGGGAAATATCAGGAAAACGGTTCATCAATACGACAAGTGTTTTGACGGTAACTTTGGGCAGGCAAGAGAACAATTGATACTTGAGACCACTTGGCTTGGGAATTATGAACCTTTTACAATTGAAACCGTTGGCAGTTATATCCTGGATCTTATGCACCAGACAGGACAGGAAACATTGATCCAGAAATATGGTCTTCAGTCATTCAAAGTTCAGTCGTTAAGCATCGAACGGACATTTTGTGAAAAAATAATGAGCTTGGTCCGCTTCTCACGAATGGATGAGCCATATCCGGCCCTATCAGATAAAATCAGGCATATATATGACCTTGATCAAATGTTGAAGAATGAATCAGTAATTTCATTCTTCAAAAGTGATAATTTTTCTAAAATGCTTCAAAAGGTTGGTGAAGACGATTTCATTGGTTATAAAAACAACAATGCATGGTTGAAAGATCATCCCTGTTCGGCAATTATCTTTAAAAATCCGGGAATGACCTGGAAACGTATTCAAAACACCTACAGAACCATTTTTAAAGATTTGGTTATTGGTGACCTGCCAAATGAAAATGATTTGATTGCAACCCTTCAAAAAATTGAAAATAGAATAAAAGTGTTTGACTGGAAAATTTGACCCAACCAGAAAATGCACCGGATAAACCGTTGATTTTCATGTTGCAAATGAAAGGCAATCCCCATGGTTGATGGTTATATGATATCCACCGATAAAGCGAGGCGCGATATTCCCGTCATACATGACTATTTGTGCAACAGATCTTACTGGGGGCAAGGCCGGAGTATCCTGAATTTGCCAAGGACTTTGAAACCGGATATCAAGAATTGCTGTTTTTTTTAAATTGCGGCAAACCAGCACCCAAAAACGTAACTTTTTACCACATCCTTTTAATGGATTTCGTCGCCAAATGTGACACATGCCGTTATTCCGAAAAGAGCGCTTCAGTTAAAAGTACATAAATTCAGCCTGTTGGAAAGCCATTTTCAACCGCTGAATCCGGCATGCTTCATGCAAATAATTTAAGACTGTTTATCCTCACCCTTTAAAAACCGGGAGATCGGATGCCGGAACAAAGTGACGCTTATTCAGAGGAAGGCCAGGTCATCGTTCTTGAGGACGGCGGCGATGTCGGCGAGCCGGCCGGCCGGCGCTCCGGAAGACGCCGCGCTGATCAGCGACACCATCGCCTTTATCAACCATGCCGTTTCCAGCAAGGCCCTTGAAACCGCCCTGCTGACCCTGATCGACGATACGACCCAAACCCTGACCGCCGCGAACCTGGAATCGTTTTACGGCATGATCCCCCGCTGGTCATGGGAAAACCGGGGAATCATAGAAACCCGGATCACGGCCCTGATGAACGCCATCAATGCCGCGCAACACACCTGGGGGCATTTCCTGCACCAACTGGTCCCCCAGGATGGAGATCACTGAAATCTTACTTCCGGGACGTCCCGGAAGTAAACTCGGGGGTGGTGTGAACATCGTGAAATATGCTTTAACTATCAGGTTTAATATGAAATTCATTAAAAAAAGGTGCCTGGTGGGCCTTGTAAAAATTATCGAATCAACGAAATTGATCTTGAGAAGGAGAAACTGGCAAAGTCAATAGAAAATCTTGGCATGCATATCTAAAGATGATAAGAAGCATTTATGGGTAAATACAAAAAATTATATGAACATATTTTGATGCGCAAGTCGGATGCTAACGTCCCATTCGATGCATTGCGCGCCTTGCTCATGCGTCTTGGGTTTGATGAGCGCATAAAAGGCGACCACCACATTTTTACCATGGAAGGCGTCGAAGAAATTCTCAATATCCAATCAAAAGAGGGTAAAGGGAAACCGTATCAGGTTAAACAAGTCCGGGATTTGATCCTTAAATATCAAATTCGTATTGGAGAATAACAATGGATAAGAAATACGAAATCATCATTTTTTGGAGTTCCGAGGATAATGCGTTTTTAGCTGAAGTCCCGGAGCTTCCAGGATGTATGGCCGATGGCAAGACCTATCAGGATGCTCTTAGCAATGCGGAAAAAATAATTGAGGAGTGGATTGAAACTGCTACAAAACTGGGCAGACCTATTCCTGAACCGAAGGGCCGTTTAGCCTATGCATGACCTGAATACGGCATTCCCGCCGGCGATGCCCTGGCCGCCCTGCTGACCCTGATAGATGATACGACCCAAACCCTGACCGCCGCGAACCTGGAATCGTTTTACGGCATGATCCCCCGCTGGTCATGGGAAAACCGGGGGCTCCTGGAAACCCGGAGCACGGCCCTGATAAACGCCGTCAATGCCGCGCACCACACCTGGGAGCATTTTCAAATCGCAAAATAGAGTATAAACATGGAACTTTTTGAAGAATTTAAAAAACTTATATCAGAATTTAAAAAAGAGAATATTGAATATGCGCTATAATGAACCCTTGATGCTCGACATGCTATTGTTAACGCCTGAAATAAAGGAAGTCTGGGAATCAAAACGACTATTAACCTGGGATGAAGGAGATTTGCCTGTTGTTTCCCCAAAAGGCTTGATCAAACTCAAGTCCATGAGATCCAGCGGGCAAGACCGGGATGATATTAAAAATCTGGAGAGTATTGAAGATGAAGATTGATATGTCCCCGCAATCCATTACCATGAGAATCAAGAAATCCAGTGAGCTTAGACGATTGTGTATCGCTTTAGGCGGTAATCGATTAAAAGAGAAAATGCAAAATCCTCAATTTCGAACAAATGCATCCATCCGACCATCCCCGCCGCCACGCTCCGGGGCTGGCGGGTGATGCAGGCGTTTCGCTGTAACAAAGGAAAATATGACATGGCAAAAATCGGTGAGAATGAATTGGCAGCCATGGTGTTGGAAACTTGTAAACTCAGAGCGATCGAGCCAAATATATATTCTGTCCTTCCAGATAATGAATCTGGCAATGAGTATGACAGTCAGTTCGGTTTTATATACGACCTGGTAGCGTGCAACCCAATTTATAATCGCCTTATTTGGGGTTATTCCGTCAAAATATTCTCTCAAACAGCCAGTGAAGCACTGCATTCTTCAAGTGATGGGCACGTTTTGGATATAGGTTGTGGTTCCCTGGCCTTCACAGCAAAAACATATAGTCAATATAGCGATAGGCCAGTTGTCTTGGTGGATCAATCACTTAAAATGCTCCGCATGGCAAAAACAAGGTTATTGAAAGAAAACGGCAAGATTCCAGACAATCTTGTTTTTCTTCATGCTGACGCTTTGCAACTCCCATTTCAAGAAAACATATTCACAACAATCCTTTCCGAAAATTTGCTTCACTGCCTCAGTGACACAAGTATACTGCTGAAACAATTAAAATCAATCACAGCAAAAGACGGCAAGATGTATTTTACGACATTGGTTAAGAATAACCGTCTTGCTGACAAATATCTTGAAGCTTTGGCCGATAGCGGGAAATTGGTATCGAGGGCTGTGCTTGACCACGAAAAAATATTTGAACAAGTCGGCTTGGCCGCAAAATACAAAACAACTGGAAATATTTTGGTAATCATAGGAAATAAATAGAAAAATCAGCGAACAATCGGGTCAACCTGACCGCGGGAAGCGCGGCGGCGCTGCGCGGGAAGCTTATTGGCGCGGTCAGGTTACCCGTGGCGTTCGGTGAGTAAATATTTTTTTGAAATATATTGACTGGAATTAAGTATTGTGACCCCGGAATTGGTACCTCCAAGATTCTCATATAATTCAAGGCCTGCCTCCCATGGGATGCCCACGAGAGAAAGCGGTTTCTACTTACACATTGAGGTTCGTGATTGATAAGACTATGGATGACAATAAAAAAATTTTTAAACAATTAGAAGAACAGGCAAAGAAAAAATGGGCCCCCAGTGGCACGTGGGACATTAAGCCCTTGGATCCAGGTTTTTCTGGAGCTCAAATTTTAAAAGCCGAACTAATTCAGAAGGGACATGGTGCCTTAATCGATGATGGGTACTATATCCTCAAGCTTTGCAAGGCGGGCGCATGGGGAGGGGATTCCGAGACTTCTCGATACATTGCCGCTGATCGTTTCGCTGCACGGAACGATCCAGAATTTTTCCCCAAACATGTTCCAAAACTCATTGAAAACCACACCATTGAAAGGAATGGAGAAAAATATTTTGCTCTCCTCATGGCTGTTGCCGGTCAAAGTTTTTATCTGTATCAGCCTGCTGAAGGACCTGAGAATCGGCTGTTTGAGATGGCGGCTCAAGCCATAGTCGAAAAAACCATGGCCGCCTTAATGCTACCCGAAATAGAAATCGATCCCCTCCTTCCCCATGAATATCTGGAAAATTGGATAGGGTATCGCCTGAAAGAGTCACAGGCCGTCAACTTACACAAATTCGTCAAAGACATTACCGAGGACCGACTGCTATTCATTTTTGGGGGTGAAACTCTTGTCAATCCTTTGAAGTTGTATCCATTTCTGGAAAGCAATTTGGGGCATGTGCTGAGCCGCAGGCCGCTCCAGGGTTTTTTGCACGGCGATCTTCATGGCGGTAATATTCTGCTACATAATGCATTACCAGCCGAGGAGCCCTTTCAAATCATTGATTTTGGGTTGGCAGTTGAGGGCTATGCTGGCTTTGACCAAGCATATTTGGAAACAGCTCACTGTCTTTATAATTTGCATGACTCTGACCCCATGTCATTGATAGCTATCCTAAAATCTATAGATAATGGAGAAAATCAACTTTCGCCGACTCACAGTGCTCGTGGAGCATGGCTTCACAAATGCCTGCTCCAGATGAGGCGTGGCTGGGACAATTGGCAAAAAAAATACCACCCCAGTCGAAAGGATGATTTGGATAGACAAATGTTATTGGCTCGAGTGGCGGCCGGCATTAACTGGGCAAATAAGCCCATTTCAGCCCCCCAAAAAGCATTGGCCCTGGCTTATGGCGCGTGGGCGGCACGCCATTATCTGGAAAGCCTAGAACCAGTCCTTTGGAAAACAGCTATCTCTGGAGCAACTTGTAGTGCTGGAGAGAAGGGTGCTATTCCCCTTCAACCTCATGATCCCCAATTCACAGACCTCTGGCGGATATTCTGGAATCAGGTTGAAGGCTTTTCAAATTTGGAACTCTGTTATGTCCTTGTTGCAGGCGGCCAAAAATCCAGTCCTGAGTTACAAGCCTATGGCAATATTCCATGGTCAGCAATAATTGATCTCGACCCCAATTCGGATCGGTCCGGGTTATACAAGGCCTCGGAACCAGTCATTCGTACTCGCAGAGGATTGCATGTATTGAGTGATGCTGCAATTATAGGTGAATTTCACCAAGCGACATATTGGTTGTTAACCGGCGGTTGGCAGGCAAAAGGTGAAAAGCCGCTAAATTATTGGCAATGGCTGGAACATAAAATGCCGATCATAGATGGAATACTCGGCAGATTGAAGAAAAATTTTGGAGCCGACAAAACCGTTCTGGTCTTTGTTCCCTGGCTCAGCCATGAGCCGGATCGTCCTATGGACAGATTCAGCGATATTGCAAATCACGCATTTACCATTCTGGGGCCCCGAGCGAAAATTATCTTGACTGGCAATAGTACATTAAATCGGAAATATCCTAACGTCTCACATATTCCCATCGCTCCAAACACCATCGCGTTAGGATTGGCGCACTCTTTCGGGACTGCGGCCAGCCAAATCTCCTACGAAATCCCAGGAACCACTGGGATGGTTCCAATCCCAGTGGAACAGCTGCGTATGTTACAGGAGAGCCTTTTTGTTATGCATTCTTCGATTCTTCAGGAGGACACTGCACCAAACGCTGACCAAATGAGTGGTTTCTGGACAGGGCATCCTCCCTCCTGGCATGAGATCAATGCAGGGATCGACATCCGTCGCACCATTACTGACAAAATTATAAAACGAGTGACGGAATTTCTTAAGTCCCCTCCTTCCCGGACAATCTTTATTACGCAAAAACCCGGCATGGGAGGCACAACTATCCTGCGACGGGTTGCCTGGGAATTCCATAAAACGCACCCGGTAACCTTCATCGAACGAGACGCTCCCTCTTTGCCCCAACGGTTAAAAACTTTGCACGAATTAGCAGGGCGCTCCATTCTCGTCATTGTTGAGGGAAGTCGACTGACTGAAGCCCGATTTGAGGAGATTTACAACGCCGCATTCAAGGACAACATCCGTTCGGTATTCATCTATCTTCGCAAAGATTTTTCAAATTTTCTTCAGCCTAGCGATAAATACGCAAATCCGCTGTCTTTACCGGATCCGTTGGATGAAGGGGAAGCGGAATTATTTCTATCCAGCTTTAAACAATTGACTGATGATGATATTCGATTGTCCGAGCTGCAGAAGATCACGAGAGTCGAGCAATACCAGCGGTATCGAATTCCATTTTTCTATGGCCTGATAACTTTTGACCGTGATTTCCAGGGAATTGATCATTTCGTCCAGCAGCACTTGCAGGGCTTGCACCATAGGTTGGTTGGACTATTTCAATATTTGGCCATTGTCACCCGTTATTCCAGCGAGTATTTACCTGCGTCTTTTGTAAATCATTTTCTAAGAGTGGATAAACGTCTACAACTACTTGATATCCTTCCAGAAGGACCATACCGATTAATTATTTCATTGGGCAATAAGTTACGCTTGCTGCATCCGCTAATTGCCGAACAGGTATTGGAGGCTTTGGAGCCAGGTGGATCGGGAGATAGATGGATTCAATCATTGTACAGCCTAAGTATTGACCTAATCGGGCGCCTTCATGAGTATTCTTCCGAACTCAATCAAGAAATACAGGACCTGTTGATTGCTCTTTTCATTAATCGCCAAGGTGCGCCGCTGACACACTCAGAGCAAGAGACCTTTTCGGCGTCGACGATGGAGGTTACAGGAGCTGAAGATATATATTCTCAGCCAGCTCCTGATGAGTCACACCATACAGAGACGGTATCGGTGGAAGAAACCACAGAGGAAGAGCGAGAGGGCTTCTCACCCATCATCATGAAGATGATCAGCGTCCATAAGCATCAGGGGCGTCAGGTTTTTGATGAATTGGTTGAAAAATACCCTGATGATCCACATTTGTGGAATCATCGTGGTCGGTACTATATGTATGTAATTAATGATCTATCGATTGCCGAAAAAAGCCTCTTAGAAGCTATAGATCGGTCAGGTAGCATTGATCACGTCCATTTTCACACCTATGGTTTGGTCAAAAAACATCAAATTTTTAGACAATTGCGAGGGTTCGCAAACACAGTTACACCGCAGCAGGTTTTCCAGGCAATTGGCCCTGACTATTTGGCAGCAGAGCAGGCGTTTCTTGATGCACGGAAATTGAACCCCGAAAGTGTCTACTCCTATATCAGCCACATCCAGATGATCCTCGGTGTACTTAACCGAATTAGGCGTTTGTCAAACTACCAAGATCTGGCTCAAACCGATCCTACCACACAGAGGCTGATTATGGATCGGATCGGGCAGGTCAACGATATGCTCGACTCGATTCATCAGATTTATTTATCTTCTTCGAAACAAAGGAGTTACCTATTACAAATTGAAGCTAGCTTGAAAGAATTTTACGGCGATCTGGGGGGGGTTATTCGACTGTGGGAGAAAGTTTTAGCTTCCGGCTCTGTCACCCACCATGCTCGTCGAGCTCTTTGCAAGGCCTATCTGGCTCGGAAAGAGGGGAACTGGGCCCGGCTTGAAATGGTAGAACTGCGGCGCATGAAGAGTATATGCGAGGAAAACCTCACTGGTCCCCACTGGCGAGACAACGATGTCCTCTGGTGGTTTCAGGCGTCCATCCGACTTTCAGGGCAGGATCGAAAAAGCCTGATCGCCAAATTGTCCGACTGGCTACCCCGACCCCTTTGGTCGGTTGGCTACCTGTTGTCGATTCTGCATTTTCTGGAATGGCTCGACCGCAGGGAGGGTGCGGAGAGAGAGTTTCAGAACGCCATAGAACGTTGTCGTGAATTGGTTTATGGGCGCAAGCGTTTCTGTCGTTTTTACCTCGGCACCGGCGCTGGGGAACTGCCTTTGGTTGACGAATTTGATCTGGAAAGGGAAAAACAAAACCGATGGTTCGTGGATGATCAGGCTATAAAGCGCTTGAATGGTCTTATCTCTGAAGATATCCCCTCCGGTGATCGCCCCCCTCATATTGTTATTGAGGGGGCTTTCCATGTGCCGTTTTTCAACGATGGCCGTTTTAAAAAATTCCAAGACGAAAACACAGAAGTCTCTTTTTTGCTTGGTTTCAGCCCAATGGGGATGAGAGCTTTCCAAGTAAGGCGCGGTGCTGTGGAAGGTGGGAGGAGAGAAGACCTGGCAGCGGATTTTGACTCCCGCAGAGGGGCAATTGACACAGACGACCAGACGGCAGACCCTCAATGGATAGCCAGCCATGTAAAATTATTGACTCGCGATCAGATAAAAGATTTGGCTTATGGGTTGGTCAGTGCGCGCAGCCAGTGGGGGGCCCAAATCACGGTTTCAGAGTTACAGAACATAGTCGAAGCCAGCCTTGGCATCGATAGTATTTCTAGGCAGTTGGGATTTGATAATTTTGAAGCGCTATTGAGATCATTTGGGGACTTCACTTTTGAATCACATGGAGATTATTGTTACCTTGGCATAGCGGCGGCTACCAAAGTAGAAGAACCTGAGGCCACCTGCGGGGCAGAAGAGGGCCCAAAATTGGAGGAGCCACCGATATTGGGGTGGGTTGTATATATGAATTCCATCAAAAAATTCGGCTACATCAAAGACAAAGCCAAATCCGCCCCAAATGGCCCGGATTATTGGTTCCGGTTCGCTGAGGCTCCCGAAGTCGAGAGTGGTCGTATAAAGAAAGGAGATTTAGTCTGTTTTCTTCCCTCGGTAAATGATCGTGGGCTAATTGCCAATAAGGTTCGGTTAGCAGATAAAACCTCCACGAAAGATGATGCACCTATTGGTGTACATAAACTCACAGAAAAACCAAGCTGTTCATCCCAACAACCCAAACCATATATTGCTCGACCAACAATCGAAAAAGGAGGGAAAAAAGGGCTGAAGAGCACTGAACTAGGCTGTGCTGACGAGGCTTTCCTTGATGAAGTCCAGCGCTATCTCGTTCAGCTGGTGAAGTCACATGGTGGAATTCTTAACCTCAGTAATGCAGGGATCTTTCTGAATAAAGAATATCCAGGCTCACAAAAAATCCATCTTCAGATGGGATTCAAATCTTTACGGAAGATGTTGGAATCATTTGAACAGATTACCCTGAGCAATGATTCCCCCAACTTTTCAATAAGGGTAAAATAATGGAGGAGATAAATAAGGGAAGGCGTCAAGGTAAAGGAGAGGCAGACAACAAATTCTGATAACAACCGTCCCCTTTCACTCCCACAGTCCATATATCTCTCTAAAAGACCGCCTCTCACGGTAAAGATATCTCTTGAATATCTTAATATTTTGGGTTGAAAAGGAATTTCCAATTTCCAGTAGATAGGGCACCGAACCAACGCATTAACGTAGACGGTTAGAACTTCGGCGGCCTGACGGGCTAGTCTATGTGGCCCGCTGATTATGCGAACCGTTATGCCAGATAGACTCGGTGGTTTAAGGAATGTAAAACTGAATAGGACATTCTATGTGGAATGATTTAGAAACAACTCAAGACCTATTAAATTTCAAGGTTGTCGCAGATACGGCAGCTCAAATGATCAAAGACGGAAATGGTCAGCCTGTCTCTATTGGAGTTTCAGGAAGCTGGGGTGTCGGCAAATCCTCTCTTGTTCAGATGATCGGCGAGTCCCTAAAAAGTCTTGATGGTGGGAAAAACTACATCTTCATCAATTTCAATGCTTGGCTGTATCAAGGATACGATGACGCTCGCATGGCGCTACTCCAAAAAGTTGCCGACAAAATAATGGAGGAGACGGAATCCCGTAAAACCTGTGTCGACAAGGCTAAAGAGTTTATCAAGCGCATCAATTGGCTGAGAACTGCAAAATTCATGGCTCCAGTTGCCACTGGAATCATTACCGGCGGGGTGGTTGCTGGGCCTGTAGGCTCTTTTATTGGTGCGGTTAGTTGTTTACTGGGTCAAAGCGAAACGCCGAGTCAAGAGGATCTGAATAAGATCAAGGAATCCTACGATCAGGTTGCGCCTGATCTTCAGAAGCTCCTGAATGATAAAGAAGAAAAATCGGTTCCGAAAGAGATTGCAGCCCTTAGGTCATTATTTCGGGAGTTACTTGAAAAACTTGAATTGACCCTAATCGTTTTGGTCGATGATCTAGATCGGTGCTTACCCAACACCGCAATATCGACGCTTGAAGCTATGCGGTTGTTGCTGTTCATCCCTCAAACGGCATTCATCATTGCAGCTGACGAACAGATGATCCGCAATGCGGTAAGATCCCACTTTGGCAATATCGACCTCAGCGATGAACTTGTAACAAGTTACTTCGACAAACTGATCCAGATTCCACTCAGAGTTCCGCGTCTTGGAACCAATGAGGTCAAGGGATATCTGATTTTACTTTTGGCTGATCTCGCTCAACGACGTGGTCAAATCACACAGAAAGAGAAAGATAAAGGTCACGATGCAATTGTCAGTGCCATTAAGAAATCATGGGCTGGCGGCTTAACCAAAAAGGTTATCGAAGATGCTTATGGCGATGCTACTTCAAAACTTGCCGTTCAAATCGATCTGGCGGACCAGCTCGCCAATATCATGGCTACCTCTGATCATATTGCAGGCAATCCGAGGCTCATCAAGAGGTTTCTGAATAACCTCATTATTCGGGAATCGGTAGCTAAAGCTCAAGAGATGAGCGTTTCCTTTGAAGAGCTGGTCAAACTGCAGCTATTTGAAAGATGTGCCCCTGCCGCCGCGTTTGAGTATCTTGCCAAACAGGTCGGTGACAGCGAGGACGGTAAACCGAAATTTCTTCAGGAGCTTGAGGAAAAGGTCGCCAAAGCTGAAGAACTCACGTTTCCACATGAGTCGTGGAAAGCTCCATTTATTTCAGACTGGTTGAAGTTGAACCCGCCGCTGTCTGAAATTGATTTGCGACCATTGCTCTATTTGAGCCGGGACAAGGCAATATCCCTTGCCAGTTTCGATGAACTTTCCCCTGATGGAAGGGAGCTATTGTCAGCTCTTTGTGGAGCCAAGGGTCTCTTGCAGCCACTTATCGCCAACATCAAGCTAATTGGAGCGATTGAGTCAGAAAAAATCCTAACTCGAATGAAACGGCGAGCCAGAAACCAGCAATGGGAATCCGAAGTTATCGTTCAAGCATTGCACCTACCCAAGGCATTTCCTGAACTGGCAACTTCTTTCATTGCCATGCTTGATGAAATCCCCGCTGGCAAAAGGCCCGCACCGTTGATCCCTCAATTACGAAACGAGACCTGGGCAAAGGAGTTGTTGGCTCGCTGGGAGCAGGATGACAGTTCACCTGCTCCTGTAAAGAAAGCTATCAATACAGCCGGGAGGAAAAAATAATGGGAACCTCTTCATCAAGTTCGGGCCCAGGAGGCGGAGTTCCATTTGATCCTCCTTGGCTAAGTTCTGTTGCGTCTGAAATCGGATCTCCACTGGAGCAGATTTCCGGTCAGCCTTCACTGCCAGAGCCGCATCCTCAGCAAACAGAACCTGCTTCACAACCTGTGGAGATGGCTCCCCCAAGTCGATTTGGCAATGCACGACGGCACCTTGGTGAATATGCAAGCAGTGGCGACCGGGGTTCCCTAAAGAAAGCGTTGGGAAGCTACTCCCGAAAAGGTATGGGAGGAGCCTCCAAAGTTGCCAGTCGAATGCGGACGTCAACATCTGCCGGTGCAGGGCTTTACAATTTCCTTCAAGGGGTTCGTGACAGTGCTGACACCAGAGTCAGGGACTGGGTAAACCAGCTTACCTCGAAGAACCTTTCGGCATATGAAGTTGCCGATGAAATCATAGATCAAGTGATATCAACTGGAGGCAGCCTTGAAGAGGAGTCTTGCAGGGACTCCATGGCTCAAGCCATGTCAGACCTTTTGACGATCGACCCAGATGTTGATTTGCTCAACATGGATAACGATAGCATTTGGACTGTGATGGAGCTGTTCATGGCCAACGAGGCATTCAATCGACTCAATCTGGATATCGGTCAATTATTTGAAAGTGAAAGATATTCCCCACGAGAAGCCGTTTCCAGAATGAATGATATGCGAGATTATCTGAAGTCAGAAATCTCGGTACAAATACAGGAGCTTAGAAAGGATACACCCAACCCGACAAAAGCAGAAATGAACACACTGCTTCAATCTGCAATAAAGATCACTTTTGAAGTGTTCGAGGAGGAAGCGTGAAAAAAATCGTTTGTGCTCCGGAAACCCTCATACCACAGCAGCTTGAGGAAGATACAAAATATTTCTCGATGTACTCGAATCCTCGAAGGGAAAATGTCGGTTATTTCGGCTCGACCTTGACAAGAGACGTTCAAAGAGCCGGGCTGCGTCCTTCAAAAAAAATCTGGGATTTCAATACCATCGCATTGGCTGTTGCATCCGCCGATAATTCTCTGACAAGGAAAAACAGTGCGGATGGGTGGACTCGGCAAATTGATTTAACCGTTCACCTCTGTAATCCTAATGATTGGGAGCCTGCAAAGCAGGAACTTGCAAAAACGCTGAGATTTCTTACTGGGGATTTCTGGTCACTTACTTTCAAAGATAATGGAGTCACTCCGCCAAGAGCAAAAAGGCTGAAACGATTCGATTATGACTGTGTTTCTCTGTTGTCCGGCGGTGTTGATAGTTTAGTCGGGGCAATCGACATAGTAGCTGACAATCATAAGCCGATATTCATATCACAAGTTGTGAGAGGAGATGCAAAAACACAAAGAGACTATGCAAAAAAAATCAGACCTGATAGTGCACATTTCCAATGGAGCCATAAGATTCATCCCCCACAGGGGGAATCTGAAGGGTCAACAAGAGGCCGGTCGATCGTTTTCCTTGCTTTTGCGGCCTTGGCTGCGTCCGCGATCCAAAGTCAACCCATCTCTCCAGCTAACATCTACGTTCCTGAAAATGGATTTATCAGTCTGAACATACCGCTAAATTCAGGCCGTATGGGCAGTTTCAGTACCAAGACCTCTCATCCCATTTACCTAAAAAAAATTCAGAATATCTGGAATGAAGTCGGAATTATTCTAAATCTCATAATGCCATATCAGTTCAAGACAAAAGGAGAAGTGATAGCGGAATGTAAGAATCAACAGCTTTTGAAGGAGTTGGTTTTTCAATCTGTGAGTTGCGGGAAATATCGAGTGTATAAAATGCAGCATTGCGGCAGATGTTTTCCGTGTTTGGTTCGGAGGGCTGCATTCCAACGCTGGGGAGAAGTCGACCAAACATCAGGTGGCTATTATTCAGAACAATTAGAACGGATAAATCATGGGAATCCCGATGATGTAGGTGCCGCTGCCAATGCATGCTTGGTTGCTGAGCAATCTGGAATTCACCGTTTGATTTCAGGAAACCTGTCTTTTGCCGACCACCAGAATCGAAGTGACTTCGAAGGAGTCTTTTCACGAGGGCTTAGCGAGATTAAAGAACTTTTGCTTAGGAAAGGGGTGATATGATAGATCTGCATACACACCTTGATTTATACCCAAATGCGCTCGATATCCTTGCCCGGGTCAATAAAGAAAACCGTTTTACACTGGCTGTTACAACCAGTCCGAGGGCATGGCTTGCGACCTCACAAGTTTTCAAAGGACATGAAAACATCATGGTCGCTCTCGGTTTGCATCCTGAAGTCGCTGACCAAAAGTTCAGTGAGCTGAACCTTCTATTGAGTTCGATCCACAAAGCTGATTTTATCGGAGAGGTTGGGATTGATGGCTCTTCAAAATATTCGAAAACATTAGAGAAACAGGAACTAATTTTTGACAGCACTATCCGGGAGTGTGAAAAAGCGGGGGGGCGAATCATCAGCATTCATTCGAGAGGTGCAGCATCCAAGATATTGTCTATCATCAGAAAATACCCGAGTTGTGGCACGCCGATACTTCACTGGTTTTCCGGATCGATTACCGAATTGAAAGAAGCTGTCGAAATGAGGTGTTACTTCAGTGTCAATTCACTGATGCTAAAAAGCCAAAAAGGTAAAGACTTGGCTTCGAAAATCCCTTCCGAATTGGTGTTGCCGGAATCAGATGGACCTTTTGCAAATCTGAATGGCAAACCTATTATGCCTTGGGAAGCAATGGATATTTGCTCTGATTTGAGTAAAATTTGGAACATATCAATCAGCCAATCAAAAAAACAGATGATGCGTAATTTCGAAAAATTGAATGTAGGTTTGCCCCAATAATAAATTTAAACTTTAGGGAAAGTTGGCATAACAAGTCAAATTAACTCGGTTGCAAATTTCGCTGCGCTTCATTTGCTCCGGTTATTTGCAACGATAGCCCTCATTAGGAGACTGGCAATGCGTACTCAGGATCCGATAAGGCAGATCAATTATCTGCAACAGTGTCTATCTACAGACAAGAAGCCTCTTGGTTTTTTTCTGGGTGCAGGTTGTCCGATGGGCATACGAGTGGGCGCGGACGGAAAATCGCCACTCATCCCTGACATCGCCGGGATCACTACGATTGTCCGTGATGACTTGGCGATGTGCCCGGACTGCGGCCCTCTCCTTACGATAGTGGAGCAGAACTTCAAGAAGGACGGACGCAAAGATACGACCGTAGAGGACATGCTTACCCACATCCGTGCGCTTCGCGCAGTCGCGGGCGAGGACGAGGTACGCGGTCTGTCTGCCGAGAATCTGGATAATTTGGACGACAAGATCTGCCAACTAATCTATCAAGTCGCGGATCAGCCACTCCCCAATGCTGAGTCGCCTTACCACCGCATCGCTGCATGGGTGGACGCTGTGCGACGCGAAAACCCAATCGAGGTTTTCACAACCAATTATGACCTGCTGATGGAGCAGGCATTCGAGGATTCACACATTCCATACTTCGATGGGTTCGCCGGGGTGCGAAAGCCTTTCTTCGATCTTCGGTCAATGGAAGAGGATATGCTTCCGCCGCGCTGGGCAAGATTATGGAAACTCCACGGATCAGTCAACTGGTATCAGGTGGCGGACAAAGGAGTGTTCCGAGGGACCACCAAGGAGGATGGCGGCTCGAAGCGCGTCATCCATCCCTCGCACCTGAAGTACCAGGAAAGCAGACGAATGCCCTACCTTGCCATGATTGACCGCCTGCGGGCTTTCCTTAAAAAGCCCTCCGCCACGCTCATCCTGTGCGGATATTCCTTCCGTGATGAACACATCAACGAGGTTATCGTCCAAGGACTTCAATGCACACAAACCGCCATTGCCTTTGCCTTGCTCTTCGACAAGATCACAAACTACTCGCAGGCTGTTGCATTAGCATCCAAACGTTCAAACCTCAACATTCTTGCACGGGACGGTGCGGTCATCAGTGGCCTGGAATCCAAATGGCCGGAAAAAGACGCGGAGTCCGTATCGTCGGACAATGGCAAGTGGGTCAAGTGGACACCCATTGATCCGGCAAACGAGAATGGCAAGCGGACGGCTGAGTTCACCCTCGGTGACTTTGACGTCTTTGGGCAGTTCCTCCAGGAGCTGGTCGGCAATGTTCGACAGACGTCGGAGGTCCCCAATGGCCAATAGCCCAACCTATCTGGGAACCGTCCAGGACGTCCAGGGCGCGACGATTAGCATCGCGCTCGATAAGGACACGGTGTCCGGGCTGGCATTTATCGACGGGCACGGTTATCGCATTGGACAGATAGGGAGTTTCGTCCGCATCTCAATCGGTTTTACTGATCTTTTCGGAATCGTGTCACAGGTTGGCGCGGGGGCCGTCCCCGAAGCATTGGTCAAGGTTGAGCCTTATGGCTATCGCTGGCTGAAGGTGCAACTCATCGGTGAAGGTCAACGGACGGGCGAGTTCAAACGCGGCATCTCGCAATATCCGACCATCGGCGATGAGGCGCATCTTGTAACGGAGCAGGACTTGACCCGCATCTACGGCAGACCGGACGCGCCGAACTTCGTCCGCGTTGGCAACCTCGCGAGCGCGGAGTCCATCCCCGCGCTGGTTGACATTGATCGCCTGATAACCCGTCACAGTGCCGTTGTGGGAACGACCGGTGCCGGGAAATCCACCACGGTGGCAAGTCTTCTCGCATCGCTTTCCGATCCCTGCCGATATCCATCAGCGCGCATCATCGTTCTGGACATCCACGGCGAATACCACGCTGCCTTGAATGATCGGGCAACGATCTTCCGGGTCAATGCGGATGGGACGCGAGGCGAACAGCCCTTGTTCATTCCCTATTGGGCCTTGAGTCTTGATGAACTTCTTCGCGTAACGCCATTCCGTGGACTAAACGATGCCGACCGTGCCGCTCTGGTCGAGAAGATCAAACAACTCAAGCAGTCGTCGCTTCAAGCGCAGGCGCGCGACGGCGTTACGGCTGACACCATGACCGTTGACACACCCATTCCGTTCAGTATTCACCGGCTCTGGTATGAGCTGCACCGTTATGTCTGTTCCACGCACATAGCACAAGGTGCCAACCAGAGCGAGGCCACCGAGGCTATTGAGACGGATGCGAATGGGCAGCCCCAGCTCGGTGACATCATGGGCGTGAACCCGCCCCGATACCGTCCTATCACATCGGGCGGCCCCAACCGTGTCTATTTGAGCGGGGCACCGCTCAATATTCGGCGTCAGATCATGGCGACAGAGTCATTGCTCCGGGACACGCGCTATGATTTCCTGTTCCGCCCCGGACCGTGGTGCCCCCAACCTACACGCCAGACCCCGGACGCACAGCCCGCGCAAGACCTTGACTCGTTGACCAAATCCTGGGTGGGCGGCGCCAAGCCGATAACCATTCTCGATCTTTCCGGCGTGCCGGTGTCCATTCTCATGGACCTTGTCGGCGTGCTCATTCGTCTTCTATTCGACGCTCTCTTCTGGGCGCGCTACCTCCCGGAAGGCGGACGAACGCGACCGCTGCTGTTTGTCTTGGAAGAGGCCCATGCCTACCTGAACGCCGGGAACGAGGGTGCGGCTTCCACGGCGGCCCGCCGGATCGTCAAGGAGGGCCGAAAATATGGCCTTGGCGCGATGATAGTCAGCCAAAGACCTGCGGAAATTGACCCGACCATCCTTTCCCAATGCGGCACCATGTTCGCCATGCGGTTGGCCAACGCCACCGACCGAGGCCACGTGACCGGCACAGCAAGCGACAATCTCGAAGGTCTCTTCAACATGCTACCAACATTGCGTACCGGCGAGGCGATCATTGTCGGCGAGGCCGTCCATCTGCCTTTGCGCGCCCTGATTGACGCGCCCGCCAAGAACCGCCGCCCGGATAGCCACGACCCGAAGATATACGACCCTGACGCCAGCGGCGGCTGGAATCGTCAAAAACAAGCCGAGGATTACGCCCGCGTTCTTGAAAAATGGCGAAGCGAGAATCCGAGAGGCGCAAACAATCCAGGAGGCAACCCATGAACAGAACACCAGTTCAATCCTCAAACGTGGCGTCTGTTGGATACGATTCGGACTCCTTGACTCTTGAAGTGGAGTTTACAAATGGGACTGTCTACCAGTATTTCGATGTGCCTACACTGGAGTATGAGAATCTGATTATTGCAGAATCTGTGGGAAGCTATCTTAATCAAAATATCAAATACAACTATCGTTATGCAAAAACATAACAGGACCGCTTTCAAAGCAAAGTGCAGTATCGCGGTATACTGAAATGGGAGGCGATCAGCCCAAACGTTTCCAGGCAGCCTGTTATATTAATTTAGGCCCATCAATAATAAAATCCTTGACAATGTTAACCTGCATGTTAACTTAAGCTTATGAAAAAGGTTATTTTTTATGAAACAATGGCCGGCAAGTCACCTGTTGAGGATTTTTTAGATTCGCTGTCATCAAAGCAAGCTCAAAAAGCAGCATGGGTTTTTTGCCTGATTGAAGAATTACAAATAGTTCCAACAAAATATCTCAAGAAGCTTGTTGATACGGACGATATCTGGGAAGTCAGAATTGATTTTGCAAATGATATTTTCCGTTTTCTTGGATTCTTCGATGGCGCAGAACTTATTATTTTAAACCACTCTTGTCCAAAAACCATTTTACAGTAGTAAAGCGATAAATTGAGGCCTTGAAAAAAAATCCTCCTTGGGGATATTGTTGTTTCACCACAAAACGA
>QZJS01000027.1 GCA_003597945.1 Desulfobacteraceae bacterium | reverse complement strand
ACGTCGTCTTACCATGATCAATATGACCAATCGTACCTACATTTACATGCGGCTTCGTACGCTCAAACTTCTTCTTTGACATCTCGTCTTCCTCCCCGTGTTTTCATGACAAATGATGAAATCCGAATGGTTTGCTTTCCCCCGGCTTATTCCAGGCAATATGATGGTCGCTGAAATTACCATGGAGCCCACGACCGGAATCGAACCGGTGGACCTCTTCCTTACCAAGGAAGCGCTCTACCGACTGAGCTACGTGGGCATTATCCGCGGTACTCCGACAAACGTTTTTCTTTTCGTTCCCCTGGTTTTCTGGAGCGGGAGACGAGACTCGAACTCGCGACAACCAGCTTGGAAGGCTGAAGCTCTACCAACTGAGCTACTCCCGCTTTTGGACATGCAACGGATATGATAAATTCCTTTACTGCCGATTGCACCGAAACAACAATACATCTCAACATCCTGAAATAAAACATCCGATGTGAGTCAACCATGTAGTGCGTTTGATCCCGGCATCCCGGAATCTCCTACATTCAACTTATCAGAATGGTGGTGGGGGGAGGATTCGAACCTCCGAAGGCTTCGCCGGCAGATTTACAGTCTGCTCCCTTTGGCCGCTCGGGAACCCCACCGAATACTGGAGCCAGCGGAGGGACTCGAACCCCCGGCCAACTGATTACAAATCAGTAGCTCTACCAACTGAGCTACGCTGGCTGATCAATTAACTGGGCGGACAATCTCAGCTGTGCTTGTTCGGTGTCGCATTCATCAATCAAGCGATAATCATAAACCACCCTTCAACAGGGGAACCACGCATCCGTCACTCAAAAATAACTTTTCCTTCTAGCAGGCCACGCAACCAAATGCAAGAAAAATTTGAGTTGCGTAATTAATTAAAATTTTTTTAATAACAACATCTTTATTGCTTTGTCAATTTTAATTTTAAATTTTTTTATTTTTTTCGCCTCCACTCCCTCGCCGAAGCCTTTCCCATTGTTCCGGAAACGCAAATGGACGGCGCCGAAAAGACAAGCGGTGCAAAATGGCTTCCGATTACCATCAGGGATCATCCGGGCGCCATAACGACGGCCATAAATTCTTGACACTAAAACCGTATCGCTATATTATTGCCCCGCTTTTTACAGATTTCATTGATTTCATGGGTAATATAAAAAGGAAACCATATGATATATCCAAAGTCGTGCCCCACGCTCAGCTTCGTCATCATTTATATTGGGGCGTTTATTATCCCGATGATCGGTTGCGCGAATTTCCCGAATCAAACCGATGACGTTCGTCACACCGTCGTTTCACCCGGTCAAGGCAAAATCCCGGCGGATGCCGCGGTTTCTGCCCATCCATCAGATGGTTCGGGGGATCCTCTTGAAATTACCGCAAATGATATCGCCTGTTTAACGCCGATCTCCTTTGAAGAGGCCGCCGATGATGACTGCGCAATAATGGAATTTGATGATACCGCCACCTCCATTATCCAGGCCAAACTTGACGAAGCTCTTTATTTTTACCAGTCTTCGCAGGATTTCTGGCAGCAGGGTGAACTTGAAAACGCCCTGAACGCCCTCGACCAGGCCTATGCCCTGATTGTCGAGACCGATGCGCTGGATCTGCCGAAGCTCTCTCAGCAGAAGGATGATCTGCGATTTATGATTTCAAAGCGTATCTTAGAGATTTACGCTTCCCGGCATATTACGGCAAAGGGCAATCACAACGCCATCCCCATGGTCATAAACGCGCATGTCCAGAAAGAAATCGATTTTTTTACCACAGGAGGGGGGCGGAATTTCTTTATCAATTCATACGTCCGTTCCGGACGTTATCGGCCGTTCATTCTGGAAGAAATCAGAAAAGCCGGCCTCCCGGAGGAGTTATCCTGGCTTCCCCTGATAGAAAGCGGGTTTATGGTCAGGGCATTGTCACCGGCCCGTGCGCTGGGTCTCTGGCAGTTCATTCCATCCACCGGTTATAAATTCGGTCTGAAACGGAACCTGCATGTCGACGAACGCCTTGATCCCTACAAGTCTACGCTGGCCGCCATTGCCTATCTCAAGGAACTGCATGACATTTTCGGCGACTGGATGACGGTACTGGCCGCCTATAATTGCGGCGAAGGTCGCGTCCTTCGGACCATCCGGGACCAGAACATCAATTATCTGGATGATTTCTGGGACTTATACAAGAAACTTCCCGGTGAAACGGCCCGGTATGTTCCAAAATTCCTGGCGACCATGCACATCATCAATAACATGGAACAATATGAGATGAAGGATATTACGGTTGATCCACCGATCGTATTTGAAACGTTTCTGGTTTCAAAGCCGGTTCATCTGAAAAATGCCGCCGAAGCCATAGGGGTTTCAGAGCAGATCCTTGCCGATCTGAACCCGGAACTCCGATACAAACGCCTGCCCAATGAAGAATATGAATTAAAATTACCGCCCGGCACCGATTCCCGCGTCCTGGAGGACATGGACACCATTGCCGATGAGCAGATCCAGACGTTTGCCGGAGTCACTCAACACCGGGTCCGCCCAGGGGAAACCCTTTCCACCATCGCCCGCCGATACCAGACATCCGTTGACGCTCTCGCCGCTGTGAACAACATCCAAAGCACCAATTTTATCGTGACCGGCACCGTGCTCAAGGTCCCTCAGACCGGTCAAACAGTTGCGTCCGAAGACAGACAGGCCAGACTAATCAACTATGAAGTCCGGCCCGGCGACTCCCTCTGGACCTTGGCCAAACGGTATAACACCACAACCAAAAGAATCCAGGATATGAACAACCTCAAAAGCGCGCACCTGAATATCGGCCAGAAACTCAAAATTGCCACCGGTCCCCTGCACGGATTCGAGATCTACAGCGTCAAGCGAGGTGATTCACCCTTTATTATCGCCCGACGATTCAACATGCGCCTGGATGATTTTTTCCGTATCAACAATCTTGACAAAAGCAGCATCATTCATCCGGGACAGCGGGTTTTCGTCCAGTAATCCCGACCGGTTTCGCTATACCCTCCGGGTTTTTCCATTTTCCCGCCCAGATGCGCGCCCTTGCTGCGCCAAAAGGATGGGTAACAATGTTTAAAAAACCTGATTCGCACCTTAAAATAACATTTAGACAACGTTTTAAATATTTATCACTTATGAATCATATCATGCACCTGTTGTTTAAGGCATTGGTCCTGGGGGTTTGGATGTGGACATATTTTGCGGCCCAGGCATCCGCCCAGAACCTGAGCGACGGGGAACGGATCCTGCTTTCCCAGACCCTTGCCGCAGCGCAAAACAAAGAATGGCAACGAGCCGCGCTGCTGGCCCGCGACTTGCCCGAACCGCTGCCGATGGCCATTGAATGGTATCGGCTAATCAACCAGGAGCCGCTGCCGGGCTTTACGGCGCTTGCGGAATTTCGCGAGGCCCGGCCTCAATGGCCGGGGCGCAAACAACTGGGCGAGAGAGCGGAACAGGCGGCCCTCAATGCTCCGGCCGCGGCTGTCAGCGCCCACTTTGAACATTTTCCGCCGACAACGGCCCATGGCTCCTGGGCCCTGGCAAGGGTGTTTAAACATCATGGTGATCCGGCCGGGGCCGTCGCAGTTGCCCGGGCCGCCTGGCGGCAGGGAACCGGCTTCACCGAAGCCGACGAAAAAGCCTTCCTTGCTGAATTCAGATCCAGTCTCACCGTCGAGGACCATCGCGCAAGACTCGATGCCCTTGCCTGGCAAGGACTTGAAGCCCAGGCCAGGCGCACCCTCGTATTTGTAGACGAAGACTACCGAAAACTCATCAATGCCCGACTCTGGGTCCGGTACGCCAAACCCGGTGTGGACGCCCGGGTCGCCGCCGTACCGCCGGCCCTTGTCAACGACCCCGGTCTGCTCTATGAGCGTGCGCGCTTCCGACGGAGAGCCGGGAACCTTGCCGGCGCCGCGGAAATCCTTCTGTCCCCGCCTGCCGAGCTCGGCGATCCGCAGCTCTGGTGGGAGGAGCGGCGCATTGGTTACCGTTATGCGTTACGGAATGGAAACGCGGAACTCGCCTACCGCCTGGCCGCCGTTCACGGGCATGTCGACGGACCGGGTTTTGCCGACTGCGAATGGCATGCCGGGTGGATCGCCCTGCGCTTTTTGCACCGCCCGGCAGAGGCATTGTCCCATTTCGAACGCATGTGGAAAGCGGTCGATACGCCCATCAGTCGGGGGCGCGCCGCTTACTGGGCCGGCCGGGCCGCATCTGCCCTCGGCGACAAAAGCCTGGCAAAGACCTGGTATACGCAAGGTGCAGCCTATCCAATCAGCTTCTATGGCCAGGAATCGGCCAGGGAAATCGATGGCGCCATCAATTTTGAACGCCGCCTGCCCACAGCCGAACTTGATGCCTATCGCAAAACGGAGTTGCCCCGGCTGGCGCTCCTGCTGGCCCAGGTCAAAGACACGCTGATCCTGCCGGATATCACGGATGCAATGGTCCTTCGGGCCGAAGGATTAAACGGAATCGCCAATGCCGTCACGGTGGCGATGGAGGCCCAACGCTATGATTCGACCATCCTCGGCAACATTGCTCTTTTTCAGGCGGGCTGTCTCTCCGCGGCGGCAAGTCATCCCATTCCGACGATTTTTTCCGGCCTTCTGCAGCCCGCGGACCCGGATGTCCCACCCGCCCTGGCCCTGGCCGTTGCCCGGCAGGAAAGCCGCTTCGACATCGCCGCTATCAGCAGCAAGGGGGCCCGGGGCCTCATGCAGGTCATGCCGGCCACGGCCCGGCAAATCGCTCGACAACATGGACTTTCGGCGGACACAAGGCGCCTCACCCATGATCCGGAATACAATGCCCGACTCGGCACACACTATCTCGGCGATCTCCTGCGGCGATTCAATCACGTGGCCCTGGCTGCTGCCGCTTACAACGCCGGCCCCCAACGCGCGCAACAGTGGATCGTCGATCTTGGCGATCCCCGCCGGCTCGATCATTACGCTCTTATAGACTGGCTGGAGCAGATTCCTTTTCATGAAACCCGAAACTATGTGCAAAGAATCATCGAGGGTCATCGGATTTACGAACTGCTGCTGGCGGGGCAATGATCATTCCGCCATTGAATTTTTTCGTCAGGTGGTCTAATTTCTGTCTTTAACTTCTAATTCGGGATTTTCAGACGCTGCCAATTTGAAAAACAGACGCGGTCGCTGAACATCGCTATTATCAATGCATCAAAAGTCTCGGGCGACGATGAAAAAAAACTGAAAGAAAAACTGTGGACATTTTCGAAAAAATCAGAGATAAAGCTCACGTAAATTCTCAAACAATCGGAGCCGAATAAGTCGTCTTATCCGCCCAACTATTAGATTTAACTCAATTCGCCCCCGTAGCTCAGTGGATAGAGCAATAGATTCCTAATCTATGTGCCGCAGGTCCGATTCCTGCCGGGGGCACCAGAAAAAAACCAATTTGACATAAATCCATTATTTTTTTATTCAACCGGGAAAATCTGCTTGAAATAAAACGGCTGGTAATTGGCGCGGAGATAAATCTGGGGAAACGCTTTGGTAAGATTGGAATGACCGTACAATGCCTTTAATATTCGCGTAATGTGTTTATCGCCGGACCAGATGGTTTTGGGCTTATTATCCATTGCCGCCTTGGAGCAGCAATTGGCCACAAAATTAATATCCGTCTCTCCGGGGGGATCTTTTCTGGCGTCATGGAAGTAATTATTACAAAAGTCCGCAATGGCCTCATGTAATGGATCTGACTTCAGATCAAACACCTGACCGTTGATTTTCAGCGTTTTTAAAAACATATCAATATGCTCGAGAAACAGCTTCTGCTGCCGCCAGATTTCTTCCACCCAGCTTTCTTTATCACATGTCCGTGAATGGTAGGCATCAAAAAAATTCCGCAGTCCGTTGTCAAGTTCCACATAAATATCTTCTGAGATGGAAATCGAAGGGGTATAAATAATTTCTTCAATTACCCGGACAAACCGCTTCAACTCCTGAAACAGCATGGGGAGGTACTGTGCATACCCCCTGTGGTTGATTCGCTTTATAAAGCCGATATAGTTAAAAATCTGGTTTATTTCAGAGGATTTGATATAGGCGGGATGCCTTTGCTCGCCGTCATTTAAACCTTCGGATTTGCGGGGGTCGCTGATTCGGGGAATAGGAAAATCTTCCGGGATATAAGCGCTTAAAAAATTGGAATCCACGATATTCTCATACTGATTCGCCTCAAAGACATTGATCAGTATGTCCGGATAATTTTCAAGTGCCGGCATCAGTGTGAGTCCCCTGTCACAAATTTCAACGCACCAACCCGAAAACCTCAAATTATTAAAAAAAACGACAACAGCCAAATAAAAAAATATATATAGAATAAATCATCAGTAGACCGTCAAGTCAAGTGTTTTTAACTCAACTTTCGGGAATGATAGTCCAACGAGTTCAAATTATAATAATTCGATACATTTTTTAGTATTTACGGACATCGCTTTATTGGAATGACGCTCATCCTTTCAGCCTGACTTGCCCTCACCGATTTTTTTTCGCTGGGCCGGCCGATTTCTTTATTTTGGCTGCCGATTTTTTCCGGGTTCCTGTTTTTTCAGTCTTTACGGCAATCTTTTTCGGCTCCTGGCCCGCAGCGTCGGCTTCCGGGGGCGCAATATTATCCGACGCGGCTGCCTTTTCCGCCGCCGGTTCGGCACCTGTCGCCGCCGCTATTTTTTTAGAAGCCCGGGCTCCGGATCCGGCGGCGGCCTTTTTGGCCGGGGGTTCTGAAAGACCGCCAATAGTTCCGACTTTTTCCTTTTTTACAGTTTTTGTTCCGGGTTTAGCGACAGACGGTTTTTCGGATTTGCCTTCAGACGCCATTTTTCCCCGGGCAGCTAAAGCCAGATCCCTTACTTTTCGGATGTCTTCGTCCGTGTAAACCCCCTTGTGCCCGGAAATGGCCGCCAGTTTCATGCCATGTTTTAGTCCGAGCTTGTAAATTTCTTTGACCTTGTTCCATTCAATATCACGGCCCACGGTAAAGATCTCGAAGCGGCCTTCCAGTGCCAAAACAATGGTTTCGGCCAGACAGGCATAGGCCACGCCCGGCGGCAGGCCGATATTTTTCATCTCAATGTTTCCGGGCAGCTCTATTTCGCCGGATTCAATCACCAGAACGTCGGGCCGTTTGGCCACATCCGCGGGAGACAAGTCCAGGGGCCGGGCCACATCGGTGATCACGCATCCGGGCTTGACCTTGGTGATATCGAGCACTTTTTTCCCGGCGCCCGAAGTGGTGGTGACGATCATATCCATTTCCGGAAGATAGCGATCCGCATAGGTGGACAAGGTGATCCGGCACCCGGGGAACTCATCCTCTATGGATTTTTTCAAGGCCAGCAGTTTCGCGGTGTTGCGGCCCACCAGACAGAGATCATTGACCACAAGGGCCAGAAGCCGGGAGCAGACCGCGCCGATGGAGCCGGTGGCGCCCATGACCATGGCCCTGGCATCCAGGAGCCTTCCTTTTTCGATCTTGATCAACCCCATGCGGCGCACGGCATCGGCCGCGGCCCAGAGCGCACCGGACGCGCTGTAGCTGTTGCCCGTGGTAACGGGAATATCAGCCTTGCGGGATACGGTCAGACCCGCGTCTCCCACCACCTTGGTGAACGCGCCCAGGCCCATGATCTGCGCCCCCAGCCGCTTGGCCATGCGTGCGGCCTGGAGCAGACGCTTGTAAGTAAACTCCGGGGTATGGGCCAGCATCTGCTTGGGCGTGCCGCCCACGCTGATCAGCCATCCTTCGGCTTCCATTCCCGTGGGTGATTTTATCCCCTTGACCCGTGAATAAATAAAGGGTGGGGAATAGGCCATTACCTTTTCAAGGGTGTCGACAAACCCCGGAACTTTGGTGAACATTCCCACGGTAGGGTCTTTTTTGAAATCGTTTTGCGACAGGGGATGGATCACAAAGGCGAACCGGTTCACCCGGCGGGGCTCTCCCTGGGGATAGATAACCCGGGGCTCCAGGTGATGATCGCTGATAATTTCCATAAGTTCGTCGTCGGTGATGTCGGCTTTGGGTTTTTCCAGGGCCGCGATGATCATGGCTTCAAGCGTGTTTACCCCCACCACGCGATCGATGATCTTGGGCGTATTGTCGATGATCAGATCCACTCCGCGCTTGCGCAGAAACTCGACCCGGGCGTCATAAACCGTTGACGTGATGACCGTTTTGCGGCCCAGCTCCTCAAGACCAGCGATTTCCATGTACTTGTCAAAATCATAATACGGCACCATGATCATGGAGCTTTTCTGCATGGCTTTTCGCAGGATATACTCGTTCCATTTCTTAATGGGTATGGCTGATGCGCTCAGACCTTTTACCGGCGTGTATTTGAGAATCTCATGCATGCCGCCGGCATAACTTTCCAGATCTCTGATGGAATTTAAAAATTTAGGAATCCCGTGCTCGATGATCGGATCGGCAAAAGATAAATTGTCAGTATATTCGGAGATTATTTTCGCCAGATTGTAATTCATCATGCCCGAAAGCACCAGAACCCGGGCATTGCTGAAAAACCCGCCCATGGAATACTGGAGATGATGAATGGACCATTCAAAAGAAACCTTGCGCAGAGCCGCGCCCGTGGTGATGGGCGTCTTGATGCGCCTGCCGATTCTTTCAATGGTCTTGAGTCGGCTGTCGTTAAGCCTTTTGGGGCCGATGGTATAGGGAAAATTAACGCTGCCGATGCCGAAGGCGTCTGCGGCCTTGTCCCATTTAACCAGCAGGGCTTCGGCCTTGCGCAGATCCCCGTCCGTGCTGATCCGCTTGACCAGAAAATCATGGCCTAAAAATTTAGTTTTAAATTCGAAATCATATTGACTGGACCCCAGGCTGATGCAGATGACACGTTTCATGGCCCCTCCGTTCGGCTTGACTGTTACGGGTATGAGATAAGGATTTCATCATAAACCGGTTTAACGATATTTTCAAATCAAAAACAACCGGATATAAATACAATGAAAGAATGCGGACCAACAGACGTGCAGGCAGGATCAAAAAAACAAAAAAGGGATTGCGAATGATATTCACAATCCCTGAAATTTTCTGGCTGAGGGACTAGGATTCGAACCTAGGTTAACGGGGCCAGAACCCGCCGTCTTGCCACTAGACCATCCCTCAGCAGGTGTTGGAGTGTCAATAAGTTAACAGGAAAGTGGTGTCAAGTCAAATTTTCTTCCCCGGCTGCCGATACCGTAACAAAAGCATAGGCCTGTTCCAGCCGCGACAAGGTCTTTTGCTTCCCAAGAACCTCAATCATTTCGAAAATACCCGGGCTGACGGTTTTTCCGGTAAGGGCCACCCTGACCGGCTGTGCGATTTTGCCGAATTTTAGGCCCGAATCCGCCAAAATCTTCGTAAAAATCGCCTCAAGAGTCGCTTCGTCAAAATTTTCTGCCTGTTTCAGGGCATCGACGATCTGCCGCAAGGGTCCGGCAATGGCGGGTGTAAGAAATTTTTTTGCCGCCGCCTCATCATAGACGACCGTTTCGGCAAAATAAAAAGCCGCGGCATCGGCCATTTCCGCAAAGGTCTTACTGCGGGGTTTCAAGGTCTTAATCACGCCGTTGAGATCATCACCCGGCTTTACGGTGATCCCGGTATTTTGCAGAAACGGAATCAGATGCGGGGCCAGCGACGCCTCGGATGCGGCACGAATATGTTCGGCATTTAAGGCTAAAAGTTTTTCAGGGTTAAAGACCCCGGCGGACTTGCCGATATGCTCTAAATTGAATTTTTCAATGAGTTCATCCCGTGTGAAAAACTCCTGGTCTCCGTGGGACCATCCCAGCCGGACCAGAAAATTGATCATGGCGTCCGGGTGATACCCCATGTCCCGGTAAGCGGTCACGGACATGGCCCCATGCCGCTTGCTCAGGCGGGTCCGGTCATGGCCCAGCACCATGGGCACATGCCCGAACACCGGCAGTTCGGCGCCCAGTGCCTGGTAGAGTTGAATCTGTTTGGGCGTGTTGCTGATATGGTCATCCCCCCGGATGATGGTGTTGATCTTCATGGTGATATCATCCACCACTACCGCCAGGTTATAGGTGGGCATGCCGTCGCTGCGGGCGATGACAAAATCATCGAGCTCGCTGTTCTGAAACACGATATGCCCCCTGATCCGGTCGGCCACCACCGTTGTGCCGTCAAGGGGGGCCTTGAAACGGATGACGGACCCCGGGCCGGGTCCCAGACCCTTTTCACGACAGGTCCCGTCATACTTGGGCTTGCCCCCGCTTTCCATGGCGCTTTTCCGCATCTGCTCCAGCCGATCCGGAGAACAGGTGCAGTAATACGCATGGCCGGTTTCCACAAGACGCCGAATATTTTCCCGGTAAACATCTATCCGCTCGGACTGGAAAAAGGGTCCCTCATCCCAGTCGATCCCCAACCATTCCAATGCCTCAAAAATGGCATCCACGGATGCCTGGGTGGAACGCTGTGTATCCGTATCCTCGATCCGCAGCACGAACCGGCCGCCGGTGTGCCGGGCATAGAGCCAGTTAAACAGCGCGGTCCGGGCGCCGCCCAGATGGAGATATCCCGTCGGGCTCGGCGGAAAACGTGTAATAATCTTATCAGTCATGATCAAACCTCTAATGAATCAAAAATTGGAAAACATAATTTAAAAATTCAATAAAAACAAGCCAAAAATTTATATCCTCCCGCAAAATTCCTTGACAACCCGGCCAAATTAAAATAAAAGTTTTTCACGTCCAATAGATGGTTTTTAAAAAAATAATTAAAAATATCAATAGATTAGGAGTAAACCATGGCGGTACCAAAGAGCAGGATATCCAAATCAAAAAAGGGGAAACGGCGGACCCATCAAAAAATCGCCGCGCCGGCCATCACCACCTGCCCGCAATGCGGAGAAGCAAAACTCCCGCATCACATCTGCGGGGAATGCGGGGTATACAAGGGCAGAACCGTTATTGAAAAATCAGAGTAAATTCAGGCCGGTCGCGTGCCTATTCAACGCTTTATCCGCATCATTATAAAAGCATGCCCCGGCCGGATACGCGTGATCCGGATATCTGATGCTTTCACCCGCTGAAAGGGACGCCGTCATTGAGCCATGTCGGCCGGCAACCCCGAACTCCCGGAAAAAATGATCAGCGATATTGAGCAGACCATCGTGGTGACAGGCGGTTCCAGGGGAATCGGACGGGCGCTTTGCGCGGCGTTTTCCCGTCCCAAAACCGCTGTTTACTTTAATTACTGCTGCCCGGATGAAACCGGGGACCAGACGGCTTCCCAAATCATTGCAGCCGGCGGAATTGCCAGGGGAATGCAAATTGATGTGGCATCCGAAGCTGAAGTTTCCCGTTTTTTCAAAACCATCGTAGGGGAAACGGGCAAAATCGATGTGCTGGTCAACAATGCCGGCATCACGCGGGATAATCTGCTGATACGCATGAAATCAGACGACTGGCGGAAAGTAATCGACGTAAACCTGGGCGGGGTTTTCCACTGCACACGGGAAGCGGCCCGGACCATGATCCAAAAGCGTGCCGGAAGCATCATCAACATCACCTCCATTGCGGGGGTTGCGGGCAATGCCGGACAGGCCAATTACGCGGCGGCCAAGGCGGGCATTATCGGGTTTACCAAATCCATGGCCCGGGAACTTGCTTCCCGCGCTGTTACCGTAAACGCCATTGCCCCCGGATATATTGAGACCGACATGACGTCGCATCTGGCCGACGGCGTTAAATCGGAAATCATCTCACAAATCCCCTTGGGCCGTGCCGGATCGCCGACGGATGTGGCGGGGCTTGCCGTGTTTCTGGCATCGGATGCCGCGCGCTACATCACCGGCCAGGTCATTCATGTCAACGGTGGCATGTACATGTAATTTATATCAGGAGAAACGTTTATGAAAATCGTAGACAAAGTCAAAAAGGTCATTGCTGAAAAACTCAAGATCGATCCCAGTGAAGTGGTTCCGGAAGCATCCCTTATCGACGATCTCGGGGCCGACTCTCTGGCCATTGTCGAGCTGATCATGACCATGGAAGAAGAATGGGACATTGAAGTGCCCGATGAAGACGCGGAGAAACTCACCACGGTCCAGAGCGTCATTGATTATTTAATCGCAAAAACAGGCGCGTAGGCGGCGCATAAAAAACAGGATACTGCTGCCATGAAAACACCCTCCCCCATCGTCATCGGGGCCGACCATGCCGGCTATGCCCTGAAGGAATTCGTCAAGGCATACCTGACCGCCTTGAATTATGATGTTAACGACTGCGGACCCGGTGGCGAAGATTCGGTTGATTATACCGACTTCGGCTGCATGGTGGCCGAAGGGATTTCATCCGGCAGATTTGAGCGGGGTGTCCTGATCTGCGGTACCGGCCAGGGCATGGCCATGACCGCCAACCGGTTTTGCGGCGTCAGGGCCGCTCTCTGCAACGATCTTTTCTCCGCCATCATGAGCCGGCGCCACAACAATGCCAATATCCTTGTCATGGGCGGGCGGATCATCGGCACGGAACTGGCCAAGGAAATCGTGCGGGCCTGGCTGGAGACTCCCTTTGAAGGCGGCCGTCACCAGCGGCGGATTGAAAAAATCGATACGCTTTCGGCGAAATAAGCATAATACAATCCCATCAATAATACGATGCGAAACAGGAGATGGAAGTTGTTGGATGTGACAGAAATTAAAAAAATCGATCCGGAAATCGCTGATGCCATCTCACACGAATATCTGCGGCAGCAGAATACGCTGGAGATGATCGCATCGGAAAACATCGCCGGCCCGGCTGTCATGGCGGCCCAGGGCAGCGTGATGACCAACAAGTACGCCGAGGGCTATCCCGGCAAACGCTATTACGGCGGGTGCGAATTTGTGGATGTGGCCGAAACCCTTGCCATCGACCGGGCCAAACAGCTCTTTAACGCCGAATACGCCAATGTCCAGCCCCATTCCGGTTCCCAGGCCAACATGGCGGTCTATTTCGCCCTGCTCAATCACGGGGACACCATTTTAGGAATGGATCTGGCCCACGGCGGGCATCTGACCCACGGCGCGGCGGTCAGTTTTTCCGGCCGGTTTTTCAAGTTCGTGCATTACGGCGTGGGAAAAGACACCGGGACCATCGATTACGACCAGGTCCGGCATCTGGCCGAAACGCATAAACCCCGCCTCATAGTCGCCGGGGCCAGCGCTTATCCCCGCATCATCGACTTTGAAGCATTCAGGCGCATCGCTGATGCCGTGGGCGCGTATTTGATGGTGGATATGGCCCATATTGCCGGCCTGGTGGCCGGCGGCGTGCATCCGTCTCCCGTGCCCCACGCCCATGTGGTGACATCCACCACCCACAAAACATTGCGGGGGCCCCGGGGCGGGCTGATCCTGACCGATGCGGAACTGGGGAAAAAGATCAACAAAGAAATTTTTCCCGGCATCCAGGGAGGACCCCTGATGCACGTGATCGCGGCCAAGGCCGTGGCCTTTAAAGAGGCGCTCTCGGACGGATTCAAACAATACCAGCGACAGACGGCGGCAAACGCCAAAACCCTGGCATCCGTGCTTATGAACAATGGGTTCTCCCTGGTGTCGGGCGGCACGGACAATCACATGATGCTGGTGGATCTGCGCAACATGAATCTTACCGGCAAGGAGGCTGAAAAGCTTCTGGAGCAGGCCGGGATCACGGTCAATAAAAACGCCGTTCCCTTTGACACCCAGAGTCCCCTGATTACCAGCGGCATCCGCATCGGAACCCCCACGCTCACCACCCGGGGCATGAAGGAAGATGAAATGAAACAGATCGGCGGATGCATCGCCGCCGTCCTTAAAAAACCCGGTGATGAACAGATGATTGGCGACATCCGGCTTGATGTGCTGGGTCTGTGCCGGCGATTTCCGCTTTTTCCCGGCACCGAGGCGTGATGGACGTATAAATTATGGATATCAACGCGCAACGCGGGATCACCCGCCCGTCATGGGAAGAATATTTCATGGACATCGCCGCCCTGGTGGCCCGGCGATCCACATGCCTGCGCCGGGCTGTAGGCGCGTTGATCGTCAAGGACAAGCGAATCCTGGCCACGGGTTACAACGGCGCGCCCAGCGGTATCCGGCACTGCGGGGAGGTCGGGTGCCTGCGCGAAACCATGAATATCGCGTCGGGCCAGCGCCATGAGCTCTGCCGGGGAATCCATGCCGAGCAAAACGCCATCATCCAGGCGGCCTACCACGGGGTCTGCATCAAAGATGCGGTTCTGTTCTGTACCAACCTCCCCTGCGCCATCTGCACCAAAATGATCATCAACGCGGGCATCAAAAAAATATTTTACCAGTCCGGCTACGCCGACGAATTGTCCGCCGGCCTGCTTGCGGAAGCGGGTATCGAGGTCATTCAACTAGACGGGGCCTGACACGGCTTGCCGCCAATGGATATAACCCATCCATCAAGGACAGGGAGAAGGCCATATGAAATGCCCCTATTGCCGTGAAAACGACAACAAGGTCATTGATTCCCGGCTCAGCAAGGATGGAAACGCCATCCGCCGGCGCCGGGAATGCATCGTCTGCGAGCGGCGCTTCACTACCTACGAATACATCGAAGAAATCCCGCTCATGATCATCAAGAAGGACAAGCGCCGGGAACCCTTCAACCGGGACAAAGTCCGGGCGGGGATCCAGCGGGCATGCGAAAAACGCGAAATCAGCATGAACGATATCGAGTCCTTCCTCCAGGAAATGGAGCGGGACCTGCGGGAATCCGAGGAAAAGGAAATTTCATCTTCTGTCATCGGTGAAAAAATCATGGCCAAGCTTCATGAGCTGGATAAAGTCGCCTATGTCCGGTTTGCCTCGGTGTATCGCGAATTCAAGGATGTCAATGATTTCGTGAATGAACTCAAAACCCTGCTGATTAAGCATTAACCGGGGTTTGGGACGGCGATGACGGATTCGGATTTCATGAAACTGGCATTAAGCCTGGCGGAAAACGGCAGAGGATTCACCTCGCCCAATCCCATGGTAGGGGCCGTGGTAGTCAAAGACGGCCGGATCATCGGCCGGGGATGGCACCAAAAAGCCGGCGGCCCCCATGCCGAGGTCCATGCCATTGATGACGCCGGACCCGAAGCCCGGGGCGCCGACCTTTACGTCACCCTGGAGCCCTGCAATCACCACGGTCGGACACCGCCGTGCACCAAAAAAATCCTTGCCGCCGGCATCCGGCGCGTGGTGGTGGCCATGGATGATCCCAACCCTGATGTGGCCGGCGGAGGCGCTGAATTTCTAAAACAACAGGGCATCACCGTCATATCCGGAGTATGCGAAAACGACGCCCGGCGGCTCAATGAATTTTTCATCACCCATGTGCGTAAGCGCCGGCCCTTTGTTATCTTAAAGACCGCCGCCACGTTAGACGGCCGGATCGCCACCCGCACCGGCGATTCCCGATGGGTTACCGGTGAGCGGGCCCGTGCCCATGTCCACGAAATCCGCCACGCGGTGGACGCCATCATGGTGGGCGTCAACACCATTTTAACCGATGATCCCAGCCTGACCACCCGGCGCGAGGGTGGTAAGCCGGGCGTCAACCCCCGGCGGTTTATCTTGGATACCCGCCTGTCTGTTCCCGATAACGCGAAAGTATTGCGCATCCCGCCGGCCTCTGATACGGTCATCGTCACCGGTGATTCCGGCGCATCTGAAAAACGTCAAAAACTTGCGGATACCGGCGTCGAAATCATGGAAGCCGCATGCACCGGATCCCGGATCGACCTTGCGGCCCTCATGCCCCGGCTATCCGAGAGAGGTGTCACCAGCCTGCTCATCGAAGGCGGCGCCCGGGTGGCGGCATCAGCGCTTGCGGCCGGCATTGTCGACAAGGTCTGTTTTTTTTACGCGCCCAAAATCCTCGGGGGCGACGACGGGGTTCCCATGTGCAGGGGCCCGGGACCCGAACGCATGGATCAATGCCTGCGGCTGCGCGATATGGCCCTGCGGCGATTTGATGAGGATATCATGGTCGAAGGGTACCTGGACCGGCCCGGGGAAAAATAACATCCGTGTTCCCGTGCGGCGCAGCCGCGGAAACCGGGAATCATAATCAGGATCAGAACCATCAACTTTTAAAAATGAAAATGATTCATACATCATGTTTACCGGCATTATAGAGGGTTCCGGCACCATCAGCGCCATCCGGCCGTCCGGCCAGGGACGGCGGTTGTCGGTTGCGGCCGGCTTTGCCTTGGGCGGCACGAAAATCGGCGACAGCATCGCGGTCAACGGGGCCTGCCTGACGGTGGTGACCCTTTCCGGGACTCGTTTCGACGCGGACGTATCGCCGGAAACCATAGACCGGACCACCCTGAAACATGCCAAAACCGGTGACCGCGTCAATCTCGAACGGGCACTGACGCTTTCGGGCAGACTGGACGGCCACCTGGTATCCGGACATATCGACGGTACGGCGACCATCACTCACAAAACCAAAAAAGGAAACGCGATTCTGATCGGTTTTGCCGTTTCTCCGGAACTGGCCCGATACATGATCCCCAAGGGGTCCGTGGCCGTGGACGGCATCAGCCTGACCATCAACGCCTGCAATGAATTCGAATTCGAAGTCGGCGTGATCCCGCATACCGCGGAGATGACCACCATCGGCATCAAAAGCGTCGGAGACGCCGTTAATATCGAAAACGACATGATCGGCAAGTACGTGGAAAAATTTCTGGCCGGCCGAACCGGCGGCGCGGCCGGTAAAAATGAAAAAAATCCGGTGAACATGGATTTCTTGTTGAAAACCGGCTTCATTTGATACAAGTATATTAGTTTTACATGTAGCGATATCGTAATTTTAACCCTGAAACCCCGTTTTTTAGTTACGGGTTTTCGGTTACAGCGGCTTTGCCGCCTTACAGGAGAACAAATAACAGATGCCACATTTAACCATTGATCAAGCCATCGCCGACATCCGGGACGGTAAAATGGTCATCCTGGTGGATGACGAAGACCGGGAAAACGAAGGCGATTTGTGCATGGCGGCCGAAGCGGTCACTCCGGATGCCGTCAATTTCATGGCCAAATACGGCCGTGGACTGATCTGCCTGTCATTGACTCCGGACCGGGTGGAACAGCTCCGGCTGCCCATGATGGTCCGTGAAAACACTTCCCAGTTTCAGACCGGATTCACCGTATCCATTGAAGCGCGCCACGGCGTGACCACCGGCATTTCAGCGGCCGACCGGGCCACTACCATCCACACGGCCATTGCCGACGACGCCAGGCCTGAAGATCTGGCCCGGCCGGGACATATATTTCCTCTGCGGGCCCGTCGGGGCGGTGTCATGGTCCGGTCCGGACAGACCGAGGGTTCTGTGGACCTGGCCCGGCTGGCCGGCCTCAAACCCGCGGGAGTAATCTGCGAAATTATGGATGAGGACGGCACCATGGCCCGGATGCCGACTCTGGAAAAATTCAGTGAAACTCACGGCATCGGCATCTGCACCATCGCTGATCTCATCGAATACCGGATGCGCAAGGAATCTTTTGTGCGAAAGGTAGTGGAAACCAGCATTCCCACGGCCCATGCCGGATTATTCAAAGTCATTGTTTATGAAAACGACCTCGAAGACCATCAGCACATCGCCCTGATCAAAGGGGAAATCGATCCGGAAAAGCCCATCCTGGTGCGGGTCCATTCCGAATGCCTCACCGGCGATATCTTTCATTCCCTGCGTTGCGACTGCGGCGACCAGTTGGCCAAGGCCATGGAAATGATGGACAAGGAAGGCAGCGGCGTGCTCCTTTATGTGCGCCAGGAAGGCCGGGGCATCGGCCTGGTCAACAAACTCAAGGCCTATGTACTCCAGGACAAGGGATACGATACCGTGGAAGCCAATGAAAAACTCGGGTTCAAGGCGGATCTGCGGGATTACGGCATCGGGGCACAGGTCCTGGCTGATCTGGGCGTCAAGCAGATGCGGCTGATCACCAATAATCCCAAAAAGATCGTGGGCCTCGAAGGTTACGGTCTCAGCATCGTGGAGCAGGTTCCCATTGAAATCGCGGCCAATGATTTTAACCGGTGCTATCTGGAATGCAAGCGGCTCAAGATGGGACACTTCCTGCATCCCGCGGATGCCGAAAATTAAACGACAATATCGTTAACGACGGATTCATTAAATCGTCAAAACAAGGAAAAACCCATGCCGAAAATCATTGAAGGGAATCTGCTGGCCGAAGGGAAGCGGTTTGCGCTCATTGTCAGCCGTTTCAACGATTTCATCTCGGAAAAACTGTTAAGCGGCGCCATCGACGCCCTCAGGCGCAGCGGCGCCAAAGACGAAGACTTGGATGTCGTCAAGGTGCCGGGGGCCTTTGAAATTCCGCTGGTGGCGCAAAAAGTGGCCCAACAGCAAAAACACCACGCCATCATCTGTCTGGGGGCGGTTATCCGGGGCTCCACACCGCATTTTGACTATGTGAGCGCGGAAGTTTCCAAGGGTGTTGCTATCGTCAGCCTGGATTCCGGAATACCGGTGATATTCGGGGTCCTGACAACGGATACCATCGAGCAGGCCATTGAGCGGGCCGGCACCAAGGCCGGCAACAAGGGATGGAGCGCGGCGATATCGGCCGTGGAAATGGCCAATCTTGTCAGCGCGCTGGAAGGGTAATCCGAAATCCCCATGTCATCTAGACGAAAATCACGGGAAGCCGCCCTTCAAGTTCTTTTCAGCATGGATATGCTCAAGGATGATTCCGAAGCGCTGATGACCCGCTTGTGCGAAATGATCGGCGCCGAAGACGCTATTGACCCTTACTGCAATGAACTGATACAGGGAGTGATCACCCACAGACCCGAAATCGACGGCATCATCATGCGGTTTTCCAGCAACTGGAAAATGAACCGCATGGCGGGTACCGACCGGAATATCATGCGCATCGCTGTTTATGAAATGATGCACCAGCATAAAGATGTCCCGCATAAAGTCGCCATTGATGAGGCCGTAGATATTGCAAAAAAATTCGGCACCGAAGAATCCGGGGCCTTTATCAACGGAATATTAGACGGCATCTATCATCATCATCTGTCTGATCCGGATAAAAAGGATGATGCAACATCAAAAGCATCCGGGGCCATCTAACCATTTAAAAATAAATATTTTTACGCAAAACACGGTCTAAAATCAAAACCCGTCAACAAGGAGTATGCCATGGAAGAGCGCAAGATACTGTTACGCGAAGATGAAATGCCCCGTCAATGGTACAATATTCTGGCGGATATCGCCATGAATCCGCCCCTGGGACCTGATGGGAACCCCATCAGCCCGGATATGCTGGCGCCGGTGTTTCCCATGAACCTCATCGAGCAGGAAGTCAGCCAGGAGCGCTGGATCGATATTCCCGAAAAAGTCCTCGGCATCCTCAAAATTTGGCGTCCCTCTCCCATGGTGCGGGCCAGATCCCTGGAAAAAGCACTGGGCACGCCCGCCCGCATTTATTTCAAGAATGAAAGCCTGAGCCCGCCGGGCAGCCACAAACCCAACACGTCGGTGGCCCAGGCGTATTACAACAAGGAATTCGGCATCAAGCGGATGACCACGGAAACCGGCGCCGGCCAGTGGGGCAGCGCCCTGGCGTTCGCCTGCGCCCATTTCGGCATTGAATGCAAAGTCTTTATGGTTCGCATCAGTTTCGATCAGAAACCCTACCGCAAATCCATGATGGCCACCTGGGGCGCCAACTGCGTGCCCAGTCCCAGCATGGAAACCCGGGCGGGCCAGGCGGCTCTGGAAAAAGACCCCAACACGCCCGGCAGCCTGGGCATTGCCATCAGCGAGGCCATTGAAGCGGCGGTCAGCGATGAAAGCGGTCAGACCCGGTACTCCCTGGGAAGCGTGCTCAATCATGTCATGCTGCACCAGACCATCGTCGGTCTTGAAGCCAAAAAACAGATGGAAAAAATTAATGAATACCCGGATATAATCATCGGTTGCGCCGGCGGCGGCAGCAATTTCGCCGGCCTGGCCTTCCCGTTCGTCTACGACAAGATCCACGGCAGGCAGATTGAAATTTATCCGGTGGAACCGGCCGGATGTCCCACCCTGACCAGGGCCCCCTTTGTGTATGATCACGGAGACACGGCCAAATACACCCCGCTGCTGCCCATGCACAGCCTCGGCCATGCCTTTGTGCCGCCGCCGTTTCATGCCGGCGGACTGCGTTACCATGGCATGGCCCCGACCGTAAGCCAACTGGTAAACGAAGGGATAATCACCCCAAAATCCGTGAAGCAGCGTCAGGTGTTCGAAGCCGGTGTTCTGCTGGCGCGAACCGAGGGGATCATCCCGGCGCCCGAAACCAATCACGCTCTGGCCGCGGTCATTGAAGAAGCCAATAAGGCAAAAGAAGAAGGCAAGGAAAAGGTCATCCTTTTCAACTGGAGCGGGCATGGCCTCCTGGATTTGACCGCTTATGAAAATTACTTTGCGGGCAACATTAAGGATATTGAATTGGCTGAGGCGGAAATGGCGGAAGCCATGAAGGTTTTTGCCGGCCATCCCAAACCGCAGAACCTGAAAACCGCAAAGTAAGGACGTTTCGGTATGCCGGACCAGGATGTGAACAACCTTGAGCGTCGCTGCCCCCGCCTGGGCAGCGACATTTCCTTTAATTACTGCCTGATCAGCGGCGAGGACGATAATCCGTGCTTTAAAATCCTCGACTGCTGGTGGGAATATTTCGACGTGACCGATTACCTGCGGCGGAATATGCCCGAAGCGGCCTTTGCCGAGCTGATCCGGACCGCCGAAAAACCGAAAAACAAAATCGGCAGCATCATCGACATTATCCAGAAAGTGCAGAAAACAAAACCATAAAAGGAGTCAGTTTTGATCATCAAGGAACTTGCCGTCGGCCCCATTATGGCCAACTGTTTCATCGTGGGATGCGAACGGACCCGAACCGCCGCGGTCATCGATCCGGGCGATGACACCCATAAAATCCTCATGGCCCTGGCCGAAGCCAAGCTCACGGTCAACTATATTTTAAATACCCATGGCCATTTCGATCATGTGGGGGGCAACCGGAAAATGAAGGAAGCCACCGGGGCCGAGCTGTTAATCCACGCCCAGGACGCTCCCATGCTGGAATCGCTGGATTACGCGGCATCGGCCTTCGGCATGTCGGTGGAAAACTCCCCGGCCCCGGACAAGACATTAGCCGAAGGCGATAAAATCACCTTCGGCGATATCACCCTGACGGTGATTCATACGCCCGGCCATTCCCTCGGCGGGGTCTCCTTTTATACCGACGGGGTTGTTTTCGTGGGGGATACGCTTTTTGCCGGGTCCATCGGCCGGACCGATTTTCCCGGCGGGGATTTCAACACCCTGATTTCAAGCATTAAAAACAAGCTGTTCCCCTTGGGTGACGATGTCCGGGTCCTGACGGGACACGGCCCGGAAACCACCATCGGCCGGGAGAAACGGTACAACCCGTTTCTTCGGTAGGCCTAATCCACCAGGTAATATTGTACGGTGGATACCACCCGGACCTTTTTGATGTAGGGCGTGTTGCTGTCCCGGTTGTCGATGGAAAACTGGCCCTGGCTGGCGGTTTGGATTTTCCCCAGCCGGCTTTGGGAATCATGGGCAAATTTTTCGGCCACTTCCCGGGCGTTGCGGGTGGCCTCCTCGATCATTTCCGGCTTAAGGTCATTTAAGCCGGTAAACAGAAATTCCGCTTTGGGATCGTAATCCTCGCCCAAAATAACGATGCCGTGTTTTCCCAGTTCAATCAACTGCTTCATCCCGTCCACCACGGCATCCACCTTCCGGGTATAGACCGTAATGGTTGAATTGGCCGTGTACCGGAAAGGGATATCCCTGATATTGACGTATCCCTGGGCATGCCGGTCCTGGACCGAGGGCGGGGAAATGGTGATTTCCGCGTCCTCAAAGCCCCTGGCTTTTAAAAATTCAACGACCCTGGCGTTTTTCTCCTCGATGCCGGCAAACAGTTTTACCAGATCATTTTCCGCGATATTGAACCGCACCGGCCAGATGGCGATATCGGCCGGCACTTCCTTTTCGGACAGGCCCTTGACCGACACGGTCCGGTCCATGGCCTTCATGCGCGGCAGGCTGTCGGCAAGCAGATAACCGAGGATGGAAAGGCCGATGCAGATCAATGCACCGAGTGTAAAAGCGGACGAAACCGTTTGGTTATTCATGCGTGATGCCCCCAGATAATAATTCATATATTGTATCCCCTGCGCCGAGAAATACCATTATTAAATTATAAATTAAATATGTTGTAACGGACGACTCTTCTTAAAACGCGCCGAGCTGGCAGGGCTTGACCTTGATTCCCAGGGCTTCGCAGGCGGCGCTTAACGCCATTTTGGAGATTCCGGCCTGGGCCGCGATATCCCAGGCGGCGGCGCAGGGCAGTCGATCATCAACCATGGCGCCTTCAATCGCCGCTTTGAGCGTGTCGTTTACTTCCACGGCCGGTTTGACGATCTTTTTCTCCGGCGCGTATCCGAACAGGCCCAGTTGGCATTTGGTCAGTCGGATCTTGAGCCGGTCCGCATATTTTCCGACATCCGCCGGGGATATGCCCAACTGGTCGGCGAAATGAAAGGCCTCGGCGCAGGAAAGCTCGCCGGTCCGGCAGCGCTTTTGCAGGAAATCGCGTATGCCTGGATCCATGGCGCCGTCCTCATTTATCTGTTTGTCCGTCAAAGTCATCGGTTTCCTCCTGTTGTAAATTTAATGTTTACTCCCACGGCATACGATATTTCGGCTCCGGAATGCTCGCCAACCATCGATCCGCGAGCGGAGTTGCGCTTGTTGCCGAAAAAGGCGGGGCAGTTGATTCCGCCGTCAGGATACGCAATCGCAGGATAACATGAAAATCATTATTTCAAAAGCGCGATAAAAACCCGATAAAAGACTCAACGGCGCACCCGTGAACCGGTCTTCGCAAACGGCACATTAATCACAGGCACATTAATTTCCCTTGAACAAACATGACGCGTTTGTTAACTTATTTAACTTAGCGCTGAAATTTTCGAAACATTCCCGATACGCCTTATTTATCTTATCGAAATTGATTCATTTTATATATCCATGACAGTTGATATCAAACGCAGGAATACCCGCCGAATCCATGTCGGGAACGTCCCCGTGGGAGACGGCGCGCCCATTACCGTCCAGTCCATGACCAACACCGACACCCGGGATGTCGGAGCCACGGTGGCCCAGATCCGGCGGCTGACCCTGGCCGGGTGCGAAATCATCCGGGTGGCCGTGCCGGACATGGACGCCGCCGCCGCCCTTGCCGATATTAAAAAACAGATCGAAATTCCCATCATCGCCGACATTCATTTTGATTACAAGCTGGCCGTGGCCGCGGCCGACGCCGGCGCGGACGGCCTGCGGATCAATCCCGGAAATATCGGCGGCAAAAAAAAAATCAAGGCCGTCACCGATGCGGCCCGGGATCACGGCATCCCCATCCGCATCGGGGTCAATGCCGGCTCCCTTGAAAAAGACATCCTGAAAAAAAACCACGGGGTGACGGCCGAGGGTCTGGTGGAAAGCGCCGTCCGGCAGATGGAACTGATGGATTCACTGGGATTTGCTGATCTTAAAATCGCCATCAAATCGGCAAATGTGCCCATGACCGTCGATGCCTACCGGCAGCTTGCGGGCAAATGCGATTTTCCCTTGCACGTTGGCGTCACCGAAGCCGGGGGGCTTTATTCGGGGATTGTCAAATCCGCCATCGGCATCGGCATGCTTTTGGCCGAAGGCATCGGCGACACCCTGCGCGTCTCTTTGACCCGGGATCCGGTGGAAGAAGTCCGGGTGGGCTTTGAAATCCTCAAGGCCTTAGGCATCCGGCAGCGGGGTCCGGACATTATCTCCTGCCCCACCTGCGGCCGCTGCAAAATCGATCTGTTTTCCATTGCCGAGCAGGTGGAACAGGCATTGATGACCCGCACCGCGCCCATCCGGGTGGCGGTCATGGGCTGCGTGGTCAACGGCCCGGGCGAGGCACGGGAAGCTGATGTGGGGATCGCCGGCGGCGACGGCGACGGCGTTCTCTTTAAAAAAGGCAAAGTCATCAAACGTGTGCCCGAGGCCGACCTGGTGTCGGAACTGCTCGACGCGATTGCAGAGATTGAAGCCGGAGAATAACAGCGGGATAACCCGCTTTTTTTATCCAAATTTATAGCCAACAGAGGTCAATATATTATGGCAAAACCGGAAGAAACAGCGATTCAGCCCACACGCAACGATAATTATCCCGAATGGTACCAGGAGGTCATCAAGGCCGCGGACATGGCCGAGGCCTCGCCGGTGCGCGGCTGCATGGTGATCAAACCCTGGGGGTATGCCCTGTGGGAAAACATCTCCCGCGCATTAGACGATATGTTTAAAAAGACCGGCGTTAAAAACGCCTACTTCCCCCTGTTCATTCCCATTTCCTTTCTGGAAAAAGAAGCCCGCCATGTGGAGGGCTTTGCCAAGGAATGCGCGGTGGTCACCCATCATCGTTTGGAAACCGGGGAGAACGGCAGGCTGGTGCCGGCGGGTCCCCTCGCGGAACCGCTGATTGTGAGACCCACGTCTGAAACCATTATCGGCGATTCCTTTTCCCGGTGGATCCAAAGCTACCGGGACCTGCCGGTGCTGATCAATCAATGGGCCAACGTGGTGCGATGGGAAATGCGGACCCGGATTTTTCTGCGCACCAGTGAATTTCTCTGGCAGGAAGGCCACACGGCCCATGCCACCCGGGAGGAAGCCGAACAACGGACCCGCATGATGCTCGACATCTACCGGAATTTTGCCGAAACTTATATGGCCATGCCGGTGATCACCGGCGAAAAGACAGAGACGGAGCGCTTCCCCGGGGCGGAAACCACCACCTGCATCGAGGCCATGATGCAGGACCGCAAAGCCCTGCAGGCCGGCACTTCCCATTTTCTGGGCCAGAATTTCGCCCATGCCTCGGATATCCGTTTCCAGTCCGCGGCCGAGACCGAGGAATACGCCTGGACCACGTCCTGGGGCGTCTCCACGCGACTCATCGGCGGATTGATTATGACCCACGGAGACGACAACGGCGTGATCCTGCCGCCGCGTATCGCATCAGCCCACGGCGTTCTGCTCCCCATTGTGCGCAAACCCGAAGAAACCGAGGCGGTCATGGCATACACCAGAGAAATCGCCGACCGGCTCGGGCAGAAGGTCTACCACGGTCAACCCCTGCGCTTTGAAGTCGATGACCGGCCCATCGGCGGGACTCGGAACTGGGAATGGATTAAAAAAGGGATCCCGTTGCGGATTGAAATCGGTCCCCGGGACATGGCGTCTAATTCCGTGTTTGTGGCCCGCCGGGACCAGGACCACCGAAAAAAGTTTTCCATGGAAAAAGATCGCTTCATCGACGGTATCGGCGATCTGCTGGATGAAATCCAGAACACGCTTTTTCAGCGGGCCCTTGATTTTCGAAACACCCATACCCGAAAAATCGACGACAAACGGGAATTTGACGACTTTTTCACGCCAAAAAACCAGGAACGCCCGGAAATTCACGGTGGTTTCGCCCTGTCCCACTGGTGCGGAAATGCCGACTGCGAAGCGCAAATCAAGGAGCGCCTGACCGTCACCATCCGCTGCATTCCCTTTGACGCAAAACCGGAACCCGGCATCTGTGTCGCCTGCGGCAATAAAAGCAGCCGCCGCGCCGTGTTTGCAAAGGCGTATTAAACCATATGATCCGCATCACTGAAATCATCGACAAGATCTATGACTATTATCCCGATGCGGACACGGATATTGTTGACCGGGCCTATATCTATTCCGCCAAGGTGCATGAAGGCCAGCGCCGGCTAAGCGGCGAGCCCTATCTGTCCCACCCCCTGGAAGTCGCCAGCCTCCTGGCGGACATGAAACTGGATGCCGTCAGCATTGCCTGCGGCCTGCTGCATGACGTGGTTGAAGACACCCATGCCACCATAGAGGATATCCGGCGGATGTTCGGCGAAGACGCGGCCCGGATCATCGCCGGCGTAACCAAGATCAGCACCCTCTCCTTTGAAACGGCCAGGGCCCGGCAGGCGGAAAACATCCGGCAGATGATTCTGGCCATGGCCAACGACATCCGGGTGATCCTGATCAAACTGGCCGACCGGCTCCACAACATCCGCACGTTGCAGTTTCATCAATCCGATAAGAAACGCAAGGAAATCGCCCAGGAAACCCTCGACATCTATGCCCCCATCGCGGCCCGACTCGGTATTTTCTGGATCAAGCATGAACTCGAGGAGATCTCTTTTTCCTATACCAATCCGGATGCCTATGAAGAGATCCAACAAAAAATCCGCAAAAGCCGGATCGAGCGAGACCAGTTCGTCGAAGAGGTCAAAAAAACCATTGAAACCCTGATGGCCGAAGCGGATATCGCCTGCCAGGTGGACGGCCGGAACAAGCAGATTTACAGCATCCACCAGAAAATGATCCAGCAGAACCTCTCTTTTGAACAGGTCTACGATATCATCGCCTTCCGGGTCATCGTTGCCACCATCCCCCGCTGCTACGAGGCCATGGGCCGCATTCACTCCAAGTGGAAGCCCATCCACTATAAAATAAAAGACTATATCAGCCTTCCCAAACCCAACGGCTACCAGTCCATCCATACCACCGTGATCGGACCGCATGGTGAACGCATGGAGGTTCAGATCCGCACATTTGAAATGGACCGGGTGGCCGAGTCCGGAATCGCGGCCCACTGGAGTTATAAGGAAGGTAAAAAAATCGACGAAGAGAGCAGCAGCGCCTTTGCGTGGATTCAAAACCTGGTGGAACACCAGGAAACCAGCGGCGACCCGGAAGAATTTCTGGCCAACGTCACCATTGACCTGTTTCCCAAGGATATATTTGTCTTTACGCCCAAAGGCAGGGTCATGACGCTGCCCAAAGGGGCCACACCGGTGGATTTCGCGTATTCCATCCACAGTGAGGTGGGACACCAGTGCACCGGCGCCCGGGTCAACGGGCGCCTGGTCCCTCTCCAGTACCAGCTTCGCAACGGGGAAATCGTTGAAATCATTACCACAAAGGGTCATAATCCCAGCACGGACTGGCTAAGTTTCGTAAAGTCCAGCCGGGCCAAGAACCGAATCCGCCAATGGATCAAAAAACAGGAGTCGGAAATAAGCATCGCCCTGGGCAGAGACCTCTGTGAAAAGGCATTTCGCAAGCACAAACTCAATTTCAACGAACTGGTCAATACGCCGGCAATGGAAACGATCGCGACGGAATTCAATTTCAAAACCGTCGAAGACTTAATCGCCAATGTCGGCTACGGCAAACTCACACCGCTCCAGCTGATCCGCAAGCTGCTGCCGGACGCCAAACCCAAAAGGGAAGATTCCCTGCTGGAAAAGCTGATGTCCAAGCGGAAAGATAAGAAGAAACAAAGGGACGAGGACGGCATTGAGGTGGACGGTATTGATGATCTGCTGATTCGTTTCGGGAAATGCTGCCAGCCGATACCGGGAGATCCCATCACGGGATATATTACCCAGGGCGCCGGACTTTCCATCCACCGCAAGGGATGCGTCAATACCCTGAAACTCAATCCCGAACGCCAGGTGTCGGTAAAATGGAAAACGGCATCGGCAAAAACATTCCCCATCCGGTTAAAGCTCCGGTGTTATGACCGGCCGGGCTTACTGGCGGATATCAGCGCAGTCATCAGTCAGATGGAAGCCAATATCGTGGATGTCAACCTGGAATCCAACGAAGATAAGATGGTCGGCGGTTATTTTACACTAGGCGTAAAAGACCTTGACCATCTGGAAAACGTTCTCGCCAGACTCAGGAAAATCGAGGCGGTTCAGGAAATCATCCGGGAGTAAACATCAGGCGGGTTTTTGGACAAATCCCGATTTAATGCAGACGGTGCATACGCTGATTCGTTTTACCTGGCCGTTTAGCACCGCGCGAACCTGCTGGAGATTGGGGTTGAATCGTCTTTTGGTCACATTGTGGGCATGGCTGACATTGCATCCCACCATCGGTTTTTTACCGCAAATTTCACACTGCCTTGACATGGGTTTCTCCTCAGTTAAAGTCGGTCAATCAAATGGTGCCGTATAGCCCAATGCCATTTGCTTGTAAAGGATTTTCTGCTGGATGGGGAAAAAATTATTCAGGCCAGACATTCCCATCGGATACGATGGGCTGTTCATAACCTTTATCGATGTCTTCCTCGCCAGCGGAGGCCGCAATCAAGTCATTGCAGCGTTCGATATACTCCTTGGCCTCGGCATGAAGCCCGAAATCCGGATAATCATTGACAACGGACTGGAACCGGTGAAGGGCGGCCTTGTAATGTTTTGATTTAAAATAAAATTTTCCCACATAATGTTCTTTTCCCGCCAGGTTTTTCAGGCACTCCTGGATGTGTTCTTCGGCCTTGACCGCATATTCGTGATCCGGAAACTGATCGATGAGACGGCGGAAACTTTCCAGCGCGTTTGCCGCGGGGGTCTGATCCCGGTCCACGCTTACCATCTGATCAAAATCGCACCGGCCGATCCGGTAGAGCACATAAGGGATCCGGGGGTCACTGGGATGGAGCTGATAATAGGTTTGATAGGCCACAAGGGCCTGATCATACTCTTCAAGCAGAAAATAGGCGTCCGCCACTTTCAATTCGGCATCCTTGGCATGCACGCTGAACGGATACCAGTCCCGCAGCCGTTCATATGACGTAATGGCTTCCCGGTAATCCTTTTCTTCAAAGTACGCCAGGCCTTCAGCGGCCAGCTCGTCGGCCGTTTTCTCCGGCTTGTGCTTGGCGCAGCCAGTGGCAAACAGAAAACAGGAGATCAAACAGAAAAATATAATAACCCAAAACCGCTTCAAAAGGCCTCCTCAGGAAAACATGCTTTCATAAAACCGATGGATACATGGGGCAGTCAAACCACGGCCCCGCTTTCAAGCCCTTCGATATAACGAGCCGCCTCAACCGTGGCAATGGCGCTGTCGCCCACCGCCGTGGCCACCTGGCGCAGCGGCGTGTTCCGGACATCGCCCGCGGCATAGATCCCGGGAACCGATGTTTCCATCCGGGAATTGACCACGATGAAACCGGCGTCATTGCATTGCACCACATCTTTTAAAAACGCCGTGTTCGGCGTAATGCCCACCCACAGGAAACAGCCGTCCACCTTTAATTCCGATTCCTGCCCGGTCTTGACGTTTTTAGTGGAAACACCGGTGACACCGGCCATTGATCCGTTAATGGCCGTTACCACCGAATCCCACACCATTTCGATTTTTTCATTGGCGAACACCCGTTCCTGAAGCAATCGGGCCGCCCGCAACGCATCCCTGCGATGGATCAGATAAACTTTCTGCGCAAACCGGGTCAGGAAAATGGCTTCCTGTACCGCGGTGTCGCCGCCGCCAACGGCAGCCACCACGCTGTTTTTAAAAAACGGCGCGTCGCAGGTGGCGCAGGTGGAAACACCCCGGCCGTAAAATTCATCCTCTCCCGGGACCCCCAGTTTTTTCGGAGATGCGCCGGTCACAACAATCACCGCCTTGGTGGTAAGAGTCCGGCCGGAAAGCTTCACGTGGATGACATTGTCAGGTGTCTTTTGAATGGAAAGCACCTCGTCGTAGGTGACGGGCACGCCAAAGCGCGCCGCCTGGTCCGTCATTTTCTGAATCAGGTCCGCGCCGGTAAGGCCATCGGGAAAACCGGGATAGT
>QZJS01000015.1 GCA_003597945.1 Desulfobacteraceae bacterium | reverse complement strand
CGCTTCCGGCTGGCTCCCTTATCCGGCGCCGCACCCTTTATCAGGTCCGGCGCATGGTGATCTCTTTCATCTGGGCCTCAATGATCTTTTCCTCCTGGCGTCGCTTCCGGGCCGCGGCTTCCGTGACCTTGTTCACCAGCGTATCAATATCGCAGGGCTTCATCAAATAGTCATAGGCGCCCTTCTTCATTCCATCGATGGCCGATTCCACCGTGGCATGCCCGGTCAGCATCACGACCTCTTTGAGGGGATGTGCTTTCTTGATCTCCGTGAGCGTCTCGATCCCGTCCATGCCCGGCATCTTGACATCTAAAATCACCACCTCGATATTGGGGTGGGCTTTCAACTGGGCCAGCGCTTCATCTCCGCTGAAAGCCGAGATGATGTCCAGATCACGGCGGGTGAGACGTTTGGTCATGGTCTCCACAAAGGGAACCTCGTCATCTACCAGTAATACGTTTGCCAAAGCCATTTGCATCTCCTTTATCTATCTGAAGTATCTTATTCTGAAGAATTGGTGATCGGCAGGATGATACGGAAGGTCGTGCCCACTCCTACCGTGCTTTCCACTTCGATTTTGCCGCCCATTTTATTGATGATGCCGTAACAGATGGAAAGCCCCAGACCCGTTCCCTTGCCCACGGGCTTGGTGGTAAAAAACGGGTCAAACAGCCGGGCGAGGTTGCTCGCCGGTATTCCGGGACCGGTGTCTTCAACGGTAATGACAATTTCATTGCCCCGGGATTCGGTGGCGATGTCGAGTCTGCCGCCCTTTTTTTCCATGGCATCTAAAGCGTTGTTGATTAAATTTAAAAGAACCTGCTGCATTTCGGTTATCGATGCCAGGGTATCCGGCAAATATGGGTCCAGACGGGTATGGACGTCCACATTGGCGTAGCGGGATTTCTGGGAAGACAGATCCACCACTTCGGTGATCAGGTCGTTTAACTGCACGGCCTGAACCCGGGAGTCGGTCTTTCTGGCAAAACTAAGCAGTTTGTGTGTGATTTCCTTGCATCGCCGGCCCTGGTTTTCAATCTGCTTCAAGGCCCGTTCAAATTCCTCCAGATTGCCTTCCTTGTTGATGCCTTCGGCGAGCAGGTCCTGGATCCATCCGGCTTCTTCCACCATGATGGCCACGGGGTTGTTGATTTCGTGGGCGATTCCCGCGGCCAGTTCGCCGATGGACGCCAGTTTGCCGGTTTCAATGATCTGCTGTTCCACCATGTCCTTTTCGGATTTGACCCTGGCAATGCGCTTTGACAACTTCCGGGATACCAGCAGGGTGACCGCGATAATGCTCAGGGCGCCGATGACAAAAATCAGGGCCGCGATTTTCCGGGTCCGGTTCAGCCGGGCAAAGGCATCATTGGCATCCTGCTGAAAAATCAGGAGCCAGTCGTTGTTTTTTAAAAAAGCGGCAACAATAAGGATTTTTTTGTTGGACTGGCTGATTTTTTCAACGGTCAGGATGGAATTTCGCTCCTCATCATCGGGAGTATACCATTTCTGAACATCGGAAAACAAGCCGCCCTTGTCTTTATCAATAATACCGGCAAGACGGCCTTTGTCAAACAGGTTGAGATACTGCTGCTGGGTCAGCTTGGTTTCCCTGGGCGGGCGGGTCTGGAATTCACCTTCCCGGTTGAGAATAAAGGCGACCCCGGTATCGCCCAGCCTCAGATTTTCCACCAGCAGGTTAAAAGCAAGAAAATCAATGGTGGCTCTAAGAATATAGCGGGAATCACCCACCGGCTGGCGGGTGGCGACAATAAAATGCGGCTGGGCGCGCAGCCCGAGGAACACGTCGCTGATATAATGGTCCACCTGGATGGCTTCCTTGAACCAGGCCGCATCTCCGTAATAGGCTTTTTCCAGGCCGAACGGACCGGCATAGGCCACCTGACGCCCGGTTTCATCAATGAGCCCCAGGTCAACGAAAACCGAGCTGTATTCCTCCTGCAGGGCGCGGAGCCTTTCTCTTAAGAACCGCTCATCCTTGAAATCCTCGATTTCAAAGATTCGGGAAAGATGCCGGATATTGCTTAATTTTTCATGAAGAAAAAAATCAATATTGTGCTTGTGTTTAAGGACCATCTCCTCCAGGTGCGCATGGACCATTTCATGGGAATAAACGCTGAACCGGTGAAGCATGATGCCGGAAACAAGGATCATGGGCGTTATGGCAACCATAATAACCACCATGGCCATCCTTCGGTTAAACCACATATAGTAGGGATTTCTGCGTTTTTCTTCCGCTTCCATTTCAAGCGTCCTGTTTATTTTTCGGCTCCGATACCATCACTCCTGTTCCCGTATGTCGTTGTCAAGCATAATGCTGCATCATAATACGATTTTGGCTCATAGGCAATCGAAACCCGCTCCTTAAGGCGTCACCGGCAGGGTCACCTGCATGCCCATCAACGGCCAGACCAGAAGTATAGTCAAACCCAGGACCGCCAAGAGCAGGATGCTAGCCGGAATGCCGGCGGTAAAAAACTCGCCGCTGGTAAACTGCTTGGAATTATATGCAATGGCATTAGGGGCTGCCCCCACCAGCAGCAGAAACGGCATGCCGGCCGTTGTCAGGGCCGCAAACAGGATCACTTCACCTGAAACGCCGAGATAAGGCGCCACCACCAGGGCCACGGGAAGGGAGATGGCGATGGCCGCCACGTTCATGATGAAATTGGTCATAACCAGGATGAAAAAGGCGATGCCCATGACAAAGACAAACCAATGGGATTCCTTGAAAAAACCGAGCCAATTGATGGCCAGCCATTCAGCGGCCCCGGTCTGCCAGAGGCAGAAACCGATGCTCATGGCCCCGGCAAACAGCAGGATGATGTTCCAGGGAATGTCTTCCAGGTCATGGATATCTAATATCTTAAACGCAAAAAACAAAATGGTGGCCACCAGGATCACGGCGGATTTGTTGAAGGGCTGAAGGGCCGGGACAAAGGATTGCAGGGAGAGAAATAAAATGGCGCCCAAAACAATAAGGGCCGCGCCGATTTCCTTTCCGCTCAGGGCGCCCATCTCATTATTAAGTTGACGGGCCTTGTCCCGAAGGCCGGGAATGGTGTCCTGCTCAGGCTTGAACATTACCATGATAAAACCCCAGAGCAGAAAGACCATAAACCAGCCGATGGGCGCCATATAAAAGGTGAGTTCAAAAAAGGAAACATCCTGCTTGGCGATTTCCTTGTAAAACCCAAGGGCAACGATCCCACGGGCCGCGCCCAGCAGGGTAATGATGGACCCGGCCCCGGCCACGAATGCCATGCCGATAAACAGCCCCTTGCCGAATTTGGTGGGCGTGGTATCCGTGGTATAGAGGGAATAGATGGCAAGCAACAGGGGATACATGGTGGCGGCCACGGCGGTGTGGGCCATGATGTGGGTGAGCAGGGCCGTAACGATGAAGCATCCGAGATAAATCCGGCTGGTGCGCTCCCCCACAATCATCAACATTTTGTAGGCCAGCCGCTTGGTGAGCCCCACCTTGGTGAACACCATGCCGATGGTCAGGGACCCGAAAATAAACAGCACCGACGGATCCATGAAATCCTTGAAGGCCTCGCTGGCCGGCCGAATGAAAAACAGGGCCTGGATCACGCCGATGAGAATGCCGGTCACGCCGATGGGCAGCACCTCAAACACCCAGAAGGTGCCGGCCAGCAAAAACAGGGCCAGGGCCCCCTTGGCCTGGGGACTCAAGACGAATTCCTTGCCCATGGGGTCAACGGCATTGGGCCAGGGCGGGGAATAATAGACCAGCAGAAACAGACCCACGCCGATGGCAATAAATACCAGGCGTTTCCAGTCAAAATCGCTTTTTTCTTTTGCAGTGGTGTTTGCCGTCATAAAAGATCTCCTTGCCAGAAATTTTAATTATATCTTATATAATACTGATTTTGCCGTCATAAAAATCGCATACACATATCGAAGGACTCTCCATACAGAAAATTCTCCATTTTTGGAGCCGTCATCAGTTATAATCTTTAAGAAAACAACAAAAAGGCGTTACACTATCGTAAAAAAAAGCGATGATCAAGAACAAATCCGGTGGGCCGGTATTTACGGAAAAATGTTATACAACTGATTGATTTTTAAATTTAAAATAATTACTCCCGCGGCAACGGACGATTCAAATAAAAACGGGCCTGCAAGAAGGGTAACCATACCAAGGAGACATGAAAAATGGCGTATCATTCTCATGTGAGCACGGGCTGGGAAAGCCTGGATGCCATCATCGACCACCTGCGCCGGGGGGACAACGTGGTCTGGCAGGTGGACAGCATCGACGATTACCAGCGGCTGATATCGCCATTCGTCAACAGCGCCATCGCCGCCAATGAACGGGTGGTCTACATGCGGTTCGCCCGCCATGTTCCTCTATTGGAAGAACGCGCCAACCTGAAAATCTATCACCTGAAAGTGGAAGACGGATTCGAATCCTTTTCCGCCGATGTTCACAGCATCATCACCGCCGAAGGCCGGGACGTGTTTTATGTGTTCGACTCCCTGTCGGACCTGCTTCATGTCTGGGCCACGGACCTGATGATCGGCGATTTTTTCTTCATCACCTGCCCGTACCTGTTTGAACTCAACACCATGGCTTATTTCGCCATTCTCCGGAACCGGCATTCCTATAAAGCCATCGCCCGGATCCGGGAGACCACCCAGGTACTCATTGATGTCTACAATTATCAGGGTCAGATCTGCATACACCCCATCAAGGTCCAGCACCGCTATTCGCCTACCATGTTCTTTCCGCACATTAAAAAGAAAGAAAAACTTGAGCCGGTCATCAACAGCGTCGAGGCCACCCGGATGTTTACCCACCTGACGCGGCACAAAACCGCGGGGGCGCAGCGGCACCTGGACTACTGGGACCGGCTGTTCATGCAGGCCAGGCAACTGCTGGACTCCGGGGCGCGAACCGAGGAAAAACAGGACATGGTGGAGCAGCTCAGCCGCCTGCTGCTGACCCGCAACAAACGGGTACTGGCCCTGATCCGACGGTATGTGACCCTTGAAGATCTTCTGGGCATCAAGGAACGGCTCATCGGCACCGGGTTCATCGGCGGAAAATCCGTGGGCATGCTGCTGGCCAGGAAGATCCTGACCCAAGACGACGGGTTCAACTGGCAGGACGTGCTGGAACATCACGACTCGTATTATATCGGCTCGGATGTGTTTTATTCCTATATTGTCCAGAACGGCTGGTGGAAGCTGTTTATGGCTCATAAAAAGCCGGAAGGCTATTTCGACAAGGCGGCCGAACTCCGGCAGCAAATGCTTACGGGCGCTTTTCCGGATGAAATCATGGAGCAGTTCCAGCTCATGCTGGAATATTTCGGCCAGTCTCCCATTATCGTGCGTTCCAGCAGCCTGCTGGAGGACGCCTTCGGCAGCGCGTTTGCAGGGAAATATGAAAGTTTCTTCTGCGTCAACCAGGGACCGCCGGAAAAACGGTATGAAAATTTCGAGGAAGCGGTGCGCAAAATCTTTGCCAGTACCATGAGCGAAGACGCTCTTGCCTATCGTCTGCAGCGAGGCCTGGACCAAATGGACGAGCAGATGGCCCTTCTGGTTCAGCGGGTGTCCGGGGCCTATCATAAACACTATTTTTTCCCGGAGCTGGCCGGCGTGGGGCTGTCCCACAATCCTTTTGTCTGGAAAAAAGGGATGGACCCGTCGGCGGGCATGCTCCGGCTGGTGGTCGGGCTGGGAACCCGGGCCGTGGACCGGGTGGAAAACGATTATCCCCGGATCGTGGCCATTGACGACCCTCTGGTGAAACCCCTGGCGGGGATGAAGGATATCCGGAAGTTCTCCCAGCATTATGTCGATCTGCTGGACCTTGAGGGGAACCGGATCGACAGCATCGCCCTGGGGACCCTGACGGAAAAGGAGGTGCTTTCCCGGCTTGATCTGTTCGGCGTCCGGGACACGGAAGCGGCCCAGGCCCTGCGGGATATGGGCCGGCCCGGACGCGACATCTGGATGCTCACCTTTGACGCGTTTCTGACGGACACGCCCTTTATCGACCGGATGCGGCGGATGCTGAGCCGGCTGGAAGAAACCTATGAACACCCGGTGGATATCGAATTTACGGCCAATTTCAACCCGGCCGGCGACATCCAGATCAACCTGCTCCAGTGCCGGCCTTTCCAGACCATTGGGAAAAGCAGCCACCAGCCCATGCCGGAAGCCATTCCCGAAGAAAACGTCATTATCCGGATGGAAGGCAATTTCATGGGCGGCAATATCGCCCAGCCCGTCTCACGGATTATTTTTGTGGACCCCCAGCCATACACGGCCCTGTCCGTTTCTGAAAAATACAGCGTGGCCCGGCTCATCGGCAAGCTGAACCGAATGACCGAAGACCGGGACCAACAGCCCACGCTGCTGCTGGGGCCGGGCCGATGGGGGACCCACAGCCCGGCCATGGGGGTTCCGGTAACGTTTGCGGAAATCAACCACATGGCGGCCCTGGCCGAAATCAGCTACCAGGACGGCAGCCTGATCCCGGACCTTTCCTTCGGCACCCACTTTTTCCATGACCTTATCGAAACCCGCATCTTCTACCTGGCCGTCTATCCGGAGCAACCCGAGGTCATATTCAACGCGGACTGGTTCCGGAGCCTGCCCAATCTGCTGGAAACCCTCAGCCCCACCGACGCGGCCCTGGCCCACGTGGTCCGGGTCGCGGACATACACAATGCCGGCATGGTGCTCTTCTCGGATGTAACCACCCAGCTTCTGGTGGGGTATCTGGAGGGATGACGTGGGTGCCGGGAAGGATGCCGGGACGCCAAATTTTTCCTCAGCAGCTTCAAACAGAAAGCGGGAAAGCCGTTAAAGACATTCCCGCTTAAAAACCAAACAGATTATTTACAATTCAATCGAGATATTTCAGATGAGACATCTCCCGAACCTTCTTTTTTGCTCTGTCAAATTCTTCAAAGGCTTTTTCGGTTTTTTGCTCCAGGGAACGAAATGCTCTGTTAACTTCATCCTTTGAGGAAAACAGGTTTTTAACCTTTTTCATTTTCAATTTTTTTAATGCGTGCATTTCATACCTCCCGAAGATTGTTTAAGTAACAAGGATGTCATATAAAAGACATGCGTCGCGCAGGGGACAAATACCCCTTATATATGCTTGACATTATTTCCGAATATCCGGTATAAGCAAAAAGTACATGCTGGCATCATCGACGGAAAGAAAACCGGCATGGGCGAAAATCATCCGAAAATGCAACCGGGAGGATTCAGTGGCGATTGGAGATAACGCGCAAGCAGCGGGTGCGGCGACATGATCGCAAGGGTCTTATTTGTCGTTATCGCCTTTCTGGTGTTGACCCCCTGCATCCTATGCGCCGAAATCTATTCCTATGTTGACAAAAACGGCGTGCTTCATTTCAGCAACGTGCCCACCTCGCGGCAATACCGCTACATCGGACCGGAGTTTTCCAGCCCCCGGCACACCGCATTTCATAGAGGCACGGCTAACGATTACGACCATATCATTACCCAGGCCGCAGCGCTCTACGATATCCGTTTCGAACTCATCAAGGCTATCATTCGGGTGGAATCCAACTTCAATCCCAATGCCGTATCCCCGAAAGGCGCCCTGGGACTGATGCAGCTCATGCCTTCAAATGTGTCGCTTTTCAATGTCCGGAACCCCTTCGACCCGCATGAAAACGTCATGGCCGGCACCCGTTTTTTCCGTCAGCTTCTGGAACGCTACAACAGCGATCTTTCCCTGAGCCTGGCCGCATACAATGCCGGACCGGGGGCAGTGGATCGTCACAAAAACATTCCGCCGTATCGCGAAACCCGGGATTATGTGGATAAGGTTTTAAAATATTACGCACTTTTCCGAAGCACTTCCCCTTGACGACCCTGATGACCGATCCTCAAAAACGCCCCGTGCTCGCCCAATTATATCAGCTCCACGAGCAATATATCCGGACCATGGATATTGCCTGCGGCAAATACTGCCATGACTGCTGCACCACCAATGTCACCATGACCACCCTTGAGGGCGATTATATTCTGTCGGGTCTGTCGCCGGAAAATTCCGCCGAAATCATGCCCTTGGTCCGCCGGCAACTGAAAAACCCCCGTTTCATTCCGTCCCTCACCACCAACCGGATCGCCCAAGCCTGCCGGAATGGCGAGGATCTTGCCGACGAGCAGGCTCCGGCCGACCCGGGGCCCTGCCCGCTCCTTCACGAAGGGCTCTGCCGCATCTATCCCGTCAGACCCTTCGGATGCCGGTGCATGGTCTCATCCGCGCCCTGCCGCCGGACCGGATGGGCCGAAACCGATCCCGTCACCCTGACCATCAACACCCTTTTTCTCCAGGTCATCGAGCATGTGGACCAAGACGGGTTTTCCGGAAATCTTGCCGACGTGCTGGCCTGGGTGGATGCCAAAAGAGATCCAGATTCTCCCCGGCCGCCGGTTTCCGGCCTGGCACCCAACACCCCGATCCCCGCCCTGATCATCCCGCCGGAACACCGCGAGCGCGTGATGCCCATCATTATCGCTATTCGGGCGCTGTCCGTGTGACCCGCGCAAAAAAGTCGACGTTTTGTTCGGCCGTTCTTGACTTCATCCGCAAAAATTTCTATTCTTTCTACTTTAATAATGATGATGCACTGGTAAAAAGTCGAATTTTTACCAGCGCATCAATAATAGCGGCGCAAGAAGTCGATTCTGATAATTATATAAAAATTTTTATGGAGCGCGGTCTCATATATTCATGAAAGCTGACATCAAACAAATGATTCTGGACGCGGCCCGGACCGCTTTCCAAAATGGGGAACTATCCAGCGATGATTTTCCGGCCGTTGACGTGGAAGAGCCGAAACTGGTTCTGCACGGCGATTTTTCCACCAACTTCGCCATGGTCAGCGCATCCGTTCAGAAAATGGCGCCGAAAAAAATCGCCCAGGCCGTCCTCAAGCATTTAAACGACCCCAACGGCATTATCCAGAGAACCGAAATCGCCGGCCCCGGATTTATCAATTTTTATATCCACCCCGAAGCCTGGCATCCGGTGCTCTCGGTCATCCATGAAAAAGACGCCGCCTACGGCGCCAAAGACATAGGAGGCGGCAGCAGGGTCCAGGTGGAATTCGTCAGCGCCAACCCCACGGGTCCCTTGCACGTGGGCCACGGCCGGGGCGCCGTGGTGGGCGACGCCACCGCCGCCATACTGGCCTTTTGCGGCTATGATATCAGTCGGGAATATTACATCAACGATGCGGGAAAACAGGTTCACACCCTGGGAAGATCCGTGCTGCTGCGGGCCCGGGAGCTTTCCGGACAGGCCATCGTCTTTCCCGAGGAATGTTATCAGGGCGACTATATCCGCGATATCGCAAAAAGAATCCTTGGGGAAAAGGGCGACTGGCTCTTTTTTGCCGATGAAGAGGAAGCGGTTTCCTTCTGCGCCGCATCCGCCGCCAAAGAAATACTGGCCTGGATACAAGAGGATCTGGACCTGCTCGGCATCCGCTTTGATACCTGGTTCAGCGAACAGGGCTTATGTGATTCCGGAAAAGTCGATGAGGTGATCCGGCAATTTACGCAAAATAAAATGATCTATGAGCAGGATGGGGCCAGATGGTTTAAAACCGAGGACTTCGGAGATGAAAAAGACCGCGTGGTGGTGCGCAACAATGGACAGACCACCTATTTCGCATCGGATATCGCCTATCACCAGGATAAATTCGACCGGGGATTCGACCGGATCATCGATGTCTGGGGCGCGGACCACCATGGATACATCCCTCGAATCAGGGCATCCATCGCCGCATCGGGCAAGGATCCATCCCGGTTTACGGTCATTTTGACTCAACTGGTCAACCTGCTGCGCAAAGGCGAACCCGTGGCCATGGGAAAACGCTCGGGCCAGTTTGTCACCTTAAGGGAAGTCATCGATGAAGTCGGCCGGGATGCGGCCCGGTTTATCTTTCTGACCCGGCACTATGACAGCCCCCTGGATTTCGATCTGGAACTGGCCAAGCAGCAGACCAACGACAACCCCGTATTTTACGTGCAGTATGTCCATGCCCGGATATCGAGCATCCTGAAAAAGGCCGCCGAAGAAAAAAACATAGACGATATCGCCTTTGATCCTGAAGCGATAAGACACCTGACCGCCCCGGAGGAAATCGAGCTCATCAAACACCTGTCCCGATATCCGGAAACAGTGGCCGAAAGCGCCGAAAAACTGGAACCCCACCGCATCGCCTTTTACCTGATGGATCTGGCGGCGGTTTTTCATGCCTATTACAACCGGCACCGCGTGATCACCGATGATTCCCAACTGACCGCCGGGCGGCTTTATCTGGTGGCGGCCGTGCGGATCATCATTCGAAACGGATTGCACCTGCTCGGCGTAACCGCGCCGGAGTCCATGTGATTTTTTCATACTGACAAGGCCTTTATATGCCAAAACCGGCAACCGAAAAAACAACCGCGAAAAAAAAAACATCACCCCAACCCATTATCGTTGTTACGGGTAAAAACGCCTTTGGATGGATGCTCTCGCTGTTTGTCGTCTGCGGCTGCATGTTTGTTATCGGCGTCCTGGTGGGAAGAGGCCAGGCCCCGGTACAATTTGATACCCAGGAATGGGAACAGGACCTGAATAATCTGAAAATCAGCGTTCTGGCAAAACAAGAACAAATACTTGAATCCATTGAGCATATCGATATAATTGATTTCCTCAAGGAAAAAGGAAAAACCATCCAGGGTTATAAACAATACATTCCGCCGCTTTTGTCTCCCAAGTACGGTAAAAACCCGCCGGCCCCGGATACCCGGCCGGTTGCCGGAGAGCTGTCTTTACCGGAAGGATCAGGTGAGCAAAGCGTGGCGGCGATGACCGTAAAAACACCGGCGACGGCCGCGGACCAATCGGGTACGGCGGAAACAGCGGCAACAGCGGCAACAGCCAATATGGCGGATATGGACGTTATTTCGGGTGAAGGGCCCGCAATGGAAACGATGGAGTCCCCGGAAACCCCGGATGCGGAAGCGATTGCCGGAATAGATGCCCAACAAACCCCTGTTTACGGGGCGATTGAGACTTTTGCCGGGCAGGCGCCGGGTTCGGAGGCGATTCAGGAAGACCTGGAAAAACCGGCGCCCGCAACCGACGACATGATTGCCGTCAAAACACCGGCAACCACCAAGCCATCGGCGGTGACGTCATTGACCGGACCGGTCGCCGAAGATGCTTACACACCGCTTCAATCCCCGGCTTCTCCGGATCGGGAACCAGTCGCCGTGGTTTCCCCGGGCGTGGTTGCGTCCGTGCCGGAGCCCGCGGCCTTGGCGGGGCCTGCCCTGCAATACGCCATCCAGGTGGCGTCCCTGCGCGAACTGGACAAGGCAAATGATGTTCGCGATAAATTCCGGGCAAGGGGATATCCGGCTTATTGCCAGAGTTCGGAAGTCAGGGGGGTCATCTGGCACCGGGTACGCATCGGACCGTATCCGGACCGGCATACGGCCGACCAGGACTGCATGCGGCTCAAGGAAGTCGGGGTGGATGCCCTGGTCTTTGTGCTCGAACGCTGAATTGGTAATATGGAGCAGAGAAAATGAAAATTTCAACACAGGAAGTCGCCCATGTGGCCCGCCTGGCCCGGCTTACCATTGATGATGCGCAACTTGATCTGCTGGCCGCGCAACTGGGCGATATTCTGACATACGTGGAAACATTAAACCGCTTGGATACCAGCGGCGTTGAACCCACATCCCATGCCGTGGACATCTGCAACGTGTTTCGCGCGGATGAACCGGTCGCGTCCCTTGACCGGAACGCGGCCACGGCAAACGCGCCCGAAGCCCTGGATGGAAACTTCATCGTGCCAAAAGTCATTGAATAAAAAGGAAACAGATGTGAAACCGCTTTACGGGATGACCATCCACGAGGCCCACGATCTCCTGAAAAAAAGAGAAATTTCCGCCGTCGAACTCACGCGCGCGGTACTGGACCGGATCAACGCCGTTGAGCCGTTGATCGACGCCTATATCACCATCACCGCGGGTCAGGCGATATCAGATGCTGAAGCGGCGGACCAGGCGATTTCCCGGGGCGATATCAGACCTCTTACCGGGATTCCCCTTGCCGTAAAGGACCTGATCTGCACCCGGGGCGTCCGGACCACCTGCGCCTCAAAGATGCTTGAAAACTTCACCCCCCCGTATGACGCCGCGGTGATGACAAAACTCAACGCGGCCGGCGCGGTGATGACCGGCAAAGTCAACATGGATGAGTTTGCCATGGGCTCTTCCACCGAAAACTCGGCTTTCAAGATCACCCGGAACCCATGGGACCTCAATCGCGTGCCGGGCGGATCCAGCGGCGGTTCCGCCGCGGCCGTGGCAGCGGACATGTGCCTGGGGGCGCTGGGATCGGATACGGGCGGCTCCATTCGCCAGCCCGCGTCCCATTGCGGCGTTGTCGGCCTCAAGCCTACCTATGGCCGGGTATCGCGCTTCGGACTGGTGGCATTCGCCTCCTCCCTGGACCAGATCGGCCCCCTGGCCAAGGACATCACGGACGCAGCCATCCTCATGGACGCCGTTTCCGGCCATGATCCAAAAGACGCCACCTCCGTCAACCGGGAAGTCCCGGATTATGTCGCCGGCCTGACCCGGGATATCAAGGGCCTTACCATCGGCATTCCCAGGGAATATCACGCATCCGAAGGCATATCGCCGGACGTGCAGACCGCCATTGACGGCGCGGCAGATGTTTTTAAAAATCTAGGCGCGCAATTTGTCGAAATTTCACTGCCGCATACCCAGTATGCGGTGGCCGCCTATTACCTGATCGCGCCGGCCGAAGCCGGTTCCAACCTTGCCCGATACGACGGCGTAAAATACGGTTTCCGGGCCGCGGACCCTTCCGGACTGATGGACATGTATTGCCGGACCCGGTCGGCCGGTTTCGGACCGGAAGTCCAGCGCCGGATCATGCTGGGCACCTATGCGCTGTCCGCCGGTTATTATGACGCCTATTACAAAAAGGCATCCCAGGTTAGAACCCTGATCCGGCGGGATTTTGAAAAAGCTTTTAAGATCTGCGACATCATCCTGGCGCCGGTGGCGCCGACCCCGGCCTTTCCCATCGGCCAGAACATCGATGATCCACTGGCCATGTATCTTTCTGATATTTTTACATTGTCGGCAAACCTGGCGGGCATCCCCGGGCTTTCCGCGCCCTGCGGATTTTCCAAAGATGGACTGCCCGTGGGCATGCAGCTTCTGGGCAATTTTTTTGATGAGCAAACCCTTTTGACCGCGGCCTTTCAGTTCGAACAGGCCACTGATATACATTTAAAAAAACCGCAACTGCCAGCACATTAGAAAAAGGAATAAATTCATGAATCTACAACCCCAGGGAGAAGATCTGCGCAAAGCCGTCAAATGGATTTCGGAAATGCTGCAAACCGGCTGCGACGAAACCAAAATGGCCTTAATTGAAAAAGCCTCCCTCAACTATGATTTAAAGCCCGCGGACCAGGAATTTTTAATGCGGTTTTTCTGTAAAAAAACGGACTAGCGGAAGCGGAGAAGGACCTCAATGTGACAAAAATCAGGATCCTTCCGGAAATTCTCTCCAACAAGATCGCCGCGGGCGAGGTGGCGGAGCGGCCGGCATCGGTGGTCAAGGAGCTGGTGGAAAATGCCGTTGACGCGCACAGCACGCGGATCATGGTGGATGTCGAAAACGGCGGCCGGTCCCTGATCCGGGTATCGGACAACGGACACGGCATGGACCATGATGACGCCCTGCTGGCCATCGAACGATACGCCACCAGCAAAATCCTTAAGGACGAGGATCTCTACGCCATCCGCACCCTGGGATTTCGGGGCGAGGCCCTGCCCAGCATTGCGGCGGTTTCCAGACTGACCCTGGTCTCCCGTGCGGCCGATGACCTGTCCGGAACGGAAATCCGGGTGGAAGGCGGCCGGATCATGGGCGTGACTGAAACCGGTGCGCCCGCCGGCACCATGATCACGGTGCGGCAGCTCTTTTACAATATCCCTGCCCGCCGTAAATTTTTAAAGACCGTTGCCACGGAAATGGGGCATATCGCGGAATTTATCTCCTGCATGGCCCTGGCCCGGCCAGATATACAGTTCAAACTCGTTCACAATCAAAAAACCGTTTTCAACTGGCCCCCGGCCGATGACCCGACGGACCGGGTCATGGCGGTGCTGGGAACCGATCTCCGGTCGTTCCTGCATAAGGTCGATCACGACGAAGGGACCGTCCGGATTGCGGGATGGACGTCGGATCCCAGCGAGACCCGGAGCACGTCACAGAAAATCCATATCTTTGTCAACGGCCGCTACATAAGGGATCGCGGGGTTCAATACGCCCTTTTCGAGGGGTATCGCGGCCGCATCATGAAGGGTCGTTTCCCGGTGGCGGTGATCTTTGTGACCCTGCCGCCCGAGCAGGTGGATGTCAACGTGCACCCGGCCAAAAACGAAGTCCGGTTTGCCGAACCCCGGCAGGTATATGGGGCGGTAAGAACCGCTGTGGGGGCCGTATGGGAAAAACAGGGGAAGGCATCATGGAAACGGCCGGATACAGAAACAGCATACGTTCGCGAATCTATGCGGCCGACCTTCAGGCAGGAAACAGCGGCCTTTTCTCCGGTCAACGGTACGCTCCCATTTGGGCCGAGACCGCAGTCTCGCCGTGACCACGACATCGCATCCGGCGGATTTAGCGTTTCAGAAGGGCCGGCGCCTTTTGCGCCGCCGGAAACCGTTTCCCAAACACTGCGGCCGGATACAATTGCAGAACCGGCATTTAACGCCGTCCGGAACGAAGACCCCGCACACACCGATGTTATCGAGCCCGCGCCCGGAAGCCACACGCATAGGCCTCCGCAATCCATGGCCGGGATGGATGAGCCATTGCGATTTGGCGATCTGGCAGTGATCGGCCAGTTCCAGAACACCTACATCCTTTGCGAATCCGCCGACGCCCTGTTTGTCATCGACCAGCACGCGGCCCATGAACGCATCGTGTTTGAGCGGCTCAAAACTCGGCACCTGCAAAATACCCAACCCCGGATGCAGCAACTGGTGCTCCCGGAAACCATCGAACTGGGATTTAAGGAAGCGGCCCTGCTCGGCCAGGCCCTCGGGACCCTGGCATCGCTGGGCCTTGAAATCGATCATTTCGGCGGCAACACCTTTGCCGTCAAAGCGGTTCCGGCCCTGATCGCCGATCAGCCCGTTGCACCGCTCATCACCGATATCGCCGAAAGCCTGGCCGCCTTCGATGATGCAACCGGCCCGGCCAGAGCCATTGAAGAATGCCTGATCCTGATGGCCTGTCACGGCGCCATCCGCGCCCGTCAGCGACTCACGGACAGGGAAATCCGGGAACTGCTGGCCCAGCTTGATGCATGCGAAGACCCGTTTCATTGCCCCCACGGCCGGCCCACCTTTGCCCGGTGGTCCGCCGGAACCATCGAAAAAACCTTCAAGCGCACCGGATAGAGCCGCCCATGAAAAAATCTGGTGGAATAAAACTCTGGATGCCTGCCGCCGGATTTATGATCCTGTTTGTCATCCTGCTGGCCGTCCGCCTGGACCTGCCGGCCCGCCTGTTTCATCAAAAAGCCCTTTCCAGCCTGATGATCCCGGCGGAAGTTCCCGACCGGCAATCCTGGAAAAACATTTTGTTAAACGATGAAAAAATCGGTTACTCCCATTCGGCCCTGACCCGAAAAGAAGACGGATACCGGCTTGAAGAATCCATTTTCATGCGGATCAATATCATGGGGACGGCCCAGGACCTGCGCATGCGCACCAGCGCCGACCTGAACCCGGATTTTTCCATTGCCGCCTTTGATTTCAACCTGGGCTCCGGCATCTTTTCCTTCCAGGCCGCAGGCCGCATGAAAAACAAACGCATTCTTGAGGTGGAAACCATTTCCGCCGACACCCGGAACCGATTTGAAATCCCTCTGGACCATCGACCGTTTCTGACGGCCGGACTTATCTACGCCGTGGCCCGGGAACCGGATTTTTCAGAAACATCAGCGCCGCTGACCTTTCATATTTTCGATCCGGCCAGCATGAGCCAGCAGCCCGTGGTCATCCGCGTGGAAGGAAAAGAGACGATTCCCAGCATGGCAGAACAGATGGAGACGACCCGTCTGGCCCTGACTTACAAGGGCGTCGCCCAGACGGCATGGATCGATGACAAAGGTGATATCATCCGGGAAAAGGGCCTGCTCGGCCTGACCCTGGAAAAAACCACAAAGTCCCTTGCCACCGCTGACCTGCCGGCCGGGCTTACCGAAGATCTTACACGGCTGGCGTCGGTTTCCGGAAACGGCGTCATTGCTGATCCCAGAAATACAAGATATCTTAAGGCCAGGATAAGCGGCATGGCCTTGGATAATCTCGACATCCAGGGCGGCCGCCAATCGCTTGAGGACGACATCCTGACCATCACCGCCGAAAAAATTTCGGATGCGGCAACACTGTCGCCGGCATTATCACCTGCTTTATTGCCGGATGAGGTTGCCGCGTTTCTTTCGCCCGAGCCTTTTATCCAGTCCGATGATCAGCGGGTCATCGCCGCCGCCGCATCGATCGCCGCTCCGGATGCGCATCCGGCGGATAATGCCCGGGCTCTTGTAAAATGGGTGTTTGAAACTATCGAAAAACGGCCGGTGTTTTCCGTGCCGGATGCCGTGGCCGTTCTGCTCAACCGCGTGGGTGATTGCAACGAGCATGCCGTGCTTCTGGCGGCCCTGGCCCGGGCTGCGGGCATCCCCGCAAAAATCGAGGCCGGCCTTGTATATCTGGACGGTCGGTTTTATTATCATGCATGGAACCTGCTTTATGTGGGCGAATGGATCTCCGCGGACGCGACCTTCGGCCAGATGCCGGCCGACGCCACCCACATCCGCCTGGTGAGCGGCAGCCCTGGAGATCAGTTGGATCTGCTGGGGGTCATTGACAATATTGTCCTGCGGATCATCGAAACCGATTACTGACGGCAACGCAAACGTCGATTGTGCGCTGAATCGCGGATTTCGGGGGAAAAGCAATTTTCATGGATGCGTTAAGAATGGCAAGCTGTTTGAGGAGCCTGCGACGAGTTCTTGCCATTCAGCAGCCATGAAAATTGCGCCCCGAAAAACGCCTGAAGCGAACAATCGATGTTTGCGTTGCCGTCGGATACTGAAAATATAAAGAGTTTTTATCATGATCACGTTACAAGACGTCACCAAACGCTACAACCAGGTCATCGCGGTCAACCGGCTGAGCCTGCATGTGCCCGCCGGCGCCATTTTCGGTTTCATCGGACCCAACGGCGCCGGAAAAACCACCACCATCAAGATGCTCGGAGGGCTGATCGCGCCGGATGCCGGTTCCGTCCACATCAAGGGGATCAGCATGAAAGATGAACCGGAAAAAGCCAAAAAAATCATCGGGTTTATCCCGGACCGGCCTTATCTGTATGAAAAACTCACGGGAATGGAATTTTTGAAATTCATCGCCGATCTTTACGGCATGAACCCGGTCTCCTTCAGGGACAAGGCGCTGTCCATGCTGGAACGGTTTTCTCTTATAGACTGGAAAGACGAACTCATCGAAGCCTATTCCCACGGCATGCGGCAGCGGCTGATCATGGCCGCGGCCATTCTCCATGATCCGGAAATCATCATTGTGGATGAACCCATGGTGGGGCTTGATCCGGCCGGGATCCGGATGGTCAAGCAACTGTTTCAGGAGCTGGCGGACGCGGGCGTCAGTTTCTTTCTCTCCACCCATACCCTCAGTATCGCCCAGGACCTGTGCCATAGGATCGGCGTCATCCAGCACGGCAAGCTGATCGCCACGGGGACCTTAAACGACTTGCAGGTCCAGTCCGGGGCCACCAGCGGCGATCTCGAATCAGTTTTCCTCAAGCTCACCCGGGAAGAAAGTCTCGGTTATGTGCATCCGCCCCCTTCACCGGGGAGTCGACCATGAGCGATATCCTGGTCCTGCTGCGGCCCCGGGTGCTCTCCTTTCGGAACGCCAAGAACAGCAGCGCGGCCCGGCTCCTGGTCTTCGGAGGACTCGGGGCGGCCTTCTGGGGTGGGATTTTCACGGTATCGTTGCGGATTCTGGACTATTTTCAGAGCATCGAAGAACTGGGAGACATCCTGGCCTGGAAACTGCTCTCCATGGTTATTATCATCTATTTTTCCCTGCTGATCTTTTCCAGCATACTGACGGCCCTTTCCAAGCTCTATCTGAGCAGAGACCTGATGCTGGTGCATGCCATGCCGGTGCCCGCCCGCAAAATTTTTCTGGCCCGCTGGATCGAAAGCGCCATGGACAGCTCATGGATGATCATCATTTTCACTCTGCCGGTGCTGGTGTCCTACGGGGTCATCTATTCCGGCGACCCCTGGTATTTCCTGCTGATTCTGCTGGTGATGCTTTTTCTTTCAGCCACCGCTTCCATTATCAGCGCCATTGTGGTCATGATCACGGTGATCATCATCCCGCCGGGACGGATCAAAAGCATTTTTATCTTTCTGGGGCTTCTCCTGTTTCTGCTGCTCTATATGGCGTTCCGGCTGATCCGGCCCGAGCGATTGGTGGACCCGGAGGCCTTTTCCACGGCCCTGGCCTACCTGTCGATCATCGAAACCCCGTCCTCGCCGCTGCTGCCCACCACCTGGGCTTTTAACGCGCTCATGACCGCCCTGACCGGCCGGGCCGCCAGCTCCGCCATGGATATTTTTTTGCTCATGGCCTTTGCCGGATTGATGATTTCCGTTGCCGTGATCATCGCCGACGCGTTTTACGCCCGAGGGGTTTCCAAAAGCCAGACCGCCAGAAAAACCCTGTTCGGGCGTCGATCCTTTGACCTGTTGCCGCGGCTTTTGTTTTTTCTGCCGCGGCCGGTTCAGGCTTACACTGTCAAGGAAATCAGGACGTTTTTCCGGGACCAGACCCAGTGGTCCCAGATTTTTCTCATCGGCGCCCTGATCGTGATCTATATTTATAATTTCAAGGTGCTTCCCCTGGAACGCTCCCCCATGCCCACCGTTTATCTGCAGAACCTGCTGTCGTTTCTCAACATGGGATTGGCCGCCTTTGTGCTGACGGCGGTGGCCGGCCGGTTCGCCTATCCGGCGGTGAGCACCGAGGGGGAATCCTTCTGGCTGGTCCGGGCCGCGCCCATCCGGATCCGGGCCTTTCTCTGGATCAAGTTTTTCATCTATTTCGTGCCGCTGATGATCCTGACCCAGATCCTGATCATCGCCACCAACCTCCTGCTCCAGGTAACCCCGTTCATGATGGTGTTGTCGGTGACCACCATGATGCTGGTGGTTCCGGCGGTGGTGGCCCTGGGCATCGGCCTGGGGGCCGCGTATCCGGATTTCAACGCGGAAAACCCCACCCAGGTGGTGACGGGTTTCGGAGGGCTGGTCTTCATGATGCTGGCGGCCGTCTACATCACGGTGATCATCGTACTCCAGGCCTCGCCGGTTTACTATATCTTCATGTCCGGCCTGTTTGACCGTGATCTGCCCATGACGCGCTGGATCTGGATCGTCGGATCTTTTATGTTGATTCTGCTGCTCAGCGTGCTGACCATCGTCTGTCCCATGCTCTACGGCGAAAGACGGCTTTCCGGCTTAGGCCGGGACATGTAGAGCACCTATTTCCCTTTTTCGATCCTTTCTTTAAGCGCTTCCATAAGAGGACCATCCGAACGCCATACACGACAGGTATTTTCAAGGATCTGGAGGGCGGCGCCTCCGAAAACCTTCATATCCACCGGCTGCCGGGCCATGGCCACCCAGGCGCCCTGCAGGGCCGCCGGGGCCATGGCCAGCAGTAGGGCCACCAGGTGGGTACACCCCTTTGCGCCGCCGACTTCGGCTTTGACGCGGTCCGTAAAACCGGGGCTGATTTTCATACCGGCAATGGGGGCCAGCGATTGTTGGGTTTCAATACATTCCTCCCTCGGAATACCGGGCATTTCCACCTCGATGGACTCAATGGTCGGGTCCGGGCCCCGAACCACAAGACGGATGATCATGTCATGAACAATGCCGGGCGGCCGGGTCCCACCGGTGAAATAATAAGTGTTCACAAACCGGTTGTCGGTGAGGCGGCCTTCCACCAGCACCGCGCTTTGATCATATTCATAAGTCTCGACCGCAATCCGGCGGGTATGAATGGGCTCTCCCCGATGTTTCGCAATGGTCATTGCATTGTCTCCGAAAATAAAAGCCGCCGGATTCCGGCGGCTTTTTATCGCGTTATAAACCAGTAAAAAAAATGCTGACGCTGGCCGCTAAAATTTAAAACCAATGCCAAGGCTGTAGCCGAAACGACCATCATCAAAATTGTCTTCGATATCGTCAGAACTTTTGAAAGTAAAACTATATTCAATCAAGCCGTAAATGAATGTGGTTTCATTGGCAAAATATTTCAGACCGATTTCCGGTCCGGCGATCCACTGATCTCTGAAAATATCGCCGTACATATAGCCGATATTGGCGCCGATAAACGGATACAAGAATTCATTAACCTCGAAATGATAATCCATGGCCAGACGGGAAACGCCGCTGAAAGCGTCACTTTTGGGAAGATCTGTATAGTAAACGTCTTGTCGAAGCGCTACCGAAAGCGCATCGGTCAGAAAATAACCGAGACTGCCCCCGACATTAAGATCGGTCCCATCCAGACTTTCATCGCTTGAGCCGATGCCGCCCAGGGTCAGTTCCATTTCACCGGCCCTATAGGCCATTGCCGCGGAAGATCCGACAAAAATCATCGCGCCTGCGATAAACAGGCAAATCAACATTTTCTTCATAATTATATCCCCTCTCATTTTAGCTTTAATCGTTAATCATCATTGAAAAGCATGCCGTCATGACGAGCTCCGTGAAAAAGGCCATCACCTCCTTTCGTTCGCGATTCCACATCGCACACAGTAGATTCGTACAAGACCGCAGCAGCCAAACCATAGTGCATGAGCGTTTATCTTTCAATATTGTTATAACTATAACACTTTAAAGAATAATTTCAAGAAAAATCGTATGAAAGACCGATAAATAGACCTTCAAACGCCGATTCGGGCATCGGTCAAAGAAAACGCTAAGGAATTCCTTGCCCGCTCCCGCTATCCATGATAACAGCGGTTGCAATATGGCGCATAAATTACAAAATTGAAAAAGAGGAGTATATGCAACAATGCATTCGGACATGACGCCTTATTTGCAGGCCACGCCGGTAATCGAAGCCGACGACCCGATGGTGGCAGCGTTTGCCAAAGAAAGCGCCGGAGATGCGATGGATCCGAAAACCAGGGCCGTTCACCTCTATTATGCGGTCAGGGACGGCATCCGCTATGATCCCTACTCCATCGATCTTTCCGTGGCCGGCCTTAAGGCCGGCGCTACGCTGGCGACTCGAAGAGGCTGGTGCGTGGCCAAGGCCATTCTGCTGACTGCGTGCTGCCGGGCCCTTGGAATCCCGGCGCGGCTGGGATTTGCCGACGTCCGGAATCATCTGTCCACGGCGCGCATGCGGGAAATGATGAAAACAGATGTCTTCTACTGGCACGGATACACGTCCATCTTTATCAATACCGCCTGGGTCAAAGCCACGCCCGCCTTCAATATCGAGCTGTGTCAACGATTTAATATCATCCCCCTGGAGTTTGACGGGCTTCATGATTCCCTCTATCATCCCTTTGATCTGGCCGGAAACCGGCACATGGAATATCTCGACCACCGGGGCGAATTCGCCGATATCCCCATTGACGCCATCCGGAAAACCTTCATCCGGGAATACATGCCCGACAGCGACTGGCAAAAAGGGGATTTCGACCGGGAAGTAACAGCGGAAACATCCGGCCGCGCGTCAAAATGACCCGGTTTTCAAGCGTCAATTTTCATCAACAATTAAAAATAGTTAAACGCAAGGCACTGGATAGATAAGGATATGGAAGCCGGCGTCATCATGCTCTGGATACTTGCCGTCGTGTTCGTGACCGCGGGCGTGGCCGGCCTTGTGCTGCCGGTAATCCCCGGGCCGCCGATGATCTTTGTCGGCTTGGTTATGGCCGCCTGGGCCGAAGGTTTCGTGCATGTGGGCGGCGTGACCATCGCTGTGCTTGCCGTGCTGGCCATCATCGCTGCTGCCGTTGATTTTCTGGCGGGCGCGTTCGGCGCGAAACGTTTCGGCGCAAGCCAACGGGCCATGATCGGGGCCGCCGCCGGGGCCTTTGTGGGTTTGTTTTTCGGCATCCCCGGAATTATTGCCGGCCCGTTTATCGGCGCGGTGATCGGTGAGCTTTCCGTCCGCAAAAATCTCCGGTCCGCCGGTCTGGCCGGCATCGGCGCGTGGCTGGGCATGGTTATCGGGGCCGCCGCCAAGGTAGCCCTCGGGTTTACGATGATCGGGATTTTTTTGCTCGTCCGGTTTTTATAACCGCGATATTGTTTTAAAATAACCTCATTAGCAATGGAGAATGCCATGGGAAGCAACAACATTATCTTTCTTGAGGCCATTGAATGGTTTGATCCCACAGGTAAGGAAATGGTGCAGCGGATTCCGGCGGAAGGTTCCGGCGAAATCAAGTACGGCGCCCAGTTGTTCGTCAGAGACAGCCAGGCGGCGGTCTTTTTCTATCAGGGCCGGGCCTTTGACGCCATGGGCCCGGGTCGGCATACCCTCAAAACCGCCAATATCCCGGTGCTCAACAAGATCCTGGCCATTCCCTGGGGCCTGACCAGCCCGCTGCGGGCCGAGGTCTATTTCGTCAATATGAAAACCTTCCCCGGCCTCAAGTGGGGGACCCGTGATCCCGTGGCGTTTAGGGATGCGGAACTCGGGCTGATAAGGCTGCGGGCTTTCGGCATGTTTAATATTCGGGTGGTGCAGCCGGTCCTGTTTATCAATCGCCTCATCGGCACCCAGGGCGTCTACGGAACCAAAGATATCGAGGAGTACCTCAACCGGGTCATTGTGTCGCGGTTCAACGACCACCTGGGTGAGAACCTGGACTCTGTCTTTAATCTGCCCGGACGTTACAACGCGCTGGCCGACAGTTTACAGGCGCGCCTGGCCGAGGATTTCAGCCATTTCGGCCTGGCCCTGACCCATCTCTACATCACGGCCATCACCCCGCCGCCCGAGGTCGAGAAAGCCATTGACGACAAGAGCCGGATCAACGTGTTTGACGACTTAAACAAGCTGATCAAACTCAAAGCCGCTATGTCTTTGGAAAAAGCCGCGGAAGGCGACGGCGGGGCCGCATCCGGTCTCGGCATGGGCATGGGGTTCATGATGCCGGCCATGTTTGCCGAATACATCCGGTCCGGGGCCGCGGATTCCCCCGACAAAGCAACCGCGTCATGTCCGGACTGCCGCCAAACGGTGCCCAGGGATTCCCGGTTCTGTCCCCATTGCGGCCACCAGTTGCTGGTATTCCAGCAATGCACGTCCTGCGGCAAGAACCTGCCGCCCGGCGCTAAATTCTGTGTCCGGTGCGGCACGCCGGTATCAACGACGCCGACAGAAAAAGCCTGTCCGAAATGCGGGGCCGTGAACCTGGCCGATGCGGTTTTCTGCAACCAGTGCGGTGAAAAAACGGTTTAACTTTTATGGACCTTAAAATCGCCCACCAGTGCCCCCAATGCGGCGGGCCGGTCTCCCTTGCGGAAACCGACCGGTTTTTTGCCTGCGATTACTGCCGGGTAAGGCTTTATATCACCGCCAGAGGTCCGTTTCATTATCGCCTGACCCCGAACACCGACGGAGATGCCCTTGTGCACATCCCCTACTGGCGCTTCAAGGGCGTCTCTTATACCCTCAGAAACGCACAGGTGCAGCACCGTATTCTGGATATAACCCGCATCGCCGTGCCGAATAACCATCTTCCGTATTCGTTGGGGGTCCGGCCCCAGGCCGTGCCCCTGACCTTTGTGACCGCAAAAACAGCCGGGTCCTTTCTGACGCCCGCCATATTGTTAAAAGATATTCTGGACGGCATCGACAAACAGCTCACCCACGGGGAAATGCGGGCCGACATGACCCGGACCATGAAACCGGCGGAAAATATCGAAAGGGCCTTTATCGGTGAGACCGCCAGCGTGATTTTCCTTCCGGTGCTGCCAAAAGGCAACAGGCTCCAGGACGGCATCAACGCCGCCATGCAGTATCAGACCGGTCCCGACACAGCTTCGCTTATCGATGCCGCAGGCGCCGCCGCCGACTGGTCGCCCCGGTTTCTGCCGGCCCTCTGCCCGGCATGCGGATGGGATTTAGACGGCCAGCGGGAAAGCTGCGTGTTTGCCTGCAGTAATTGCAGTCGGGCATGGATGCCTATTAAGCGGGATCTGACCGAAGTAAAGCTGGGCGCGGTTTACCGGAGGATGGGATCGTCCAAATACATTCCCTTCTGGAAAATTAGGCCCCAGGTCAACGGTGTCGCGCTTGAAACCTATGCCGACCTGATCCGTTACGCGAATCTGCCCAAAGCGGTTATTAAACGGTGGGAATCCCAGGAAATGGTTTTCTGGACCCCGGCATTCAAGGTCCGGCCCAAGCTCTTTCTCCTCCTGGCGGGCATGTTGACCCTTTCACCGCCGGACAATATCGCCCGGGACCGGCTCCGGCTTTCCCCCGCCTATCCGGTGACCCTTCCCCTTTCCGAAGCAGAGGAAAGCCTCAAGACCGTGTTGGCATACCTGGTGGAAAGCAAACGTCACGTCTTTGAAAAGCTCGGCGATATCACCATTGAGACCAAAGACAGCGAATTGATTTATCTCCCCTTTAACCGCCGGGGAAATGAATTCATCTATGAAGGGCAAAACATTGCGGTCCCGAAGGCAGCCCTGGCCCATGGAAAAAATCTATAAAGGCAAATGGATACGCATGAAACCCGCTGTTTTCATCAGCTCCCCATCATCCGCATCATCATGGGCAGGGCCACGAACGTGCCGATGGAGGAGCCCAGGTTGGTAAAAACCACCACCAGGAGCACCCGGGTGGCCTTGTTCCGCCAGAAACCCCGCACGGACATGATATCAGACGAAAGATTTTCCAGGTCCCGGACCTTGGGGGTTTTGACGAGGGCCTCCACCAGTCCCGCAACCCAGCCGGCCGCGATCATGGGATTTAAAGAGGTCACGGGAGCCGCCACCACGGCGGTCAGGATGGTCAGGGGATGCCCGAAGGCCAGGATGGCGCCGATGCCCGCGAAAATCCCATTGACTGCTATCCACCAGAAGATCATATTTTTTCCGGCTTCCACACCGCCGAAAAAAAAACCGGCCGCCACCATCACGACAATGATTGCCGGAATCAGCCATTTGAGTACTTTGCCCATATTCCCCTTGGGGGGAACAATGTCTAACGCATCGATATTCTGATTTTTTTCAATGTGCCGCTGGATGCCGGGGACATGCCCGGCCCCGACCACGGCCACGATCTTTGGGCCGGCTGCCGTCCGGATCTTCTGGGCCAGGTACTGGTCGCGCTCATCGATCAATATTCTTCGCAGCTCCGGATGGCTTTTTTCAACCTCGGCCAGGACCGACTCGAGCATATCGGCCTCTTTCATCTGTTCGATATCCTTCTCTTCGATATCATCCACCCCGCCCATGGAAATCAGAAGTTGAAACAGCATCTTGATCCGGCTCCAAAAGCCCATATGCCGCCAGGCCCTGGAAAGGGTGACGCTGATATCCCGGTCCGCCAGGCAGATTTCAGCTTCCTGGGCTTTGGCGATTTCAATGGCGGTGATCATTTCCTGCCCCGGTCTTACGCCGAATTTCTCTCCAATTTTTTTTTGAAAGGCAGCCAGCATCAGACTGGCTAAGAGCATAAAGGATTTTTTTTCCCGGATGACCTTGATGATATCCATCTCCCGCCACTGGTCCTTCTGCATAACGGCTTGATAGCGGGACCGGCACAATTCCACGCAGACCGTATCCGGACGTTCCTCCCGGATCACTTTTTCCACAAGCTCGACACTGGCTTTCGACACATGGGCCGTGCCCACCAGCAGGATTTCCCTGCCGTCAATGATCATCCGGGTCAGATCGCCGTATTGATTGTTTGTATTTACTTTTGTTTCATCCATAACAGCAGGTTGTCCAGTCCATAAGGATTTAAAATAGTTGATGGTCAATTTTGAAGACCATATGTCACCGGTATTTGCTACGCAAGCAAAACTTGGTTTATAACTTTTGGCCGGGCCGGGCATTTCCGGGCAGGCCCAACAAGCCCGGCAGTGTCGCGGGCGTAATTGATGATTGCTTATTATCCGGCAAATCGGTATAAATAAAAAGATAATAGCAAACTGAGACACTGCATTTTTAACTTGCGGGGTTAATGCGGTTTGCCGGCGGATTTCAAGGAAACGGATTCTCCGGCGGCACGGATTTTATCGGAAACGGACGTTCATGCTGATTTACGACGATATTTTTACATGGGAAGGATGGGGAGGAGCCCTGAAACTGGCCAGCGGCAAATGCCGGCTCCGCATTTACGACCGCGCCAGGGGAAGCACTGCGACTGTCGCTTTTCTGCGGCCCTTTATCGTGGTTGTTTCAGATGTTGCCGACAGCAAGATGTCGGTCCGGAGCTGCGCCGCCCATATCGCCACCCGAGTCACCCTGGAGTTTGATATCGATCCTGAACGGATGCTCTGGATCGAATATTACCCCCAGGTAACCTACGGCGCCAATAAAGAACACACCATCATGGAACAGTTCGTCGCCGTTGACTTTTCATGGTATGACGGCAAAGCCCTCTCCCCCCGGTTGCGCCAGCTCAAACCGCCCATAGTTGAGGTCGTCAGGGAAATCATGCGTGAAGGCAAACCCATGGAGACGGCATAGAAACCGTTGGCCCGGCTCCCTCCAATCCACAAACATCCGTGCGACCGTATGATTATCGCACCGCCCAGAAACATCGCCTGGCCACCGTTACAACCGATCTCAGTCTTGGAGGCTATGGTATTAGGACCCTCGCCTGAGTGAAAACCTCGGATCCAAATCCTATTCCTGCGCGGCCGGTTCACGAATAATGCCGAAAACCCGCACCGTAATTTCCGGGCTGATAATGCTGGTGGTCGCTAAAATGATTTTATCCGAATAGCGGCCGGGATCTTTTCTGGTGTTTGAAACATATAGGATAAAATGCGGTCCACCCGCGTCGGATTTCTTTTCTATATGAAAAGAGATATGTTTACCGTCTTCGGCGGTCACGCTTTTGACGGCAAAAGGGTTGACGGCCGCGGGTGTGATTTTGATTTCGGTACCAATCGATGCCCCGGCAGGTCCCATCAGGCGCGCGGTCTGGGGTGTCAGTTGCGCCGGTGGAATAATTTCTCCGGTCAGGGTCAGCTCAATAATCGCGTTGTCCGGATCATCGGTATATACGGTGGCCCGTTCGCGGATTGTTTTTCCGGCATCCCCGTCGGTTTTGACCTTTAATATTATTGCACCCGTCCCGCCGGGAGGGATCTGCCTCGGATACGAGGCCGCCAGACAACCTCACCCCGTCTGGACGCCGACGATATTTAAAGGCACGCCGCCCTGATTGGCTATGTTAAAATGATGGATCACCTCGGCGCCGGCAATCACCGGAGCAAACGCATGGGTTGTCTGATCAATGAAGGCTTTCGGCCAAGGCGTCACTTCCGCCCCGGCCATGCATGAGATCAAAAGCAACAAAAATATAACATAAAATGATTTAAGGATGATATTCATTTTTTTCTATTCTTCCGGTACCTTTTCTTCGGTTGTTTTTTGTGGAACGATCTCCTTTTCGATTGATTCTTGCAACGACTCCCGGGCAGAAGGCGGCGAGGTTTCGGACCCCGTAACGCCGGTGACGTCAAAAATCAACCGGTATTCTTCATCCGTCAATATGCTCCGGCAGTTTTCCTCAAATGCCGCATCTATTTCACTGGAAATGGTTTCATAGGTTTCCAATGTAATTTCTTCGGCGTCCAACCGGCTGATAATCTTCTCTTTTTCTGTATGCATTTCCTGGTAAAAAAAACGGATATCCTCTATTTTATCGTTATTGATTTTTTCCCTGACCTTATCGACGCTGGTTGTGGGATTTTCGATTTGAAAACCGAGTTGTTCGATATCTTCATCTCCTACAACTGCCGGAGCTTCGGTTGGCGTCGCGCCGGTTTCCAAAGCCTCAAGGGACCCGAAAATCGTATTAATTTCATCAATAGTTAATATTTCCTTGCATTTGGCAATAAAGGCCTGCTGGCTTCTATTCAGCGCTTCCCTTGCCTGATCGAGATTCATTTCACCGGCATTGATTTTTTTGCCGATCTGCTCCCTGTCCCAAACCATTCTTTTAAAGTGAGAATTGACCTCCTCCAGTTTATACCCCTGAACCTGTTGGGTGACTTCATGCGGCGGTATTCCCTGGTTAAGTATAAAACTGTATTCCGGCGCTCCATCAAATAACCCGTCGATGGTATCGTCCACATGTTCCGGCGCAATTTCAAACAATGCCAGATACTCGTCATTGGTCAGCATGGATTCATAGGTTTTCTGGTGCCATTTCATTAAATCAGCCAGAGCCTTGATAAAGGTCGCGTGATCGATTTTTCCGGTAAGATAGGCCTCATTGAGCTTGTCTTTGATATAAAGCAGCGTGGTTTGATTTTTGATGATGGCCGCTCGTTTTACCGGATCAAGATTTTTCAGGATCGCGTTCACGCGATCCATCCATTCCACGTGAATGATGGTATTTTTGAAGGCATCGCGGTTTGCAAGAAGATCGTCCATATCAATGTTTAGCAGTTCTATCAATGCGTCCGGGTATGAAACATAAGGATCAGACGCGGCATCCGTTACCGAGTCTAAAACCGCCTGCCCCACGGGTGAAACCGCCGGAGATGTATTATTTCCGAAAAGCGCATTCTTACCGGCATCGCGAGACGGTCCGGACGTCTGTTCACGGACAAAATCGCCGCTGCCCTCAGGAACTGGATCTTCATCAGGAAACATATAATAACTGATGGCCAACGCCGACAGGCAAACGAAGAATACCGCGATATAGATAATTTTATTTCGCTTATTCATCCTTGATCTTCCCGACAGGTTTTTGGGGGAAATTGAAATAAAAAGCCTTCCTTTGCACAGATACCCATCTGGTAGTACAAAGGAAGGCTTTTGTCAATTAATAAATATAGTTATAATCACGAAGAATCAGAAGCCTACCAGAGCCAGCAGGCGGTTCTGCAGGTGGTCCACGATGCCCACTCGCCGTAGGTGCCGAATGTCGGACCGGTCAGCCAGTAACCGCCGACCCCGCCCCTGGAAATATTCGTTCCCCCTGTATACAGTCCGCGGTTGGTTTCCTGGTGGCAGACGCCCTGAACGGCATAGACAAAACGGCAGCCCCAGTTGGTTGAGGTGCATCTGGATTTGGTGTAGTTGCCCCTGGAACTCGCCGTATAGGAGATGTAGCTTCCGCCGGATTCCCCGCCGGTCCATGACCAGCAGACATTGTCCGCGCAATGATAGGTATGATCTGCCTGGATGCCTAAAATCTTAAAAATACCATATTTCATACCTTTTAAATTTGCGCCGAACGCCGGGCCGGCCATTAATCCGATACACACGCCGATGATCACCAGAATCAATAATCCTTTTTTCATTTTTTCCCCTCCTGATTTGCTGTTTTTTTATTTAAGTATGGTTTCGCCATGTAAACAGTGTTCCTTTTCAAGGTAATTTCACCATGCCAGCAAAAAACAAGCAAAACAATCGGGGAATCCCTGATTTTTAGGTTCGAAAAACCTGATTTTTGCAAAATATCTTAATTATCGTCGACCAAACCCGAATTCTTAATCGGATGGACACCTTTGCCGCCGGGATAGGCCGGTCACGAAGTGTGTATTCTAAATTGCCTTATTATTTGATTATTAAAATTAATTAAACTTTTATAACTTATTAA
>QZJS01000020.1 GCA_003597945.1 Desulfobacteraceae bacterium | reverse complement strand
CTGCTGGTGGATGATGAGCGGGAGTTCATTCAGACCCTGTCCGAGCGCCTGGAAATGCGGGATATCGGCGCGGCGGTCGCTTTTGACGGGGAGTCGGCCCTGGAACTGGTGGAAGACGACGCCCCCGAAGTCATGCTGCTCGATCTTCAGATGCCCGGCATCAACGGCATTGAAGTTCTCAAAAAGGTTAAGGCCGAGCACCCGGAAATCGAGGTGGTCATCCTGACAGGGCACGGAACGGATAAAGACCGTGATATCTGCATGGACCTGGGTGCCTTCGCCTATCTGGAAAAACCCGTGGATATCGATGTGCTAAGCGATATTCTGAAACGTGCCAATGAACACATGCGTCAAAACTTGAAAAATAAAAAATTAAACAAAGAAGTAAACCTTTAAAAAATAGCGGCAGACAACATCCATGTCTTTTTGGAAGCACATAAAACCGGAATTCTGGGACCATCGCGATGTGGCTTCCGGCCGTCACCGCCACCTGTTTAACCTGCGGCGGATATGGTATTTAAGCGTTCTTCTCACGGCCGGCGTATCCCTGATGCCCGTGTTTTTCCTGGCGGCCATCGATTACCAGGTGACCCAGAAGGCCATTGAATCGGAAAACATGCTCCGCACGTCCCGGCTGGTTTCCAATGCCCGGCGGACCCTGTCGTTTTTTCTGCTGGAGCGGAAATACGCACTGGAATTTCTGGTGCGGGATAATTCCTATGAGCAGCTTATCGACAATGAAAGACTAAACACCATACTGGCCAATCTCCATGATAGTTTCGGCGGGTTCACCGATATCGGCGTCATCGATATTCACGGCCGGCAAATCGCTTACAGCGGTCCTTTTGATCTTGTCGACCGGGACTACAGCCGGCAGAGCTGGTTTGAAGAAGTAATGGAGCAGGGCGGCTATGTCAGTGATATTTTCATGGGATATCGCCGCAGCCCGCATCTGGTCATTGCGGTCAAACATACGTCGCCGGACGGAAGAATCCTGGTGCTGCGGGTGGATCTGGAAGCGGAAAAATTTCACAGCGAATTGATCGATATTGAAATCAGACACGGCGGGGAAATGTTTATTATTAATCATGACGGCATACTTCAGACCCCTTCCCGGCGGTTCGGCTATATGTTTGAAAAAATGATTCTGCCCGTGCCGCCGTTTTCCGAATCCACCCAGGTTTTTGAAACCAGGGGACCGGAAGGCGAGGAACTGGTCGTCGGTTACGCCTACCTGGAAGGCACCCCCTTTATCCTGATGGTGGCAAAAACCAAATCTAACCTGATGCAGCCCTGGCTCAAAGCCCGCCAGCAGATTCTCGTTTACCTGGTGGTCAGCGTCATGGTTATTTTGATTGCGGTCCTGGTTGTTGCAACTTACCTGGTCAGTAAAATCCATGCCGCCGATCAAACCCGGGTGGCGGCCCTTCACAAGGTGGAATATGTCAATAAAATGGCTTCCATCGGCAGGCTGGCGGCCGGGGTGGCCCATGAAATCAACAATCCCCTGGCCATTATCAATGAAAAGGCCGGCTTGATGAAGGATTTGATGGCACAGCAGGAACCATCGCCCTTGCAGGTAAAAATGCAGGGGCTGCTCGATTCCATTCAAAATTCCGTGAATCGTTGCGCCACCATCACCCGCAGATTGCTGAGTTTTGCCAGGCAGTCGGATGTCACCCTCGATCTGGTCGATATTCGCAACGTAATTGAAAATGTGATCGGCTTTTTAGGAAAGGAATCCGAATACCGCAATATTTCCATTGATGTGGATATCGCCCCGGATATTCCCTTTATTAAAAGCGATCGCGGCAAGCTTGAGCAGATTTTTTTAAATCTAATGAATAATGCTTTTTCCGCGCTTTCCGACGGCGGTCATCTGCAGGTCATCGGCCGTAAAAAGTCGGAAAAAGATATTAACATCTCCGTCATCGACGATGGGTGCGGGATACATCCCGATGATATCAAACGGGTATTTGAGCCGTTCTTTTCCACCCGGACCCAGCAGGGCGGAACGGGCCTGGGTCTTTCCATCACCCACGGTCTGGTGCAGGAACTCGGGGGAACCATCACGGTGGAAAGTCAACTGGGCAAGGGGACCCGGTTTAACATCACCCTGCCGCTGCGAGGGGATGCGGCGAAAGTGGAAAAAAATGGAACCGATTCGCGTATTGCTGGCTGACGACGAGGAAGAACTGGTGGTGACACTGGCGGAAAGGCTCGAAATCAGGGGATTTGTCGCTGAATGGGTGACCACCGTGGAGGCGGCCTGCGCGATCTTGCGGGATAAGGCCTATGACGTGGCCGTCCTGGATGTCAAGCTGCCCGGTATGAGCGGCCTGGATCTGAAACGGAAAATGGCCCGCATTGCTCCGGAGTTGAAGTTCATTTTTATGACGGGCCATGGTTCCGCGGACAGCTTCAATGAATGCGCCGCGGAAGCCGGGGAATCATATTTTCTCATGAAACCGATCAACATTGATGTGCTGGTGCAAAAAATCAGGCAAGTCACGGGAGGATCCGTAAAATGACTTCATTGCTCGGCACGGCCGCGGTAGACGGCATACAGTTTTTCGGCCGCATTTCCGCGTCCATTTCTCATGAACTCAAAAATTCCCTGAGTATCATGAATGAAAGCGCCGGCCTGCTGGAAGACCTTTCGCTGCTGGCGGAAAAAGGACGGCCCCTTGACCTTGAGCGGGTCAAAAAGTTAAGCGGCATGATCAAACGCCAGATTCAGCGCACGGATCAGATCATCCGGAATATGAACCGTTTTTCCCATGCCGTGGATGATCCTTTCAAGCAAGTCGATCTTTTTGACTTTTTAACGCTGGTGCTGGCGGTATCCCGGCGGCTCACGGAAGTGCGGGGCGTGACGGTGAACCTGTCTTTATGCCCGGAAACGGTTTCCGTGACCACCCGACCCTTTTATCTGCATCACCTGGTCTGGCGCATCATTGAATTCGGGATGGATGTTGTGGGCGCGTCCAAAACCATTGATACAGAGATTCACCGGACCGCAAAAGGTGTTCAAATGATTTTTTCCGGCCTGGATCGTCCGTTGGCCGGCACGCCGGTGCGGGTATTCCCGGATGCGCCGGATGAAACCCTTCTGGCTATTCTGGGCGCGGCGTTTGAAATAAATGATCCGCATAATCAATTTATTCTGGTGATACCCGAAAGGCTGGACATTTAAGGCAAAATAGCGACTAATACCATTTGTCAAACCATGCAAAGGAGTGTGATGTTATGTCAACAAAAGTGCTTATCGTCGATGATGAAAAGGATTTTCTGGAAGTGCTGGGGGAGCGGATGACGGTTCGCGGCATGGATGTGCAAACCACCACGTCCGCAAAAGACGCATTGAAGATCTCCGAAGAGCAGACCTTTGACGCCATTGTTTTAGATCTGATGATGCCGGAAATGGACGGGATCGAGGTGCTCAAAAACATCAAGGCCAAGCATCCCGAAATGCAGGTCATTCTTCTTACCGGGCACGGCACCGTGGAAAAAGGGGTGGAAGCCATGCGTCTGGGAGCCATGGATTTCATCGAAAAACCCGCGGATCTCGAGGCTCTGACGGATAAAATCAAAAAGGCCCAGGCCCGGAAAATGATTCTCGTGGAGCGCAAGGCCGAGGAGGAAGTGCGCGAAATACTGATCAGCAAGGGATGGTAAGCGGCTTTCGAGGCTTTTGATCATGTCGAAAAAAGACAATATACTCCTGACGGCCACCCGTCTGTTTTCTGAAAAGGGTTACCGCAATACTTCCATCGCGGAACTCGCCAAGATCACCGGCGTGGCCGAAGGCACGATTTTTTATCACTTTAAAACCAAGGATGAACTTTATCTGGCCATCCTGGAAAACGTCCGGCAGACACTGGTCAGGGAGTTTGCGCGGTTTTTCGCGGAAAAGAAATTTGCATCCGGCCTGGAAATGCTGGAAGGCGCCATTTTTTTCTATTTTTACATGGTGGGTACCCGGGAGGAACTATTTCTGATCCTTCACCGCTACGACGCTTATGAACTGGCCCAGGTGCAGCCCGTGTTCAGGGATCAGTTTTCCGGCATCTACAACCTGATATTAGACACCTTCCAGCAGGCCATAATCCGGGGCCAGGAGGACGGCTCCATCGCGGACTTGCCCGCCGGCAAGACCGCCTTTATCGTCTATGCCATGGTAGACGGCATCGCCAGACTCAAAACCTTTAACCTATATGATCCCAGCGCGCTCTATGAGCAGTTGATCGCCAGTTGCCGGCGGATGCTGCAAAAATAGTTGGCCTGACGCCGACAGTTTTTCCGACTGCTTTGTTAACTTCTGGTGCCAGAGTCGGCATCGCCGCATTCGTATCCGCTGATGCTTATGCGGTTGCGATGCCGAACCCTTCCCGATACCAGTCTATGGATCGCTTGAGAAAATCCCGCTGATGCGCGGGATCGCTCATAGGATGGTCCCCGTTTTCGTGGCGGACCAGGACCTTGGGATGCCTTGCTTTTTCATGGATGGCAAGCGCGTTTGAAAACGGCACCACCGTGTCCTGATCGCCATGAAAACTCAGCAGATTGCGGACGTGACCGAGACGATCGGTTATGTCAAAATCGAGCCGTTCTCTGTCAAAACCCCGCAGCCGAAAGGCTTCTTCCGGGTCATCGATATTCGGCGGCCGAATGGTTCCCAAGCAGATCGGGGCCGCCACGGTCACCACGGCGCAAACATCTCTTTGGGCCGCCACGGCCAGCACGACGGCCCCGCCGAAGCTGCTGCCGAAAAGGGCGATGTCGTCTCCAATATCGGAGCGCGCCAAAAGCATTTCCATTGCCGCTTCCAGGTCACGGCACCGGCCGTCAAAGGTCGTCACTGCCGCAAATTCTCCCTCGCTTTTCCCGCATCCCCGGTGGTCGAACCGGAAAAACCCCATGCCGTTTTCAACACAGCACCTGGCAAGATCCACCTGTTTCGGCGAATCGCCGGTGCTGAAAAATCCGTGTGACCCGATGATCACCGGCGGCTTTTTAACTTCCGGCAGGTGGAGCGTGCCATGGAGCCGCAATCCGTCGGACGTGAAATAGATCATTGTTCGCATGTTTCCCTTATGACAAGGCATAGAAAAGTGTTCATTCGTTTAGCGGTTTTTGTCGTTTGACGGGATAACCATACGTTGAATTTTATGAATTGTAAAGATGGCTTCTTATTGTGTTAAGCGGTCAGCGGATTGCCCGGTTCGGCCCTATCCAGGTGTTTATACCCAAGGTTTCTTTGCTGCTATTGCTGACGGTATGGCAGTGATCATTGGTGATGCAGTCCGCGGGTTATGGGTCAACATGTTACATGTGCCTTAACGATTCAGAAGGATTCGTCGGTTCATCCCTTTCCCCAATCGGTTGATAGCCGGCTGATATTAATAGGTAATATTTATCTGATTGCCGCCGTGGATCGCTTATCCTCCTTATATAAATTTGATTGGCACAGTGCCTGCAGTTTGTAGCAATACAATACGCTGCTTAACCTTTGGGAATTTATTGTACTGATAGAGGATTAATCATGGCGTTGAATTTCCATATTGATAGAAAAAAAAAGCGGAACAAACTGCATTTGTGGTTGCAGGGCGATTTTGACGGATCTTCGGCTATGGAGCTGGTGCATGAACTGAACATTATATTCGATTGGGCGGATACCATCTACATTCATACACAGGGGATTTCACTCGTGCTGCCTTTCGGCCGGGAAGTTTTTTTGAAAACCAGGCCTTATTACAAGAAAGCCTGCAGGAAACTGATTTTTACCGGGGGATGGAGTCGATGGATTGCACCAAAAAATACAAAAAGGGTTGTAGAATAAGTACTCCGGGCCAAAAGGGGGACTTTTATGCTTGAGCAGCAGATGTCGATCGCAAATGACAAAAACGCGAATATTAATAGGGATATCAATAAAGCCGGAACACCGCCGGAGTCCGGTAATAGTGAAACAATGCGTTCGAGAGAAAGAAAATGGGAAGACAATGATTTTGTGCCCGTCATCCTGAAGCGTTCAGATGAGGCAGTGCGTCACCCGGATGACATTCTGGAAAAAGCCATTTTGGAAGGGGCTGAACAAATCCGCCGCCCCTTTGTCTCGCTGGCGCTGTCATCGGTGGCCGCCGGGATTATTCTTGGGTTTACCGCAATGGTTGTGGCCGTGCTATATGCGCATGAGGGATTCCTCGAAAATCCGCTCAGTTTTCGTCTGGCAACGGCGATGGTATATCCGCTGGGATTTGTTGTCTGCATCATGAGCGGCACCCAGTTGTTCACCGAGCATACCGCAAAAGCAATATACCCCTTTCTTGAAGGCAAAGCAGGATCAGCGGGTTTGTTGCGGCTCTGGGCGATCATCATTATCGGAAATATTATCGGGACAATAATAATTGCGGTTCTTCTCACGTTTTCCGATGGAGTGATTCAGGCCAAAGAGGGGTATATCGCAATCGCAAATCATTTTACGCGTTACGGGAATGGTGAAATTTTTATCAGCTCTCTTCTCGCGGGATGCCTGATGGCTCAGGGCGGGTGGCTGGTGTTTGCAACGCCGCCCAACATCAGCCAGATTGCCAGTATCTATATCGTGACCTTTTTAATCGGTATCGGGCGGCTGCATCATTCCATCGCCGGTTCCGCTGAAATGTTTACCGCCCTGTTTATCAGTGATCAATTTACGCTTCAGCAGGTTGTGCGATGTGTCGGAATGTCGATCATAGGCAATCTTTTTGGCGGAAGTGTGTTTGTAGGGGCGTTAAATTATGCCCATATCCGGAAAACCCAGAAGCTGGCGGCCGGATCACCCGCGTCGTCGTGATTGATTTTAACGCCGTCTATCTGCTTTGCAGGATGCGGCACACCCTTTTAATCGTCTATATGCCGGTAAAGGGTCCTTCTGCTGATCCCCAGAACGGCGGCGGCCCGCCTTTTGTTTCCGTCCACTTTTTCAAGGACATAATTTAGATAGTGCTTTTCAATGTCTTTGAGGGTGGGCAGCATTTCATGTTTCTGTAAAAATGCGTTCAGGAGATGGGACGGGTCGTTTTCCGTTTCTTCGGATGGGCTGGAGGGCCTTGCCTGCCGGCGAATTTTAATGGGAAGATGTTCCGTGTGGATCTGGGCGCCGTGGCAGAATGTCACGGCTCTTTCTATAATGTTCTGCAGTTCCCGGATATTTCCGGGAAACGCATACGCCATGAGCTGATCAATGGCCTCTGATGAGAATCCTTTAATGTCTTTTCCCATCTGAAGGCAATACCGGTTCAGGAAATGGGCGGCCAGAAGCGGGATATCGTCCTTGCGCTCCCGCAATGGCGGTATGGTAAGGGTGAATGCCTCCAGGCGGTAGTAAAGATCCTGGCGGAACGCGCCCGAGGCGATCAGGTCGGCGAGTTTCCGGTTGGTGGCGCAGATGACCCTGACATCGACTTGTTGTTCCGTGTTGCCGCCCACGGGCCGGAAGGCGCCGTCCTGGAGCACGCGCAGCAGCTTGGATTGAAGATTATATGGCATTTCGCCGATTTCATCGAGAAACAGGGAGCCGGAATGGGTCCGCTGAAACAGGCCTTGCCGTTTTTTCACGGCGCCGGTAAAGGCCCCTGCTTCATGGCCGAAAAATTCACTTTCCAATAGTTCGGCAGGTATCCCCGCGCAGTTGACGGCAAGAAACGGGGCTTCTTTTCTGGGACTCAGATCATGCAGGGCTTTTGACACCAGCTCCTTTCCCACGCCGCTTTCCCCCTGGATCAACACCGGACCCTGGGCCGCGGCGATTTTGCGGAGCTGATCAAACATGACGCGCATTTTCCGGCTTTGTCCGATCATGCCCTGGAATCCGTCCCGGGCCATAAGATCACGGAAACGGAGCACTTCTTTTTGCAGGCTCCGATGACGCAGTATCCGCTTCACGCTGAGCCTGAAATGCTCCAGGTCCAATGGTTTGGCAAGAAAGTCATCGGCCCCGGATTTTAATGCCTCCACGGCCTGGGGGATGCTGCCGAAAGCCGTGATGATCAGAAAGCCCGGCTGGGCGTACTGCTGTTTGCTCCATTCCAGCAACGCCATGCCGTCGGCGCCCGGCAGTTTGAGGTCGCTGATCACCAGGTCCGGTTCCCAGGATTTCAGAAGGCTCCCGGCTTCTTCGGCGGATGATGCGGTCTTTACATAATAACCGGCCTCATCGAGTTCTTCGCAAAGCAGTTGGGCCAGCCCCTGGTCATCTTCGGCCAGAAGGATGCGTTCCCTGTCGTTATCCGAGCCCCGCGCGGTTTTGATTTCAGCCATGGTTTTCTCCCCGGTCGGTCTGTTTTATCTCTGTTTGCGGCGGCAGCGTGATTCGGAATCCGGCGCCGCCCAGCGGACTGTCGAAAATCTGGATCACGCCCCCGTGTTCCCGGATGATTCCGTGAACCACGGATAGCCCCATACCGGTATTTCGCACGGTTTTATGCGTGCTGAAAAACGGCTCGAAGATTTTTGATTTAATTTCCTCAGCGATCCCCTCGCCATCATCTTCTACCCTTAAAATTATTTCATGATTTGCAGTTTCTTCCCAGTTAAGGGATACCTTGGTGGTTTTTTTCGACTGGGCGGCGTTTCGCAGCAGGTTGATCAATGCCTGTTCAAGTCGGAGCGGATCGACATAAAGGCAGGGGCCGGGTTCAGGACCCCGCATGAGAAAAGCTATCTTGTCACCGATTTCCTTACGGATGCCTGAAACCGCGGATTCTGCCAGACGGGCCGTGTGAATCCGGCGTTTATGGCGCATGGCGCCTTTGCCGAAATCCAGAAGTTGCCGAACGATATTACTCATGCGCTGCACCTGATGCCGGATATCATAGAGACTGTTTTTATGGACAGGGCCGATATCGGCATCCCTCAGGCAGCGCTGGGCCTTTCCGTCGATCAGGGACAAAGGAGCGCCCAATTCGTGGGCCACGCCGGCGGCAAGCCGCCCGACGGCCGCCATTTTTTCGTTCTGCCGGAGCCTGTCTTCCAATGTCGCTTGGGCCTGGCGTCTTTCCATCACCTCTTTTTCCGCGCGATCCATACTGTCCAGCATGGCATTCAAAGATCTGGCCAGGGCCGCGATTTCCCTTGGGCCGTCGGCGTCAGCCCGGTGGGACCGGTCTCCGGTTTGTATTTTTATCATGCTATCCGCCAATTTGGTGAAATACCGGCCGGCGGCCCGGTCAAATCCGAACAGAACCATTCCGGCGATCAAAAGGCCCAGACCCGTGATTGCGATGGAAAGGCCGATCCGAAGTTTCCGGATGTGGTCTTCAAAATCGCTTTTTTTACGAGTGACCTTCAGCAAGCCGTTGCTTTTGCCGGCGGTGTCGAAAAGGGGGACAAAATAGGCGTATACCCTTCTGCCCTGAACCCGTTCATATTGGCCTTTACGTTTTCCGTCTTCAACCACATTGACGAGATCATGCTGTCGCTCTTCGGGCTCAACGGCGCCCACGGCGGCGACACGCCGGCCGTTGGCATCGTAAACATAAGCGCCGTATACCCGATCGATATGAAATACCGATTCCAGTGCCTGGCCGACGCTGCCGGATCTGTCTTTTTCAAGACTGTAACTCACCGGCAAACGAATGGCTCTGGCTACAAGTTCCACATCTTTCTGCATTCGTTTTTCAACAATGTGTTCCATAACGCCCAGGCCCGCGTAACTGATAACGGTCACGGCAAACACCAAGGGAATGATCACGTTGATCACCAGCACCGACCGCAGACTGAAGCGTTTTATAAATGCGGTTTGCACACGAAAACCCCCTTTGACAAAAAGACACATGTAGTATTTTTAAACATGCTTTTGGTATGTATCCTTTTTCCGTTTGTTGCTTCAAGGTGAAATTAAAAACTATAAAATGAATCATTTATAAATTTATTTTTCGTTTGCATCATTCTGGCACGGCACATGCAAAATTGAAGAGCAGCGATGGTAATTAAATATATTACCATCAAAACGATCATTTCAAAAGGAGGTCCAAAGAATGAATGCAAAAACCGTACTCAGAAAAATGACAAATTGGAAATCGCTTGCACTGGTTGCGGCCATGGTCTGCCTGATGACCGTTCCCCTTACGGCACAGGATTATGGCGGACAGCAGTATCAGCATGAGCAGCAACAATCGCCGCCGCCCCAAATGAACTTTAACGACGAAGATCTTGAAAAATTTGCCAATGCCCAATCTGATGTCGCCGACCTCAGGAAACAATACTCTGATGCATTGGGCCAGGTGGAAGAAAACGAAGAGGCGCAGGCACTGCAGGAAACTTACACGCATCGGATGATTAAGGCTATTGAAGAAAACGGCTTGAGCGTTGAAGATTACAATAATATCGTCATGGCCATGCAGGGGGATTCGGAGTTGCGGGAAAAGCTGAATAACATGATGAATTAACATAAAAAATAAAAATAAACCCGAGCCTGTTCATAATGCCTGAAGGCGTTATGGGCAGGCTCGGTAAAAAACGTTTCACGTCTCCACAAAATCGTAAATACCTGCCTAATGATCCAGACCCCTTGATTTTTTAAATACAATTGCCTCATAACAATGCAAACCCAATGCGCCATCACGCATTTCATTTATTAATTTCTTATCTCGATTCCCAGTCTGTTAATTCCAGATCTGTTAATTCCATATCTTGACATAGCTTCTGTCATGGGGCATATTGGTTTAAGATAAAAAACTGAATTCACTGACTTATTTATAATAATGAAAGATCACTTGCCATGATTGAACGATTTGAATCCATTGTCAGGCAGATCGGCACTGTTTTGATCGGCAAGGAGCCCCAGGTCCGACTGGCCCTGACGTGCCTGTTCGCCAGAGGACATTTGCTCATCGAGGACCTGCCCGGCATCGGCAAAACCACCATGGCCAAAGTTCTGGCCAAGTGCATGGGGCTCGACTTTCAGAGAGTTCAGTTCACCAGCGATATGCTGCCCGGCGATATTTTAGGGGTTTCTATTTTTGATCAGAAAGCGGCGACGTTTCATTTCCATCCCGGACCGATTTTTACTCAGGTGCTCCTGGCCGATGAGATCAACCGGGCTACGCCCAAAACCCAGAGCGCCCTTTTGGAAGCCATGGAGGAACAACAGGTGACCATAGAAGGAGAAACCCGAACGCTGAAACAGCCGTTTTTCGTGATCGCCACCCAGAATCCCCTGGAACATGCCGGTACATTCCCACTTCCCGAATCCCAGATGGATCGTTTTCTGATGCGCATCACCCTGGGATATCCGGATCGGGCCGCGGAAAAAAAGATCTTGAAGGGTGAAGGCGCCCAGGCGGTGCTCGATGCCATGGGCGCCTGCATGATGCATGATGATGTGTTCGGCATCCAGGCGGAAATCAGCAGAGTGCGTGCGTCAGAAACTTTCATTGATTATCTCCAGGATATTATCCATTTCACGCGAACATCTCCCCGGTTTCATTTCGGTATGTCGCCACGGGCTGGACTGGCCCTGCAGCAGGCTTCACGAGCATGGGCACATATGCAGGGAAGAGATTACATGGTGCCGGAAGACCTTCAGATGGTGCTTCCCTGGGTGGTGGGGCACCGGCTGCGTTCCCGGACGGACGGGCTTGAAATACCGCAAAACAGACTTATTGAAATTTTTTCCCAGGTACCGGTACCGCTTTGAAAAAATTTTTTGGACTAAAAAAAGCCGCGGCCCGAAAAACAGAGCCCCTGCCGCTGGCCTTCAACCGTCACCGGGTCTACATCCTTCCTACTGCGCACGGGTTATTGTTTCTTATCATCTTGTTCGCCATGTTACTGGGGTCCATTAATTACAATAACAACCTCGGATTTCTGCTGGTGTTTCTTCTCGGCAGCATCACACTGGTTTCAATGATTCATACCTACCGGAACTTGCTGGGTATGGAAGTTCTCTCGGTATCGGTCGAACCGGTTTTTGCCGGCAGGACCGCCCTGTTCCGGTTCCTGGTCCGTTCCGAATCCGGCCACCGAAGGGCCATCGGGTTTGTGATGGAAAAGAATGAACCGGTAATTGAAAATATTTCCGCGCAAACGGATGAAACCGTTACCGTAAAAATCCCCACGCGTTACCGCGGGATTCTCAGACCCGGCCGGCTCATCGTTTGGACAAGGTATCCGCTGGGTCTTTTCCGCGCGTGGACGGTGGTCCTGCCGGATATTTCCTGCGTGGTTTATCCAAGGCCGCTTGCCGGATCGTTTCAGTCTTCCGGCGGCCATGTTGGTGATGAATCCGACGTAAATTCCATCAAGGACGGGGTCGATGATTTTTTCGGCCTGAAACCCTATCAGCCCGGCGATCCGATGGGCAAAATTTCATGGAAAAGTTTTTCCCGCGGCCTGGGAGTTTTTGTCAAGGAGTTTGCCGGCAACAGCGGCGCCTCGGTCATGCTCGATTATGACGCCCTGGGGGACGCCAACAGGGAGCATAAACTGTCGCGGCTTGCGGACATGGTGCTCAAGGCCCATAATATGAACGTGGAATACGGCCTGCTGCTTCCCGGACGCACCATCGCTCCGGATAAAGGAGAACGACATAGACACGCGTGCCTTAAAGCGCTGGCCCTATTTGATTTAAGTAAGTGATCAATGAACGAACCGCATAAAACTGTTTTTCCAATCCTTGCCGCGCTGGTGGTGGCGATTTTTCCGCACATTGGGCGCCTTCCTCCGTGGATCATATTCTGGTGCGTGGTCATGTGGGGATATATTCTTCTGTCTTTTCGCTTCAACTGGCCACGGCCGGGAAAAAATCTTCGTCGGGTGCTGACAATCATCGGAATTTTCGGACTGCTGTTCACTTTCAGCCGTCGGCTGGACCAGGACGCCTATCTCGGACTGCTGGCGGTAATGGCGGCGCTGAAACCCTTTGAGATGGAAACCCACCGGGACCGGATGATTACCGTTTTTCTGGCCTATTTTATCGTGATCACCAGCCTTTTTCTTTCGGAAACGCTATTAATCACCATCTATATGTTTATGTCCGTTATTGTGACCACTGCCGTGCTTATCCGGACCAACGATCCCGGCGGAAGGTTTACGGCCAATCTCAGGCTCTCCGCGCTGATCATGGCCCAGGCTTTACCGGTGATGGTTTTGTTGTTTTTTCTGTTTCCCCGCATCGAAGGATCTTTGTTCGGACTCTGGTTTTCCAGTGCCGCGAAAAGCGGTTTTTCGGATAGTCTGTCCCCCGGCGGCGTGGTGATGCTGGTGGAAAATGATGCCGTGGCCTTTCGGGTTTCGTTTGACGGTGAAACTCCGTCGGCATCCCTGCTTTACTGGCGGGGGATTGTATTTTCCGACTTTGACGGCCGCGGATGGCATGTTCAACGGCATTCGCCGGAAAATCCCGCACTGCCGAAAGGTCAAAATCCGACATCTTATACCGTCACACTGGAACCCCATCATTACCGATGGCTGTTTGTCCTGGAAATGCCGGCGGAACCCTTGCACCGGGCCGCGTTTCTCAATGATTACACGCTTCGCACCCCGCGACCGGTCAGCAGGCAGATGCGATATGAGATGACGTCTTATACGCGATATCACACCGGCCCGGAAGACGAGAAGACGCTTCGTCAATGTATTCTTCTTCCGGAAAACAGCAACACGAGGACACATCAACTTGCCGCTGAGATTACGGCGGATGCTTCTACGGCCGTGGAAAAAGCTGATCAGGTATTCAATTTTTTTCGCGATAACGGATTTACTTATACTCTTGAGCCCCCGCGCCTGGGCCGGCATCCGGTGGATGATTTCATTTTCGCGTCCAGACGCGGTTATTGCGAACATTACGCGTCTGCATTTGCCTTTATGATGCGGGCCGTTAATGTCCCGGCCAGGGTTGTGGGGGGGTATCTGGGCGGCGAGATAAACCCCTATGCCAACTATCTGATTGTTCGCCAGTTAGATGCCCATGCCTGGGTGGAGATATGGGATCCGGAAAACGGATGGATTCGCGTAGATCCAACGGCTGCCGTGGCCCCGGATCGGATCTCCGAGGGGATGCGGAGCGTCCTTTCAGCAGGCGGGGCCGGGGGTTTTTTTGAACGCTTGGGGGGCCTGTCTTCGTTTTTTCATCAGGCGAGGCTGGGCTGGGACGCGATCAACACCGGGTGGCGCGCGTTTTTTGAAGGATATTCCTATGAAGTTCAGCGGGCTCTGCTTGAAAAAATCGGCATCCGATCCGGGGTTCTGGCCGCATCCTTCAAAGCCATGCTGCTTATGGTGGCCCTGGCGGGCATGATCATCGGCGGGTATGCTTGGTTCTTTCTGCGGCCTCCCCGACAAAAACCCGATGCGGTACAAAAGTATTATGCCCGATATTGTGAAAAACTTGCCCGGGCCGGGTTTGCGCGCAAACCGGATCAGGGGCCCATTGACTATATGCAATTGGTTTTAAAAAACCGTCCGGATCTGCAAAAGCAAATTGCGCCAATCACAGACCTTTATGTGCGTCTGAGGTATCGGGATCAGGCCGCTGAGGGAGATTTGGCGGCATTTGTTGAAAAAGTGCGAAAGTTTGATCCGGCGCTGAAGCGATAACCATGATTCCGATTTATGGCGTTAACATCAGCACCGATTGCGCATTGTTTTCGACCTCCCGGTCGCTGAACCACCAGTATACCTTTTCGCCCTCCATGAACGACGGGATCTGGTCCTTGGCGTGGGGGTGAAATATCCGTCCGGCAATGCCGCCGGGCATTACGGCGAGCACCTTTTCTGCATCGGCCAGATCCGCCACCATGCGAAGGGAAGCTGAAATCTTCACGTCATAAGGCACGTTGTAGTCATATATCCCACGATAGAGTACTTCCACGGAACCCGGGGCCGGCCAGTCGCCGCCCCCCAACAACCCCTTGCCGAAACCTTCCCGCCGGATGGGGCTGACAAAGATGTGTCGGTGGATCTTTCCCCATTGCCATTTGGCCGGATTATTCCCCAGAGATGCGGAAAGGTCGGCCCGGGCCTCCATGGCCGCCAGGATGAGGATGTCCTGTTTGGTTTCCCTTTTGTCTGTAGTCGTGATGTCGTCGAACCAGTGATCCAGCCGGTCGGTCAATATCAACTGCTCAAAGCGCTCTTGCCAGAAATACCAGGTCCCCAGCATGGTTTTGGCCAGGTCTTCCCCTAGCTCGTCAACGAAAGTATGCCATGCGAAGCGTTCGTAGACGGCGTGAAATATGGTGGCGCCGGCCGCGTCAATATCATCCCGGCGGTCCCACTGCCTCAGAATCTCCGCCAGATCTATTGTTTCATCCGTGTCCGCCAGGGTATCCATCATGAAGGGAACCAGCCTTTCGGCCATCAGGTTGACGGTATCCCGCTGAAAGGCCCAGTGATCCTTCGCGGTTTTCACACCGGGTTCCTCCATGAGCTGTTTGAGCCGGCGATAGCGATAAGACGGTGAAAGAAAGGTTGAATAGTAATAGGGAAAATCCTGGGTGACGGTGTTGTGATTGCAGGTCCCCAGCCACCCCTTGTCCGGATTATAGGCATGGGGCATTTCATCAAACGGCACAAAGCCGATCCAGTTGTCCGCGCCGTTGGTGACCGCCGTGGGTATGCTCCCGTCGCCGTTCGAACGCACCGGCAGCCGACCGGAAACATGCCAGCCGATATTGCCGGCTGTATCGCCGAATATGAAGTTGAGCATGATGACATCAAAACCGGTCAGACAGCGCCGGATCTCATCAACGCTTTTAGCGCGCATGAACGCGGCCACTCCCAAACGGGATTTCATGGGTTCATACGGCGCCCACCGCAGGCTCATGACCTTGTCGGTGTCCAACCCCTTGAGCACGTCCGATACCACCGGCCCCCGCCGGGTGTAACGGATCTCCACCGTCTCCTCCCGGAATCCGGATTTTTCGTTTTTATCCCGGATTTTCAAGGTTTCGTCGATGATGGTAAAGGCGATGGAGTTTCCGCCTTCCAGGTACTGATCCGGGTTTGCCGGATCAACGGTTTCGATGTAAAGATCCTGCACATCCCCGTAAGCATTGGTGATGCCCACGGCCACATGCTCGTTGCGGAAGATGGGCATGACCGGCAGGCCGGCAATATGGACTCCGACAATCCGCAGATCGGGAGTGATGATGCCGGCCGGATACCAGATCCCGGGAAGGATGCCGGTTTCCAGATGGGGATCATTGGAGACAATGGGCTTGCCGCCGTCTGATTGGGCGGGACCGGTCACCCAGTTGTTGCTGCCGATCTCTTTGGCGCCGTTGTGCAGAAATCCCATGAGCATGGCGTCAGCAGATACGCTTAATGCTGCTGCGGATGCGGGCGGGTCAGCTTCGGCCGGATGTTCTTTATCATCCGGGTTGATATTTAACGGAAAGATTTCTCCGGCTCTGGTCGCTCCCAGCCGTTCTATCAACATCTGGGCGATGATTTCAGACTTGAGGTTGGCCGAGGAATCCCAGCTCATGTAGTAGAGAATGGAAAGGCTGTCCGCCACGGTCCAGGGTTCGGGCGCGATGCCCGCCAGTTTGAATTCAATGGGATAGGAGTCCGCGCCGGTTTGAATATAGGCGTTGATGCCGGCGATATAGTTTTCCAGAAGCCTTTGGTCTTCCGGGGCCAGATTTTCGGCAAGGACAGCGGCCTGCCGGTAAAACCCCAGGGTTCGGTGACGGATATCAAGCCCTCTGGCGATCTCTCCGGCCAGCTCACTGATCCGTCCCTGGGCAAACAACCGGGTAAGGGTCATCTGAAATAGACGGTCCTGGGCCGCGACGTATCCAAGGGCATGCATGGCGTCATCCAATGAATCGGCATAAATATAGGCCATTCCTTTTTCATCCCGGATCACCTTTACGGTAGCGGCAAGGTTTTCCAGCACGAGGCTTCCCCCGGTCGGGTACCGGTTGAATCCGGCGCAGCCGGCCATCAGAAAAAGAGAACATAACAGGGCGGAATAAATGATATGGCGCATGACGGGGCCTCCCGGGCAAGCGTTTGAGGGCTTATGACGCCGCAAACATCGCGCGGCGCAAAAAAATCCAGCGTATTGCGAAAGGATTATTTTGTCATATTCGCAAAATCCGGTTGCCGTTTGCAAGCCTTTTTTCTATATTGGGCGATATGACATCGATTTAAAATAATTAATAAAAATATATTCCCGGAAGATCGGAAGCTCGCTTTTTTGGAAAAATCAACAAACCTTTATCATTTGGATATCACTATGACAGTGCGCAAAGGTGATCAAATAGAGCTGGATATCAGCCATACAGGATTCGGCGGCAAAGGGATTGCCAAAATCGATGGATTTGCGATTTTTGTGAATCAAGCCCTCCCTGGAGACCGGGTTCTGGCGGTTATTGTTAAAAAGAAAAAAAGCCATGCCGAAGCCAGAATCCGGGAAGTGCTTTCCCCATCGGTGTTCCGGACAAATCCTCCCTGTCCCTACAGCGGGTTCTGCGGTGGATGCACATGGCAGTTCCTACGCTATGACAAACAGATTGAATACAAACGTCAGCATGTAGTCGAGGCCCTGCAGCACATCGGGGGCATCGATGATGTAGACGTCATGCCGACGTTGCCCTCGGAAGCGATATTTGCCTACCGGAACAAGATGGAGTTTTCGTGTAGCGACAGGCGCTGGGTGTTGCCGGCGCAATTAGAAGATGAAACCATCGCGCGGGATTTCGCTCTGGGGCTCCATGTGCCGGGCACCTTCGACAAGGTCCTCGATATCGACGCATGCCTTCTGCAACCCGGCCGGGGCAATGAGATTCTGCGATTTGTAAAGTCATACATGCAAAACAGCGGGCTGCCGGCCTACGGCCTGCGATCTCACGAAGGGTTCTGGCGCTTTCTGATTGTTCGTCATTCCCTGACCAATGATCAATGGATGGTCAATATCGTGACATCCGCGGAAAACATGGACGTTCTTAAGCCCCTGGCTCTGGAACTGGTGGGGACTTTTCCCGATATCAAGGCCGTGGTCAACAATATAACAACCCGTAAATCCGGCGTGGCCGTGGGCGAGTTTGAAATTCCCCTTGTCGGCCGGGACCATCTGGAGGAACATCTCGGGCCTTATCGGTTCGCCATATCCGCCAATTCATTTTTCCAGACCAACACCCGGGGCGCAGTGCGATTATATGATACGGTCAAGGAATTTGCGGCCCTGACCGGCCGGGAACATGTGCTGGATCTTTATTCGGGCACCGGCACCATTCCTATCTGGCTGTCTGATGCCGCCGCGTCCGTCACTGGCATCGAGGTCGTGGAAGCCGCCGTGGCCGACGCGCGGAAGAATTGCGGGCAGAACAAGGTATCCAACTGCAATTTCATTCTCGGGGATATGCGTGTGGTATTGCCGGAAATCAAGGAAAAACCCGATGTCCTGGTTATTGACCCGCCCCGCACCGGCATGCATCCGGACGTGGTCAAAAAGGTTCTAGAATTGGGATCTCCGCGGATTGTTTATGTGTCCTGCAACCCCGCTACTCTTGCCCGCGATGCGGGTCTCATGAAAGACGCCTACGGCATCAAGCGCGTCCGGCCCGTGGACATGTTCCCCCACACCTATCACATTGAATCCGTGGCCTGTTTGGAACGGCGATAATAATCAAAACGAGATTTGCGGTTCTGCTTTTACCGTATCAAATGCAGTTGTCCCACAATGACAATCAGAATGAATCCCATCGGGATTTTTCATACGGAATCGAAACAGATTCCAAGGCTCGACATCAAGCCTCATATTGAAGGGTGGAGAGATATTCGGAGTCGCATTTTCGCATATTTCGATTCATTATCAGCGGCTCATGTCGGGGGGGGGCCGGCCAAGCTGATTTGACGCTACTTGATTTTATCGTCGATGCCGAATTTTTTGATTTTCCGCCAGAGGCTGGTTCTGGGGATGCCCAGGATGCCGGCGGCTCTTACCTTGTTGTAATTGGTGGCTTCCAGTATCCGTATAATATGCGCTTTTTCCTGTTCCGCCAGGGAGGTCAACTCGTTGCAGGATATGGGGCTGATCTCCATCATTCTGAGATCATCGGGCAGGTCCCGGGCGCCGATCCATTTTTGTTCGCTCAACGCCACGGCGCTGCAGACCATGTGCTCGAGTTCCCGGACATTGCCAGGAAAGGAATAACGCGACAGGATATCTATAGCCTGCCGGCTGAAACCTTCCACTTCCTTGTTGTAAAGCCTGTTGTAATATCTCAGGAAATGGTCAGCCAGCGGGGCGATGTCCTCTTTGTGTTCCCTCAGGGGCGGGGTGCGGATCACCACCACTTTGAGCCGGAAAAACAGATCTTCCCGGAACCGTCCGGAGCTGACCTCATACTCCAGGTCCTTGTTGGTGGCCGATATCATCCGGATATCCAAAGGCACGGCTTTTGATCCGCCCACCCGGAATACCTGGCGTTCCTGGATGACCCGCAGCAGTTTGACCTGCATGGAAAGCGCCATCTCGCCGATTTCATCCAGAAAGACTGTTCCGCCTTGGGCGGTTTCAAATAAGCCCTGCTTAACGGCGCCGGCGCCGGTAAAAGCGCCTTTTTCATGGCCGAAAAGTTCGTTTGAAATGAGTTCTTCCGCGAATCCGCCGCAGTTAAAACCCAAAAAAGGGTTGTTTTTCCTGAGGCTGCCGTTGTGAATGGCCCTGGCCACAAGCTCCTTGCCGGTGCCGCTTTCCCCGGTGATCAGCACGTTGCAGTCGATTTTAGCGACCTTGTTAATGATTTTGAGCAACTCCCGGATGGCCGGGCTGACGCCTAAAATGTCTCCGGTGTGGTCCCTTTTGAGCAGTTCCTCCTTGAGTTGTCTGTTTTCCGACAGGAGTGCCAGTTTGTCCATAACCCGCTTGAGGACGGATAGAATTTTTTCCGGGGTCAGAGGCTTTTCAATATAGTCAAATGCCCCTTTTTTGATGGCCGCCACCGCATCGTCTATGGCTGCATAGCCGGTTACCAGGATGACTTCGGTTTCGGGATGGCGGATCTTGATTCGTTCCAGAAGTTGGATGCCGTTCATCTGCGGCATCCGGATGTCTGTCAGCACGATGTGGAAGGAGGCGGTCTCCATCCGTTTCAGTGCCTCGGCCGGGTCTGCGAATATTTCCACCGGATAACCGTTGCGGGCCAGAATCCGGCTCATATGTTTAAGCGCCAGGGGTTCGTCGTCGACAACGGCGACTTTGAGTTCAACGGATGGCGGGACTGCTTTCAATGTGGCGGCTCCTCGGAAGACCCCGGCTTTTCTTCGTTGCCTCTGGCGGTGGGATAATAGGGGAGTGTGACCGTGAAGATCGTTCGACCCGGAGCGCTTTCCACTGAAATCCGTCCGCCGTGCTTGGCAATGATGCCATGGGATACGGACAGTCCCAGTCCGGTCCCTTTCCCCACCGGCTTGGTGGTGAAGAAAGGATCAAAGATATGGGGCAGGACATCGGCGGGAATGCCGCTGCCGTTATCCTCCACCTGTGCGATGACAAGATTCGGCTTGCGGCTTTCTACCCGCACATGAATTTTTCCATCCGATCCCACGGCATCTAAGGCATTAAGCACAAGATTTAAAAATACCTGCTTTAATTGATGGCGGTCGCCGATGATGTCCGGCAGATGCCTTTCAATCTGGATGTGAATGGGTACGCCCCGCACCTTGGCCTGGTTTACGGCCAGCTTGGTGGTCTCCTCCGCCAGTCGTCCCAGATTCAGCGGCTCCATAACGGATTTGCTTTCACGAGTGAAATCGAGCAGATTATGCACAATACTGCGGGATCGGTCCGTCTCACCGATGATATCTTTTACCATATCGAGTTTTTCATCATCATCGATATCTGTAAATTCCTCCATCAGGGTATGGGCCGTGAGCATGATATTGTTTAAGGGATTATTGAGTTCATGGGCAACGCCGGCCGTAAGAATGCCCACGGCACGCAACTTGTGCGAATCGATCAAAGATTTTTGTCGGTTTTCCAGTTCCTTGAGCATGCGATTAATGGCTACCTCAACAGTGGTGAACTCATCCCTGAATTTCCGAACCGGCCGGAGCGGCGTCAGGTCTCCCCTGGCGATGCGCCGGGTTTGATTGACAAGATATTTCAATGGTTTCATGAACCTTATGGAAAGAAACCGGGTCATGTAAATCATCAGAAAAAAAAGAAATACAAGGAAATACGCGGGCACCTTCTGCAAAAGATGAAGCCACCGAGAAACCATCTCATATTCCCTGGCGGCCATTTCCGCGGCTTCCTCCACCATCTGAGCGCCGAATTGCCGGAGGTTGGCTTCAATTTCATTCTGAAACGCCGGTTGCGAACGATTGCTTTCCACAAGCTGAGACAGACGGTTTAGTTCGATATGATAACGATCCAGATGACGGATGATTTCTTCTTTTTGCCAGGAATAGTCCGAAGAATCAAGACTATTGATATTTTCGTTTAGGATTTCAAGGGCTGCACCGGTGCTTTCAAGGGCGTCTTTTAAATTGGTGCCGTATAGAAAGAAATTTTTTTCCCATCGCCGGGCCTGCTCGATGTTAAATAGAAAACGATCCCATGTCTGGACCGTGGCAATCCGTTTTTCGATCTTGTTGATGGTGATCATGGCGCTGATGGTAATGAGCACGGACAGGATGAAAAACGTGAAAAATCCCAAAATGATCTGAAGCCGGAAACTGAAAATCGGCCGGTCCAGAAGATCCTTGTCGTCCGGCGCGGCCATCCGGGCGGTTTTGTCCCTGATATGAAAAGGCATGATGTTTTAATATTCCTTAATGTCGGAATAACCCATTTCCACGGCCGCCTTCACCACGAGCTTTCTGAGATCAGCGGGCTTGAAAGGTTTGGCGATCATGTCATAGGCGCCTTTTTCCATGGCCTCCCGGGCCAGATTCGCGGTGGCGAAACCGGTGATGATGATCACCCGTGTCTGTGTGCTGGCGGTCCGGGCCGCCTCGAGTACCTGCATTCCACTGATTTCAGGCATCATGACATCTGTAATCACAATATCAAAGTTTTTTTTCCTGATAAGGTCCAAAGCCCTGGCGGGATCTTCACATATTTCGACGGCACAGCCAAGTTTTTCCAGGCCCCCCTTGAGTCGCTGTCCCACCATGGGCTCATCATCAATCAGCAATAATTCGGGTTTTTTCATCTGTTTCTCCATATATTTTGTATTCGGGAATTATTTTTACAGTTTACAAATTCGCGTTTTCTTGTCTCTTGTCTTAGCGGCCCTGCCGCCTTTAAATGTGGATTTCGTCAAAGGGCGCGCGCTCCCGATATACTTCCACATAATTGACTCCCGGCATGCGCATGATATCTTCCTTGACTTCCTTTGCGGCTTTTCGTCCTCCTTTTTTAAAGGCTTTCGAGTAAACATAGATCGTTCCGTCATGGGATTTGACTTCCACATCGCCAAGCCTTTCCACAAGGGATGTTTTTACCTGGCAGGCCAGTTCCAGGTTGCACATGCAGTTCATGGAGTATGTCATCGGTTCAAAGCGCTTTTGTTTTAACGTGTTGATGATGATGTCTCCTGCTTCGGAAATATCCATTTGTAACAAGTTTAAGGTCAGATCATAGAGTTTGGGATCTTCCATGTCCATTTGATAGATTTTTTCAAACCATCCCGCGATTCCGTCATTAGACAGCAGGTCCGGCTGCTTGGCTGAATCGGCTGCCGCTGATTTTCCGGTTTGGGGATCCGCAAGAATCAGTACCTTTAACGCATGGGATATTTCCTTGAAAATCGGGTATCCCAGGTAACCGCAGAAAACGATGCCATCGTCTGCCATGAGTTCGCAGAGTTTGTGTTCCAGAAGGGAAACCAGTTTTAATTTTTTTTTTCGAAAAAGATGCTGCCACAGGGTCAGATCCCGGGTAACCTGGGCCAGGTCTTTTTCCGGAATATTGTAATCTTTGGCCGCGGTCTTGATCAGATCATCCATGGTGACCAGTCGGTATCCGAGCCTGAGCGCCGTAAATTCGGCAATTTTAGAACTCTCGTCCGCGTATTTCGATACAATCGCAACAATAGACATAAAGCACCTCTTTTTTTAAAGTTTTCATACGCCGTAGAATATTACCAGCATGGCAATCAATACGACGATAAAGACGATGGTCATCAGCCCCCCGGCCTTCATGAAATCCAAGCTTCTGTAACGTCCGGGACCCATGTACAGGGCATTGACCTGATGGGTGGGGAGAATGAAGGAATTTGATGTGGCAAGGCCGACCACCAGGGCCGCCATGCGTGGGTCGGTCCCGGCCACCATGGCCATGTTCACCACCAGAGGGACCAGCAGAACCGTGGCTCCTACGTTAGAAATAACCAGGGTGAAAAATGTCGACAATACGGCAATGGCCGTCAGCAGGCCCACGGGTGAAACATTGCCGATTAAGTCGAGAACGGTGTGGGCGATCCACGCGGCAGCCCCGGATTTTTCCGTAGCGATTCCCAGCGGGATCAGGCCGGCCAGCAGAAAGACAGTGCGCCAGTCCACCGATTGGTATGCTTCATCAATGCTTAGTACCCGGCAAAGGATCATGCCGAAGGCCCCGGTCATCAGGCTCACCGATAACTGGATGTTAAACGCCATGATCATAACCAATGATACCACCAGCCAGAATCCAGCCAGCAGAGCTTTCTCCGGTTTCATGACCTCGCCCACGGGGGTGGTGAAAATAAAATTATGTTTTTCTTCAAGAATCTTGAAGCGGTCCCACGGTCCTTCCAGAACAAGAGAATCGCCGGAGCGGAGCTTCATGCTCGACAGTCCGCTGTAGAGCACCTGGTCGGCCCTGTAAATGGCAACGGGGTTGACCTGGTATTGCTCCCAGAAATGGACTTCCCTCAGGGTTTTACCGATGAGTTCCGACCGGGGCGCCACAACCGCCTCGATGATTCCCGCGGTTTCCGGAGCCAGATTGTCTTTAAATATCTGAAGGCCGTCTTTTAGAATCATGCCGTGTTCCTCAGCCATTGCTTCAACATTTTCCTTTTTGCCGAATACCGCCAGATGACCGTCGGAACGGATTTCAAAATCCGGCGGCAAGGTCATCATCTTCAGCCGGTCCCTGCCGGAATACGCCACCGCATTTATCTGGTGGGTGTCCCTCAAGTGCTTGACCGTCAGCGGTTCACGGAAAGCGTTGAAATTGGGGGGCGTCTGCAATTCAAAAATTTCGCCCAGATCCTCATAGGCCGGACCGTGGCCGGCTTCGGTTTCATGTTTGCTTTCGGGTTTTCCCTTGGGAAGCACGAAACGTCCTAAAAAAATAAAGGTAGAAATGCCGCCGACCACCAGGGCAAGACCGATGGGGGTGACATCAAAAAGCCCGAAGGGTTCCAGCCCGAAAGGGGTCAGTAGGTCATTGAGCAGAATCAGCGGGCTTGATCCGACCAGGGTGACGGTGCCGCCGAGGATGGCGCAAAAACCGATGGGCATCAGCATCTGGGAGAGGGGCAGGTGCATGGATTTGCTGACCCGTCGCACGGCCGGCAGAAACAGGGCCGCGGCGCCGATGTTTTGCATGAAACTCGATATAAAAGCCACGGTCCCGCCCATGGCCATGACCACCCTTGAGGCGCTGTTTCCCGCAAGCTTGACGATGGGCTGGACCAGCCGGTTGATCAGCCCGGTCTTATCAAGACCCGCGCCGATGATGATCACGGCAATGATGGAGATTACCGCATTAGACGAAAATCCGGAGAAAGCCTCCTTGGGCGTGACCAGGTGAAGGATGGGCAAAAGCACGGTCATCAGGATGGCCACCATATCCACCCTTATCCATTCAACGATGAACAAAAAAACGGCCAGGCCGATTATCGCCAGGACCATGATGATTTCCTTGTTGAGTACAATGGGTTCCATGTGTTGTTAGATTCCTTTGGTTTTGGGTTTAACGGTCAGGACGCGACAATGGGTCATCTGAAGCAGAAGCTGTATATCTTTTCCGGCCTGCTCATACGAAAGTTCGCATTCATCCGGCAACGACACGATGATTTCGGCAATATGATGTTCCCTTACAAACTGGCGGACTTCGTGAATATAATCTCCGCTCCGGTGGCAGATTTCCGTTTGCAGGCCATCATGGTCCCTGCCGCAGGTGATCAAGGCCTCGATGGTTTCCTGGATGAGTTTTGCATCCCTTGTTTTGGGCTCGGAGGCATTCTCCGGCCGGGGATTTTCTCCTCCCGGGTCATCGATAAACAGGAAAAAAAGCATGGCTTTGCTTCGCTTGCCGAATTCAATGGCGAATCGAACCGCGGCCAGCGCCGGCGGTGAAAACTCCCTGATGGGGATTAACAATCGTGTCACGATACCTCCCGGCTCTATTTGATTTTTAAAGCCTGATTTTTGCGATGCGGTTTCTTCAGCAGTAAAGTGTTTCAAATCGAAACACTTTACTGCGAACCCTTTTGTTTTTGAAACGGATCACCACTGCTTTCCCTGATTTTTTTCTGTTCCATTGCTTCTTTCAGGCAAAGATATAAATTTTCGAGATCCACGGGTTTCAGCAGGTAATCAAAGGCCCCGAGGCGCATCCCCTCGATGCCGGTTTCCACCGACGCGTTTCCCGTGAGCATGATGACTTCCGTGAGGGGTTTTAATTTTTTAATTTCCTTGAGTACGGCGATGCCGTCCATACCCGGCATCAGCACATCCAAAAGAACCACGTCAAAATCGTTTTCCTTAATCATTGTAAGCGCCGTGGCGCCGTCGGCTGCTGTTTCCACCTGGAATCCGCGGTTTTTCAACAGCCTGGACAAATACTTCCGGACCTTTTCCTCGTCATCCACAACCATTAAACGTGGGCTCATTATCCGCTCCTAATATTGTTACCATTGGGGCTCCGTAAGACAGCGGCGCCGCGCCGCTGATCCAATCGATCATATGGCAAAAGCAAATATGATGCCGAAACAATAAATGAAGGGTCAAGAATGCGAGGGTGTAATGCGTTATGCATTGTTATTGCTTGATTATTGTATTTGCAGGATAATTGGTGTTTATAAGGATTCAACGATTCCGAACAACAGGGGGCCAATCTTGGGATCGGAAAAAGGTTTCAAAATGAAACGATTTTAATGAAATGATTTTGATGATAGTGAGGCGTGCGGGCAGCCGCAGGTTTTCGAAATTTTTCCTTGATTAATTTTACCGGATGCCATGTAATAGATTTTCCGGAAGGCAATTTTTACGATGTCATCGATGATTTTCATATAACGATTTATTGAGGGGGGATATCATGAGACGTCAGATCAACAGGATTTTATGCGCAACGGATTTTTCACGGTTTTCCCAGGAAGTGGTCAATTACGGCATCCAACTGGCAAAGGAATTTCATGCGACGCTCTATATCTGCCATATCGTCGATGTGCCGACCGTATCGGTTTACGGCGAGGCCGTCATTGGTCCCATCGAACATCAGAACCGCTTTATGGAGTACGCCAGACAGGAAATCGAAAACCTGGTGGGAGACGAATCCATTGAATATCAGCCGCTGATAACCTTAGGTATCGCCACCGACGAAATTACCCGCCTGGCCCGGGAAAATATCGTTGACCTGGTGATCACCGCCACACATGGCCGTTCCGGTTTGAAACGGTTCTTTCTCGGATCCGTCACCGAACGCCTGATGCGAACCCTGCCGTGCCCGCTTCTGGTCCTGCGAGGAATGGAAGAGGGGGCCAGCCCGGAAAAGCCACAGAAATTTCCCTTCAAGCGGATACTGGTAGGATGTGATTTTTCGGCCGATGCCGCCAAGGCCTTTGATTACAGCCTGAGCATGGCCCAGGAATTTGAAAGCGAACTCCATCTGGTCCATGTGGTCGAGCCGTCGGGATACAAGGATTTGTTTAAACTGCCGGCCGAGTCGGGCGACAAGTTCAAGCAGGATCTTTACGACATGATCAATGACAAACTGATGGCCATGGTGCCCAAGGATGCATTGTCATGGATTACGCTTAAAACCAAGCTGCTGGTGGGAAAACCTTATGATGAGCTGGTCCGATACGCGGAGATAAATGATATCGACTTGATCGTCGTGGGTATCCGTGGATACGGCATGGTGGAGGAACTGCTGGTGGGTTCCACCACGGACCGCGTGGTCCGGCAGTCGCCGTGCGCGGTGATGTCCGTGTCGGCCAAATGACGGGGATAAATGCAACAACACAATGATGTTTTAAGGCACTGGAGGCGAGCGGTCCCAGTGCCTTTTCTTTCTTTATGGCTTTTCATCTGTTGCAACCCGGATTTTCCCAATTCGTTACAAGCTTTTTTCTTCGATGATTGAGCCCCGGGGATTGATGACGATCTCACGGCCCGGGATTTTCTTACCGGCGGCTTCCATGGCTTTTTTGACGATCCAGGGAAGTCCGGCGCAGCAAGGCACTTCCATTTCAGCTACGGTCACGCTGCGGATATCGGCTTTTTCAAAAACCTCTTTAAATTTTTGGACATACCCGTCCACATCATCAAATTTCGGGCATCCCATCATCACGACCCTGCCGGAAATCAGCTTTTTATGAAGATCCGGAAAGGTCACGGCCACGCAATCGGCAAGCACCAGAAGGTCGGCGTTTTTTAGAAAGGGCGCGTTGGCTGGCACCAGGCGGATCTGAACCGGCCAGTGTCCGAGCCGGGAAAGGGAAGACGACGGCGCGGTTACGCCGGATGCGCTATGGCCGCCCGGATGCGGGCTGGGCGCTAAATTTCGGATCTGTTGCGACGGACAACCGCAGGCCATGACCGGAGCGCCGGGGCCGGACTTGGGATCCGGCGTCCCTGAAGGCTCAACTTTCTCCAGGTGCTTTTCCACGGCGGCTTCATCGAATTCATCGGCTTCGCGTTCCACGATCTGAAGCGCGCCGGTGGGACATTCTCCCATGCAGGCCCCCAGGCCGTCACAGAGATTGTCGGCCACCACCCGGGCCTTGCCGTCTATAATTTGAAGCGCGCCCTCGGCGCAGGAAGGGATGCACTGGCCGCAGCCATCGCAGAGCTGGTCGTCGATTTCAATTATTTTGCGAGTGACTTTCATTGCTTTCTCCTATTCTGATTGTCCTTATTTCATGAGTGCGTCGGTTGCGGTTTCACGCCCGGATCGGGTCAGAAACCCCTTATCGATCATGTTTTGGATTTTATCCGCCGACAGCGGGATTTTCTTGTGGGCTTCCTCGATATTGACGATTCGGTCCGCGTCATAGAGGACCTTATAATTGAGCGTTTCCTCTTCCCTCGGGTGATGATGGTGCCCGATGATATCGCACACCTCGTCGATAAGATCCGCGGAAGCGCCCAGTTTTTGCAGAATGGCCCGGGCAATGGGCGGACCTTCGGTTTCCTGGTATTTGGCGGCGGTAGAATCATATTTTTTTTCAGCTTCATGGATGCCGATATCGTGCAGGTAAGCCGATGCCAGGATCACGGCCATGTTGCCGCCCTCAATCCGGCCGATCTTTTCCGCGTATCGCGCCACTTTGGTGGCGTGTCCGATGCGCTTGAAATCCTTGCCGAAGTATTTTTTCATTTCAATGGCGATGCGGTCCTTGAGAAGGTTTTCCCGCTGGGCAACGAGTTCCGGCGGCAATGAGCCGATGCACTGATCCGCGAACTTGCAGTAGGCCGCGCAGCCGAAATCCATTTCCGGATTGGCGAACCGATGCCCGCATGACGGGCATTTTCGGGTGGGATCATCCCGGAAAAACTCCACCGGCGTTTTGCATTGCGGGCAGGTGGTTTCAAAAATAGCATCGGGTTTCCAGTAGCGGCTGTCTTGTCCGGGACATTTCATGCTCGACCTCCTTTGGTAAACATCATTTTCTGATAAAGGACTTTTAACGGTTGTTTTGAATAGATGTTTGTTTATTTTTCATTTTATGTTATTAAATTTTTTTTTAAAATTCCGATAATCATAATGATAATACACTTGAAAGCCGTCGTCTGAATTTTTCTTTACCGGCGGCTTTTGAAGATACAATGACATATCCTGCGGGCGTTGTCGTTGACTTAAGTCAATCCATACGAAAAGAAATCAAAACATGCATCCATATGCCGAACTGATTTCCGGAACGCTTCTTTTTGAAGGGCTTGCCGATGGGCATGTTAATGAACTGCTCGGGATCGCCGTAGAAAAGGCTTATGAGAAAAATGAAATGATCTTTATGGAGGGCGATCGCGCATCCGGTCTCTATGTCAGTACTGATGGGATGATCAAGATTTACAAGCTCTCCCAGGAGGGCAAAGAGCAAATTCTGCACATTTTCGGTCCGGGAGAGCCTTTCGGCGAGGTCCCGGTATTTTCAGGGGGAACCTTTCCCGCCCACGCCGAGGCTATTGTCAAAAGCCGGGCTCTTTTTTTCCCCAGAGACGCCCTTGTCGGTCTGATCACGGGCAATCCCGCCATTGCCCTGAATATGCTGGCGGTAATGTCCATGAGGCTCAGGCGGTTTACCGTTCAGATTGAAAACCTGACCCTTAAGGAAGTGCCGGGCCGCCTGGCAGCCTATCTGCTGATGCTGGCATCGGAACAAAATAATAATAAAGTTGTCCGCCTCAATATTTCCAAAGCCCATCTGGCCGGTTTTCTGGGCACCATACCGGAAACCCTTTCCCGGATGCTGGCCCGCATGGCGAATCTTAACCTCATCCATGTGGCCGGACGGGAGATTAAACTGCTGGATATGGACGGCTTATCCGCCCTGGCGGAATCCGGGAAAATCGTTGATTTATAGGGGATCGATATCTGTCATTATGAATCAGGATAAAATCGAAAAGCTTCTGGGAAACAAAGCCAATCTCGTCCGGATCCTTGATAATCTCAAGGAAGGGATCATCGCCCATGATCTGGACCGGAAAATATTTTTCTTCAATCGCGAAGCCGAACGCCTCACCGGGTATCGGCGGGCTGATGTCCTGGGCCGGGATTGCCATGATGCCTTTGGCGAACCCTTTTGCGGCGAGCGTTGTCTGTTCCGCGAATCCGGGGCGCAATTGCCGCATGCGGCCGAATATCCGGTTGCTATTCTCACCCGGGATGGTCAGACGCGGAATGCGGAAATGTCGGTGACCCTTATGAACGATGAACAAGGCGAACCTTTCGGCGTACTCGCGTTTATAAAGGATATGACCGATATCCTGAGGTGTCAGTTCCGATCCGGTGAATTAAGCGGATACGAGGGCATTGTCGGCCGGGATCCCAAAATGCGCCAGATTTTTCAGCAGATCCGGGACCTGGCGGCCTATGATTATCCGGTTCACATCTTCGGCGAAACCGGCACCGGCAAGGAGCTGGTGGCCGAGGCCATCCATAATGTGGGCCGTCGTGCCGGCGGGCCGTTTGTGCCCATTAATTGCGGCGCGTTGCCTGAAGGGCTGATAGAAAGTGAGCTTTTCGGCCATGTCCGGGGGGCTTTTTCCGGCGCCATACGTGATAAAAAGGGGCGCTTTGAACTTGCCGACGGCGGCACCGCTTTTCTGGATGAAGTGGCCGAACTTTCAAAAGAGATGCAGGTCAAGTTGCTGCGGTTTCTACAGACCGGCAGATTT
>QZJS01000114.1 GCA_003597945.1 Desulfobacteraceae bacterium | reverse complement strand
TGAAATTCCGCGGCCACCTCTTCGACGATCGGGGCCACGCCGGTCATGACGTCATGCTGAACTTTCTTGTATTCATGATACTGATCCGTCAGAATCAGCGGTCCGTAGCTTACGGGATGTTTTATATCCAGCAGCGGATGCCGAGGTGTGAATTCACCCACGAATCGCCCGACCACCTCATCGGGCAGATATTCCAACCGGCTGATGGAATGACTGATGATAAACCCGTCAAAACAGACCATCACCGGAAGGCGGATTGCCGGATGCTCGGCGATGCGAAAGGCCTGAATCAGGTTGTCATAGGCTTCCTGGGCGTTTTCCGACCATAATTGAATCCATCCCGAATCCCGCGCGCCCATGGCGTCCGAATGGTCGCAGTGAATGTTTAAGGGGGCCGACAGGGCCCGGTTCACCACGGGCATGACAATGGGAAGACGCATGCCGGATGCCACAAAAAGCATTTCCCACATCAGGGCCAGTCCGGGTCCGGCGGTGGCCGTAGCCACCCGGCCGCCGGCGGCCGAAGCGCCGATGCAGGAGCTCATGGCGCTGTGCTCGCTTTCCACCAGAATCAGTTCCGTGGTAACCAGTCCGTCGGAAACAAAATCGGAAAAGCGCTGCATGAGATCGGTTTGCGGCGTGATGGGATAGGCGGCGCAAACATCGGGATTGATCTGTTTGAGTGCGTGGGCCGCGGCTTCATTGCCGGTGGCGGCGACGATTGTTTTCATCATTTATCCTCCTCCTGCATGACAATGGCCTTTTTACCTTTTTTGCCGGGACACTCCAGGGCGCAGATGCCGCATCCCTTGCAGTAATCGTAATCAAATCCGTCCATTTTGCCGTCGTTGACCTTAACGGCCATATCCGGGCAATAGAGCCAGCAGAAAAGACAATTGATGCAGTTTTCTTTTAATGAGACCGGCATGAACGACCGCCATGAACCGGTTTTGATTAATATGGAATTGCCCGGATTGGTGATCACCGGGCCGGCGTCCAGTTCCCTTATTCCTCTCGGTTTCATATTTCGCGTACCTCCTCCCAACCTTTTTTCACGGCATCCCGGTTCCCATCCACGATTTTTGGGGGGAATTTCTTGCCGAAGCTTTTGGCCACGTCTTCGGTCACGGTGGTTAAATCCACAAGACCCGAAATTTTGGCCAGAGCGCCTACCATGGGTGAATTCGGCAGGGCGCGGCCGATGGTGTCCTTGGCGATCTTTGAGCCGTCCACGGCGTAAATCTTCTGACCGGCCGTAAGCTTAAGCTTGTTTTTGACGGCATCGCTGTTTTTCCCCGCATTGATCAGAAAAGCCGTTTCCGGGCCGGCGCCGGCGGTCACGTCAATGCCGTCGAGCAGCGTCGGGTCCACGATAACCACGATATCGGGCCGCAGCACGGGGCAATGCATGCGCAGTTCCTTCGCGCTTATCCGATTGTAGGCCTGGAGAGGCGCGCCGGCCCGCTCCGGTCCGTATTCGGGAAAAGCCTGCACATACCGGCCGCTGCTCAGACATGCGTCGGCAAAGACCTTGGCCGCGGTGACCGTTCCCTGCCCGCCTCTGCCGTGCCAGCGGATTTCAGCGGTTTCACTCATAAATTCTCCTCCTTGTATGTTCTTGTTAAAAGTCGAAAAGCTCGCTTAAAAGAGACTTTTTCTTTTTAGGATAATATTCAGCCTTGCCGCGATCCTGCGCACGGACATGGTCCGCTTCGCGTCCCCTTGAAGGGATCTGCTGCTGGGATGCGGATCGTTCAATGATTTTGTCCAGTTCGCCGCGATCCAGCCAGATCCCGCGGCATTCAGGACAGTAATCGATTTCAATCCCCTGGCGATCGGCCATCACAAGGTTCACCTCTTTGCATGCGGGACATTTCATGAGACATCTCCTCCTTATTATTGTTGAGTCATCTGACGGAATTCGGCAAACAGATAGCCGGCGTCATGCGGCCCCGGGGAGGCTTCCGGATGGTATTGCACGGCCATCAGGGGAAGCCGGCGGTGGCGGAAGCCTTCCATGGTGTCGTCATTAAGATTGATATGGGTGATTTCCACCTCCCGCGCGTCCAGTCCGGCGGGGTCCACGGAAAATCCATGATTCTGGGAGGTGATTTCCACTTGGCCGGTGCGCAGATTTTTCACGGGCTGGTTGCTCCCCCGGTGCCCGAATTTAAGCTTGTAGGTCTTTCCCCCCAGGGCCAGGGCCATGAGTTGATGCCCCAGGCAGATCCCGAACATGGGTCTGAAACCCATCAGCTCCCGGATGGTTTGGATCGCATAGTCCGCCGGCTCCGGATCTCCCGGGCCGTTGGACAGAAAAATCCCGTCCGGGGCCATGGCCCGGACGGCATCGGCACGGATTGTGGGCGGGATGACGATGATCTCGAATCCCGCGGCCTCAAGACATCGGAGAATGTTATGCTTGATGCCGAAATCAAAGGCGGCCACCGACGGTTTTGCTCCCTTGAATCGCCAGATGCCGGCATCAGGCCGCTCAAGGGAAAAATCCATCAACAACTTCCGTCCTTCCAGCCAGCGATAGGGCTTTACCGTCGAAGCGGAGCGGGTCAGATCGCGGCCCTGCATGGATAAAACAGCCTGGGCCTTTTTGACGCAGGATCGCGGATTCAAATTCATTGTGGAAACAAAGGCGCGCATGGCGCCCGCCTTGCGGATATGCAGGGTCAGGGCCCGGGTGTCGAGTCCCTCGATGCCCATCTTTCCATGCCGGCGAAGAAAAGTCGCCAGTGTCTCCGCGGCGCAATAATTGCTCGGTTCCGACTCATATTCCTTGACAATGACGGCCTCGGCCCGGACCATGTCCGATTCCATGTCCTCGGGATTGACGCCGTAATTGCCGATAAGGGGATAGGTCATGGTCACCATCTGGCCGACATAGGACGGATCGGTAAGGATTTCCTGGTAGCCCGTCATGCCCGTGTTGAACACGATTTCTCCGGAGGCTTCTCCGTGCCCGGTAAATGACCGGCAGGGAAAAATCCGGCCGTCCTCCAGGGCCAGCAGGGCCGGGGTTAACTGCCGCGGATCGGCCGTCACGTTTTCCATTAAATGATTAAGCATTGGTAAAACATTCTGTTTCAAGCGGTGTTGCGGGCAGCGTTCATTCCCAGTTCAAAGGCTTTTAGATTGATATCGGCAAACTGCTTTTTTGTTTTTTCCTTTATGATCCCGCAAAACAGGTCCGGAGGCATGGGCGTTGCGCCGCTTCCGGCAAGGGCGCCCAGCATCACCATGTTGATGGCCAGCAGCGAACCGGCCCGGATGGCCAGATCCGGTGCATCAATGGCGATCATGACGTTAACGCGGTCGGCCAGCAGTTGCAGCGCGCCGGGCACGTCCGGATATCGGGCGTCGCCTAAGGCCACGGTGAAAGGGGGAACCGCGGCGGTGCTGGTGATAACCGTGGTTCCGGCATTGCATTTGCCGGCGGCCCGGATGGTTTCGGAAGGTTCGAATCCCAGCAGCACATCGGCCGCGCCGTCGGCAATGCACGCGCCTTTTCCGCGGCCCAGCAGAACCATGGATTCCACCACGCCGCCGCGCTGGGCCATGCCGTGAAATTCGGACATGCGAACGTCCATGCCGGCGGCAACCGCTGTCTCCCCCAGCACCCGGGCCGCCAGGATGTTACCCTGCCCGCCCACCGCCACAATCATGATTCGAATGGTTTTCATGATGCCTCCCCTTTTTCGGATACGCGGACAATGGCATTTTCCGGGCAGACCTGGGCGCACAGGGCGCACCCGGTGCAGCGTTGGGCGTCGATCCGGGGCCGGGCGTCTTCCACGAAAAAAGCGGGACAGGCCACTGTTTTCGTGCAGGATTGATGGTTGCCGCATGTTTTCTCATTTACGGTAAACGGCCGCTTTTTCTTGAATCCGGGAAGCCCCCGCTCATAAAGGGGACAGGGAGCCCGGGCGATGAGAACCGAAACGCCGCGATAGTCAGCGATTTGTCGAAGCGCATCCACGGTTTTTTTATAATGAAACGGATTGACGGTGATCACTTTTTCCACTCCCAGCCCTCTTGCCGCGGCCTCGATGGATATGGGTTTCTTGTCGAGATTGAGGTGGCTTAAATCCACGCCGGGGTGCGGTTGGTGGCCGGTCATGCCGGTGGTGCCGTTGTCCAGCACCACCACGGTGAAATCGTGGTTGTTGTAAACCGCGCTGGCCAGGGGTGAAAGACCGCTGTGAAAAAAGGTGGAATCGCCGATAAAGGCAACGGTTTTCCGGCCGCTGGCGCGGGCAAACCCTCCGGCAGTGCCGATGCCGGCGCCCATGGCGATCAGAAAATCCCCCATGCGCAGCGGCGGCAGCAGCCCCAGGGTATAGCAGCCGATATCCGTGGGATAGACGGCGTCATCGCCGAAAACCTCGCGTACCGCCACATAGGCGGCCCGGTGCGGACATCCGGGGCACAAATTGGGCGGCCGGGGCGGCGCTTCCGGCAGATCGGCGATGGGCACGGGACGGGCATGCTTTACCGGGAGCTGGAAGCATTCGGCGATCGCTGTTTTGACCAGGGTGGGATCGAACTCGTATAATCGGGAAAAAAGGCCCTTTCCCTTTCCTTTTATCGTAACCGGCAGTCCGGCCTTGTGCGCGCAGTTCCGGACAGCCTCTTCCATGTAAGGCTCTCCTTCTTCGGCCACCAGAACCTTCTCGCACCCTTCAAGAAACCGGCTGACCCGTGCATCCGGAAATGGATGGGAAAAACCGATTCTTAATATTTTAAAATCAGCCGCAAAACCGAGCTCCTCAATGGCGTCGGAGACATAACCGTAGCTGACGCCGTTGCAGATGACGCCCCATTTGCCCTCGCCTTCGATCCGGTTCCAGGGGCTGGTTTCGGCCATGGTCCGGGCGGTTTCGATTTTTTCAAGAAGGATGGGATGGAGCCGGCGCGACACCGATGGAATACAGACATAATTAAACGGGTCTTTTATAAAATCGCCTTTTGTCTGTCTTTTGCGCATGGGGCCCAGGGTCACCACGCCGCTGCTGTGGTTGATCCGCGTGGTGGTGCGCAATATCACCGGCAGTTTGAGTTCTTCGGACAGGTCAAAGGCGTATACGGTCATTTCCCTGGCTTCGGCCACGGTGGAGGGTTCGAGAATGGGCAGGCCGGAAAGCTTGCCGTAATAACGCGAGTCCTGTTCGTTCTGGCTGGAAAACATGTAGGGGTCATCGGCAACCACCAGCACCAGGGCGCCGGCAACCCCGGTGTAGGCCAGGGTCATCAGGGCGTCAGAGGCCACATTGAGTCCCACGTGCTTCATGCTGGCCATGGTTCGAAGACCGCACATGGCCGCGCCGGCCGCCACCTCCAGGGCGACCTTTTCATTGGCGCTGTATTCGAAATAGAGGTCGGTTGTCTTCGAAATCTGAAAAAACTGCAACGCGATTTCAGAAGAAGGCGTCCCGGGATAGGCCGCGGCAAAGGCCACCCCGGCTTCTATGGCGCCCCTGGCGATGGCCTCGTTGCCCAGCATGAGCACTTGTTTATTCGGTTGATTTTCCAGCAATGGATGCATGTTTTCTCCTTCAGGATGTGAAACGGACCAACACCTCTCCGGCTTCCACCGTCTGCCCGGCCGTGACCCGGACCTCGGCCACGACGCCGTCGACGGGCGAGGCCACGCCGCTTTCCATTTTCATGGATTCAAGAATCAACAGGTTCTGTCCCCGAAACACGCGTTCCCCCTTTTTGACCAATACCTGCACCACCAGCCCCGGCATGGGGCAGGCAAGGACATCGGCGTCCTCCTGGGGACGGCGCACGGGCATGTATTCCAGGGATTTCCATTCCCGGGGCGTATAAATTTCAAAAACGCGCGTGATTCCATTAAAGGCCACCCGGATGAAGGACTGTTCGATGCGCATCCGGAAACGGTAAATCCGGTCGTTGATCTTAAGTTTCAGCCGGCGGCGGTAAAATTCGAACTCGGGGGTTTCCACTTTGTAGGTCTTTTCATTGACCCGGGCATGAAATATCCAGCGCCGGCCGTGGGGCGCGCCTTCCAGCCGCAGATCGAAAACATCGTTTTCAGCCCGGACCGTGTAGACGCCGCCGCCGGCGGCGTCTTTTCCGCCGCCGATACTCGATGTGATCGATCGGAGGGAGTCCCGCACGGCCGACCGGCGGACATGATACAAAATGGTCGCGGCCAGGGCCGCCCGTTCAAGATCATGTTCCGGCGGAGCAGACAACGGCCGGGCCCCGTCGAAGTGCCGGTCGATGAAGCCCGTGGACAGATTGCCGGCGATAAATTCCGGATGACAGAGGATGCTGTTGACAAAGTCGATATTGGTCACAACGCCTTCCACGTGATAACCGTTTAACGCCTCCACCAGACCGTTTCTGGCGGATTCCCGGTCAACGCCGTGACAGATGACTTTGGCCAGCATTGAATCGTAATAGATGCCCACGGCGCTGCCGGTGCGCACCCCGCTGTCCACGCGTACGGCGCTGCCCCTGGGTTCGGCGTAGCGGGTGATCATGCCTGTTGAAGGAAGAAAATCCCTGGAAGGATCTTCGGCGCAAACGCGCGCTTCCATGGCCCAGCCGTTGAAACTCAGGGCAGCCTGGTCAAAGGGGAGTGTTTCACCCATGGCGATCCGCAACTGAAGTTCCACCAGGTCCTGGCCGGTAACCATCTCGGTGACCGGGTGCTCCACCTGGAGGCGGGTGTTCATTTCAAGAAAATAGAAACCGCCGTTGGCATCCAGCACGAACTCCACCGTCCCGGCGCTCACATAACCGGTTTTACGGGCGAGATCGCACGCGGCTTTTCCCATGCGCTCCCGCAGATCCTCCGACACGGCCGGCGACGGCGATTCCTCGATGATTTTTTGATAACGCCGCTGGATGGAGCATTCCCTTTCCCCCAGGTGAACCACGTTGCCGTGGGCGTCGGCCAGAATCTGGATTTCGATGTGCCGGGGGTTTTCAATATAGCGTTCCATAAAGATCCGGGTGTCGCCGAAGGCCTTGCGGGTTTCCTGCCGGCTGGACGCCAGGGCGGACTCCATTTCATTTGGATCGCGAACAATGCGCATCCCCTTGCCGCCACCGCCGGCCGCGGGTTTAAGAAGCACGGGATAGCCGATGGAATCGGCGATGGCCAGGGCCTCGCGTTCGTCTTTTATAATGTCCACATGGCCGGGAATCACCGGAACACCGGCCTTGACCGCCAGTTCCTTGGAGGCGATCTTGTCTCCCATCATGGCGACGGCGCCGGCCGGCGGGCCGATAAACACCAGGCCGGCCGCTGCAACGGACCGGGCAAAGTGCGGGTTTTCCGACAGGAATCCATAACCGGGATGTACGGCCCGGCATCCGGCGGCAAGCGCCGCGGAAATCATCTTTTCCGCGTCAAGATAAGATTCCCTGGCATGAGCGCCGCCGATAGGTATGGATTCATCGGCCTTTTCGCGATGCATGGCGCGGTTGTCCGCATCGGAATAAACGGCCGCGGTTCTGATCCCCATGCGCTTGCAGGTCCGTATGATGCGCACGGCGATCTCTCCGCGGTTGGCGATCAGGATTTTATCGAACATGGCGTCCTCACAAGGGAATGTTTCCGTGTTTCCGCTCCGGCCCTTTGGCGGTTTTCCCCTCCAGCACCTGCAGGGTGCGGATCAGCCGATGGCGGGTATCCCGGGGGAAAATCACATCGTCGATATAACCCCGCTGAGCCGCCAGAAAAGGATTGGCGAAGGTGCGCCGGTAGTGGTTGATTTTCTCGTTTAACAGGGCTTCGGGATCATCGGCCGAGTGGATCTCCTTGCGAAAGATCACCTCGGCGGCCCCTTTGGGCCCCATGACGGCGATTTCCGCCGTGGGCCAGGCATAATTGACATCGCAGTGGATATGCTTGGAATTCATCACCAGGTAGGCGCCGCCGTAAGCTTTGCGAACGATGACCGAAATGCGGGGGACCGTGGCTTCGGTAAAGGCGTAAAGCAGCTTGGCGCCGTGGCGGATGATGCCGCCGTGCTCCTGGTCGGGGCCGGGCATGAACCCCGGAACATCCACCAGGGCGATGAGCGGGATGTTGAAGGCGTCGCAAAACCGAACGAATCGGCCGGCCTTGACCGACGCGTCATTGTCCAATACACCGGCAAGGACCGCCGGCTGGTTGGCCACCAGGCCGATGGTCTGGCCTCCAAGACGCCCGAAACCGCAGATGATGTTCCGGGCGAATCCGGGCTGGACCTCCATGAACTCGGCCCCGTCCAATATGGAATAGATCAGGATATTCATGTCATACGTCTGGTTGGGATTGTCGGGAATCAGATAATCCAGGGCCGGGTCCACGCGGTTTGCCGGGTCCCGCAAATCCAGCAGGGGCGCCCGCTGTCGGTTGTTGGACGGAAGATAGCTGAAAAGCCGCCGTATTTCCCGCAGACAGAGCACATCGTTGGGCGCCGTGAAATGGACCACGCCGCTTTTTTTCCCGTGAACGACGGCGCCGCCCAGGTCTTCGGCGGAGATCTCCTGGTGGGTGACGGTCTTGACCACGCTTGGCCCGGTCACAAACATGCACGAGGAATCCTGAACCATGAAGACGAAATCGGTGATGGCGGGGCTGTAGACCGCACCGCCGGCGCAAGGCCCCATGATGCAGGATATCTGGGGAACCACGCCGCTGGCCCGGACGTTTCGATGGAATATCTCTCCATAAGCGGCCAGGGCGTCCACGCCTTCCTGGATGCGGGCGCCGCCGGAATCATTTAAGCCGATGATCGGCGCGCCCACCCGCACCGCCAGATCCATGACCTTGCATATTTTCTGGGCATGGGCTTCCCCCAGGGAGCCGCCGACTACGGTGAAATCCTGGCTGAAGACAAACACCTCCCGTCCGTCGATGGCGCCGTGACCCGTGATCACGCCGTCGCCGGGATAGGAGCGTTCATCGCCCAGCGCTCCTCCCCGGCCGGTTTTCAACGCATCAAACTCTTCAAAGGAGCCGTCGTCAAACAGCAGCTCAATACGCTCTCTGGCCGTTAATTTTCCCTTTTCATGCTGAATTTTCAGTTTTTCCGCGCCGCCGGCGGCAGCGGCTTCCGCGCGCAGGCGTTCCAGCGTTTCAAGGTTGGTATCAAATGGCGTATCCATGGACATCCCTTGCCTCATAAATTTTTGGAAAAACAATCCGCCGGCATCTTTCGGCCGCATCATGCTTTTTCAGGCATCCTGCCGTATTTCGGCATCCGCGGCTTCCACTTCGGCCCTTATTTTTTTCCGGTATTCCTTGAGTTCGGCCCGCAGGCGATCATCCGAAAGGGCGAGAATGGCAATGGCCAGCAATGCGGCGTTTTTAGCCCCGGCCTTGCCGATGGCCACGGTTCCCACGGGAATGCCGGCGGGCATCTGCACCATGGAAAGCAGGGAGTCCAGTCCCCCCAGATCCGAAGTGGTCATGGGCACGCCGATTACCGGCAGGGTGGTCAGCGCGGCCAGCACTCCTGCCAGATGAGCGGCTTTGCCGGCTGCGGCGATGATAATTTTGGTGCCCCGGGCTTCCGCGCCAACGGCGAACTCATGGGCGCGATCCGGGGTTCGATGCGCCGAAATGACTCTGACCTCGCACGACACCCCGAAATCGGTTAACACTCTGGCGCTTTCCTTCATGATGTCGTAGTCTGATTTACTCCCCATAACCACGGCTACGTTGGGTGCTTTCCGAATGCCATGATCGTTCATATCAAGCCACCTCCGCTAAAAAGACGTTGGTTTTCCGAACCTTTTCCGCGAAAGCGGTCAGTTCGGGAGAGACGGAACGCAGTTGCCGGACATCCTCCTCGGTCAGCACGCCGGACATGGAGGGTATGTGCATGCCCTCGGGTATGGTCACGCCTTCGACCAATGCCTGGTGCTGGATGACGACTCCGGCCCCAAGGTCGGCCTTGAACACCACGGATTTAAAGCCGACAAAACAGTTTTCACCCACATTGCAGGGCCCGTGGATTACGGCCCCATGGGCCAGGGAGCTTCCTTTGCCGATGCGCACTGGTGATCCGCCCAGGGCGTGGATGATGACGCCGTCCTGAATGTTGACTTCCGATTCGATGACGATCGCCTCCACCTTGCCCGCCGGGCACGGTTCATCCGCCCGAATGACGGCGTTGGGTCCGACGAAAACCTTTTCGCCGATCTGGACATTGCCGATCACCACGGCCGAGGGATGAATCGTCGCCGTGGCGGCCACCACCGGCCTGTCGCCGGCATGATTGCGGTACAGCATGTTTTTTCCTCCATCGTATTGAGATTAATTGATTCGGGTCAGCCGCCTGAGGGCATCTTCATACTTTTGGGCCGTCCGGGCGACCACCTCATCGGGCAGCGCGGGAACCGGCGGCTGCTTATTCCAGCGGATACTTTCCAGGTAATCCCTTACGAACTGCTTGTCGAAACTGGGCGGAGAAGAGCCGGGCCGATAGGTGTCGGCGGGCCAGAAACGGGAGGAATCGGGCGTGAACAACTCATCGATGAGCATCAATTCTTCACCGATCAGGCCGAATTCGAATTTGGTGTCGGCAATGATGATGCCCCGTTCTCTGGCGAACTCCGCGGCAAAGGAATAAAGCTGTAAACTGATGTCGCGCACCCTTTGGGCCGTCTTTTCGCCGACCAGATCAGCGGCCCTGGCAAAGGGGATGTTTTCGTCATGCGCCCCGGCTTCGGCCTTGGTGGAGGGGGTGAAGATCGGCTCGGGCAGGCGATCCGCCTCCGCCAGACCCGCCGGCAGGGCGATGCCGCAAACAGTCATCGATTTTTGGTACTCCTTCCACCCGGAGCCGACCAGATAGCCCCTGACGATGGCTTCGATGGGCAGCGGCCGCGCCTTTTTCACCAGCACCGCGCGCCGGTCCAACTGATCGCGCCGCCAACGGCCGTCGTCCTGCCACCCGTCCAATTCCGGCGCCGTGTCCACGATGTGGTTGGCAACCAGGTCCCTGGTTTTGTCGAACCAGAAATTGGATAACCGGGTCAGTATGCTTCCCTTGTCCGGTATGGTGTTGGGCAGCACATGATCGAAAGCCGATATCCGGTCGCTGGCCACGATCAGAAGGTGGCGCCCATCACCCGCGGAATAGACATCCCGAACCTTTCCCTGTCTTAGAAACAAATAGTTGGCGGGCATTTTCATGGTGTTTTCTCCTTTTGCATTTTGCCAAAAAAAAAGGCCGCTGCTCGTTTATGAAAACGAGCAGCGGCCTTACATTTTATACGCACCCTTCAGCCCCGGCGAAGAGTCCGTTTCAACTTTAAGACCTTATCGATCTTGACCGATAAATTCCTCCGCGAAAATTGCGATCACCGCCCTTTTCGCAGCAGAAGGAAGCAATATAAATTCAGTTTATCAGGATTGTCAATAAAAATTTCATTCACAATTATGTTGCCTTGTTGCTGCGGGTCTTCCCTAAAGGTGATTCCAGGGAAAAAAGGATCACCCTTTCCCCGGTCACCGTGCTGATATCCGTATGGAGACTTTTTACCTTTGCGTCTAAAATCTTTTCCACCGCCGCTTCCAGCAGCGGCCGGCCCTGTTCCAGCAGGGCGATCCGGATTCGCTTGATTAATTCACGGCCGTCCTTGCTGCCATGAGCGTTGGCCAGCTTAAGTTCAGCCTGGGTTAGGACGTTTTTCAACCGCACCAGCACGATATCGTCGATGATAAACGCTTTGGTTTCCAGAGGACCCCGGCCCATGTATTCTTTTTCAAATTTTATTACAGCTTCACAGATTTCGGCTTCAAGCTGTCCAATGGATTTGTTCATCGCAATCTCAATATGTCGTGCTGCGCCCGCTCATGAATCATCACGGTTGAAATGCTTCATGAGCGGGCATCAAATTTTTTCCAGCTATCATAACCGTCTATCGGTGGTCATTCAAGATCAAATATGCAGTTCTTTTGTTATCATAGCGTCACCACCTCCATGGCAAGGCACCGTTTGTGATGGTGTCGCAAGAATTTCATTGCCATAAGTCGTGCGCTTTTTATCGTGAATATCGGTTTCAATTTTTTTGTCATTCTATTAATCGTTTACTCGATCCTTCCAGATACCGGCCTTCACCAAGCGTTGAATCAGCGCCTTGCGCCGCAGGTGGCTCGCCATGAACTTTTTGAATTCTTGTTGAAATTGCTTTTTGGTCGCAAACAGGTCATAGGCTTCGGCGATGTCGACGAGTATGCGGCAAGCTTCGTCATACCCCCGCCCCGATCCGCGCTCGACGGGTTCTTTAAGCAACGCCCAGGCCTTGGGAAAATCATCTGATAGATTCTTCAGGTAAGCCTTGCGTTTCTCGCGGTGCTTGATCTCCCGTTGCTTTCGATCCCGTTTTTGTTTTTCCAACCGGATTAGACGGGCCTTTTCGGCGTTCCGCCGCAATTCTCCCACCGTACGCCGGGGTGCGTCGGTATCGCCCGTCTGCAAGCCGCGCCGCCATGATGCAAACCGGCTCCTGATGGACCGTTCGGCCTGCTGGCCCTTGCCCTCCAGCAATTGTTTCAGGATCGAATTGACCTCTTCTCTTGGCAGGGCATTGATCCACTTTTCCATCTCCCGACGTGAAACCTCCGTCTCCTGCGCCGCCGGGCTGCCCATGCCGGCTCCGGCCAGAAGGTCGGGATCCACCTCCAGAAATTCGGCCAGCGCCTTCTGGCTGGCCGTCAGGTTTCCCAATCCGCTCACGCATAGCGGCTCCATCTCATCGTCATCCATCATCTCCCCGGTTACGGCCGGCAGCCATCCGATGTAAAGGCTGCGAAGGTCCCCGCGCAGCAGTTCATCCCGCACCGGGGCCAGACGCGCCATCCAGCCGCGGCCGTCCTCCATGCCGAAGCGGTCGTAGTTTTCCGACTCCTCCATGCTCCAGGTAATGATCCAATGGGTCTTGGTGGGCTTGATATCCAACAGGTAAGTCACGGCCGCAGCTTTGGTGGTCTCTCGGGTCAATGCCTCCATGGGCAGCCGGACCATGAAAATGGCCGTCATCCAGTTGGCCACATAGACATGGGCATCGAAATAGCGCTGCATCAGCTTGTGTGGGTCACCCTTGAAGTCGCCCCAATTATATTCGTTGGTGAAACTGACCGGCGTGATCGTGGCCCGCGTCGAGAGCGCCCGCAGTTCGGCCATTTCATCCGCCGTCAACGGCCGGTCGATGGATAGAAACTCGTAGTATTGGTATTCGCTCATGGTTTCAGTTCAGCCTTTATCCGCCGGTATGGGTCCGGATATTTACATTCGAGCCTCCAGACGGCCTTTTTGGGAAAATGGCGTCAGTTGTAAAGAAATCCTTTACAACTGAATTCCAAACAAAACATATATGCGTATTGGGGGCCTTTAAATACCTGATTTATAGGATATTTTCCATGTTTCGCCATCTTGCATTGGATTGGACTTGTTTCAATCTGAACTTGTAAGCCTATTTGCTTAATAGCGAAAAAATAGCGCAACGCTATTTCACAATTAGCTTCGCTATTCATTCGTCTTCCTCAGCCGGTAAACCGCGCCCCGACCTCGCCCCATCGATTCAACAAGGATGCGGCCTTCCGGCGTGACACCGACCAACACCCGGCCGCCGGTTCCGTTGAGCATGCCGCAGAGGGTCTCGGCAGCCCGCCGCAACTGACCTGTGGATTTTTTAAATTCCACTGTCTCCGACTCGCCGGCAGATACAAATTTTTTTAGCTCCCTAATATCCATTTTCAACACCATTACTCAGATCGTAACGAACCGAAATCGCCGCCAGATCCCGCAAATCGGCAAAACCGCGGATGTTTTTGAAGATACCCAATACGCCTTCTGCGAAGTAGCCTTCAAATGCGATGGATTGGCGTGATGGAGGCATATCAAATGTCCTCCACTGACTTAACGCCGAGGATCATTTTTTGAATTTCACGCTTTCTTTGTATGAGTATAGCATTTGCATTTGAAATTCGATCAAGAACTTCTCGGTGCTGCTCAGCGTAATGTTGTTGAATTTTAAGATCGACCACAGGCAGCCTAATCTCCGCAAGGTTTCCATAATCCCAAATGTCGCCGCAGTGCGGCGACATTTTCTTTGCCATAAGCAGCGCGTTTTTCGGGCGTCCATGATCAACCGGCGCAAATCGGCTATCAGCTCGTCGCCCAAAGAAAGCGCAAAGGATTCGGATTTATCCGTTTTCTTCTTCATGACAAACCCCTGTTATAATAACTTTACCCTTATTATTACCCTCATTAAAGGGTATTACCTCTTTTCCCGATGGAGCCAACGTGTGCCGGGAAGGCGACCGAGACATTCGCTTACGGCCCTTCCGATCAATTCCGTTTTATCGGCGGCAACTGCTTTTCACGGAATCCGGTCAACTATTCAAACCCGTCCTGAGTTAACAGATCGACTGCTATTTCAGATTCTTCCAAACATTTAAACGCGCTCTCAAGCCAGACATCCATGGGCGGTATCGGTTCTTCATGGTCGAAACCGCCTTCAAGTTGATATTGCAGAGAAAGCGCCTTGGAATAACAATGCGACACTTTCGCATACAGTTCCGGCGGGGCGGCCTTGTAAAATGCCTGCTGTGTGGCGCCCCATCCCAGACCACGGTTCACCTCGAAATTCCTGGCCAACAACCAGCCATCCATGGCCCAAAGCACTGCGGATTGCAGTCTGTCCGGTACCCAATTGACGGCTTGTCCAATTTCAAGATACCGGCGGGCATCGGATAAATTGCGCTCAGCAGCATCAAAACAGTCGGCCGCTTCCATACGATATTCTCCCGAAGTTCGTGCGACAACTCCATTATTGGGATGCCGGAACCGGTTTGATCCCCAGAATCATGGCCTCCACATCCGCCCTGGCCCCTTTCAGTTTCCCATCGGCTTCGGCTTTGAGAGCGGCCACGGCGTTGCGTTGGGCCGTTACTCTTTCTAAAAGCTCCTTTTGAACTGTTAATGGAGGAAGCGGAATCTCAACCATTTCAATGGATTCTTTGTTTATGCTTTGTACGGTGGTGCTCCATTTTACTTGGGACAGCAGCTTATGTTGGGAGCATTTTAGAAACACCGCGATAAACTCTCCGGAGACCGGCGCATCCGGCTTGGGGATAAGGGCGCGCATGTCCTGGTTGATGGACACATCAACCGTGTTTACGGCAATCGGGACCGTGTGCTGCAGAATGCCGCTGCGAACAACGATCAGCACAGATCCTTCAGGAATGAGCGGCACACCACCTGAGTTGAGTGCATCTTCGGAAATATGATCGATTGTGTCGCTGATTAAATCTGTTTTCATGTCCTTTGGGGAAGCCCAGGGGATGTTTCCTTGGCGCGATCAATGCCACGGAGATTCTTGAACTCTTTCAGGATGGTACGGGCAAAATCCGATGCGTTCTGCCCCCGTATCCCTTCCTTGAACGTGCCTTGGCCCACACGAAGGATAATGGCGAGTAATTCGGCATCCGTAAGCTTGTCGGTTCCTTCGGCCAGCAGCCGTTCCCTGGGACGCTCTGCTTTCGGCCAATTTTTAATTCTGTCGGATTTCATGATTCCTGTCGCTCAACTTAAAATCTTCATACGCAAAGTTGGCCCTTCCGCGCATTTTCCCCGTCGGACACGGCATGTCCCGTTTGTCGGGTTTATGTCGGGTTTTGTTGTCATATGGCATTATTCGGGTTTGTCGGGTTTATGCCGGGTTTTTCGCTTGAGTATGTAGTGAGTGCCCCGGCCGGTTTTACCGATTTTCTCCAGAACACCCTTGGCAACCAAGTCGTTGAATTCACGAAGAACCGTTCTATCCGTCACGCCGGTCAATTCCTGGTATTCCTTGTTTGTGATCCTCCCATGAACTTTGAGGTAAGTCGTGGCTTGTTGCTGTCGTTCGTTCAGATCAAGACCGGATATCACCTCTGCCGTCAGCCAGTCCCGCCAGATAGTGGTGACGAACTGGCGGGCCCGTTCCTCGAAATCCGGGTGTGGCCAGCCAACTTTACCCGTCTGATTGAAATAAATTGCCATAATTTATACAAAATTTGATTAATCTGTCAAACGGTTTGTAAGAAGAAGCTGATATGTGTAAAATCCATTTGATTTTTAACTCTGGATCAGACATATTGTTGCCATATATTAGTAAATGGAAACAATATGTCTGGAGATGACAATGAAAGAGGCTCCTATTGCAATATTCCGCAAGCTTGGTGGCCAATTCCGGATGAGTGAGGCACTTGCACACGGCATTACGCGCTATATGCTGTATTCGCTCAGAGACAAAGGCATCATAGAGCAAGTTAGCAGAGGTATTTATCGACTGGTGGAACTGGCTCCGCTATCCAACCCGGATCTGGTTACAGTAAGTCTTCGGTTCCCCAATGCCGTCATCTGTCTCATTTCGGCCCTGTCTTATCATAATATCACCACCCAGATTCCACATGCCGTTTCTGTGGCGGTCTCAAGGGACTCAAGAATGCCTTCACTCGACTATCCGCCGATTCAGGCCCATAGATTTTCGGATGAAGCATATAATTCCGGCATCGAAGATCACATGATTGATGGCGTGTCCGTAAAAATCTACAATCCCGAAAAGACTTTGGCTGATTGCTTTAAGTTTCGTAATAAAATTGGTATGGAGGTTGTCCTTGAAGCTCTTAGGCTTTACCGATCCAGAAAACAATTCAATCTCGAAAGGCTGCTTACCTATGCCGGGATATGTCGGGTGAAAAATATTATGACGCCTTATCTGGAGGCAACAATTTGACCCAAAAACCGCTGAAAAATATCGCAGCATCCGTAAGACAACGGCTGCTTAATAAATCGAGAAACGATGTCCGGCCTTTTCAAGAAATCGTTCAATATTACGCCATGGAACGGTTCCTGTATCGTCTCTCACAATCTCAACATGTTAACCGGTTTATTCTTAAAGGGGCTTTATTGCTTCAGATTTGGGAAATCCCTGGAATCAGAACAACAATGGACATTGACCTGCTTGGCAGGACAAATAGTGATGTGTCTCTGCTGATTTCGATCATAACCGACATACTATCCGTTGACAGTGATCCTGACGGTTTATCTTTTTTCCCAAAAAAAATAACTGCCGAGCGAATTACCGAAGATGCCGAATATGAAGGAGTAAGAATCTGGTTCCCGGCAAAACTCGACACAATGAGCTTGAATATGCAAATTGATATCGGATTCGGCGATATCATCCATCCCGGCCCTGAAGAGTCAAAATTACCTTCTATGCTGGGATTCCCTTCACCTCGATTGTTGTGTTACAGTCGCGAGAGTTCGATCTCTGAAAAATTTGAAGCCATGCTGAAGCTCCGAGAATTGAATAGCCGGATGAAGGATTTTTATGATATCTGGCTTTTTTCCCGTCATTTTGGATTTGAGGGGAAAACCTTGTCAGAAGCCATCAGGTTGACGCTCTTTCAACGCGGGACCGAACTCCCGGATGAAATCGTTGCCTTCTCACACGAGTTCATCGCAATAAAACAAATCCAATGGAATGCTTTCAGAAAAAAACTCCAACAAGATCAAGTTCCTGCAGAATTTGAAAGTATTGTCATGCAAGTGAAAAAATTCCTCGGCCCCATAGCATCGAATCTGGTTTTGGGGAAGTCTCCTCCCAAAAAATGGTCTGCTCCTGGTCCATGGGTATAAAGATGGATTATCAGGATTTACTTGAGAAATATAATGCTTTGTTGGAACAAGTAAATCAATTAACCAAAGAAAACATCCGGTTGAGAGCTCAACTCGGGATGCCGGAACCCGATGCTGCCCGTAACGCTTCCCCAGCAAAAGCCAAAGCAGGAAATATCCATCAAGATGAATCGGGCGAAGGGAGCCGCTTTTCAAATGTGGACAACAGATCGGATATTCACTCCAAGATCAGCCTGTTCATGTCGCTTTTTAAAGGACGTGAGGATGTCTATGCAAAGCGGTGGGAGAATAACAAAAAAGGAAAATCAGGCTATTCGCCTGTTTGCCTGAATCTATGGCAAACAGGGATATGCGGCAAGCCCCAGATTCCCTGCTCCAGATGTGAAAATAAATTATATGCCGCTTTGGACGAAAACGTCATTGAGAATCACCTGCGGGGAAACATCGTGGCCGGCATCTATCCCATGCTGCCGGATGAAACCTGCTGGTTTTTGGCCATTGATTTTGATGAAGCAGACTGGCAAAAGGATGTCTCTGTTTTCAGGGAGGTATGCCTCGCGTTTAATATACCAGTGGCTGTGGAACGGTCACGATCCGGAAGGGGAGGCCATGTCTGGTTTTTCTTTGAAAATCCATTGTCCGCGGCGTTGGCGCGTAAATTCGGCACGGCCCTGCTGACTTCCGCCATGGGCAGAAGGCACGAAATTCAATTTAAATCCTATGACCGGTTCATTCCCAGTCAGGACACAATGCCCAAAGGCGGCCTCGGCAATTTGATTGCCCTGCCATTGCAAAAAGCAGCCAGGGAAAATAAAAACAGTGAATTTATCGATGAAAATTTTGAATCCTATGTTGACCAATGGGCGTTTTTATCCACCATCAAAAAAATTTCCGAAGACCGTCTTGATGATCTCATATCAGAGCTTACGCCCGGCCTTGAATTGGGCTCGTTAAAAATCGATGAAGAAGATGCCTCAGAAAAACCCTGGGTAAGGCATATAAGCGAAGTAAAGATGGAAAAAATTGATTTCCCGAGGCAACTTGACATTGTCAAAGCCAACATGCTGTTTATTCCAAAAACGGGGATTTCCCAGCGGGCGTTGAACCTGCTGAAAAGGCTCGCCTCTTTTAAAAATCCGATGTTTTACAGACACCAAGCCATGCGATTATCGACCTATGGGCATCCGAGAGTCGTCTCCTGTGCGGATGAAACAAAAGATTACCTGTGTTTGCCAAGAGGCTGTGAGTCTGAACTGGCATGCGAAATAGAATCACTCGGAGTTGATATTCGGCTTATCGATAAAACCTACAGCGGGAAGAGGATTGATGTGGCATTCAATGGCCAACTGAGAGATGAACAATCCTTGGCCCTCGAAAATCTATTGCAACATGATACCGGAATACTTTCAGGCACAACCGCCTTCGGCAAAACCATCGTGGCGATTAAGCTGATTGCCGAAAGAAAAGTAAACACTCTCATCCTGGTAGACAAGGTCAATTTACTGTCGCAATGGAAAGATAAGCTCTCAGAATTCTTGGTTGTTAAAGAACCACTGCCGGAACAGGCGATGACCGCAACGAAAAGGGGAAGAAAGAAAAAAATAAATGTAATCGGTCAATTGGGTGCCGGCAAAAACAGCTTAAGCGGAATTGTGGATATCGCGATCATGCAATCGCTGAGTCGACAGGGAGAAGTGAAGGCGTGCGTGAAAAATTACGGTATGATCATTGCCGATGAATGTCACCATGCATCAGCTGTCACCTATGAACAAATTCTGAAAACCGCCCATGCGAAATATGTTTATGGCCTGACCGCTACACCGGCAAGAAAAGACGGGCATCATCCGATTTTGTTCATGCACTGCGGTCCCGTTCGCTATCGGGATAATCCCAAGAAACAAGCTGAGAAAAGGCCTTTTGCCCATTATATTGTTCCTCGGTTTACATTTTTGAGGATTCCTTTAGATAGAGACGGAAAAGATTTATCCATTCAGGAATTATATGCCGAAATCGCGGATAACGATTTCAGGAATCAGCAGATTATCGAAGATGTATTGAAAAATTATCACCAAGGCAGAAACTGTCTCGTATTATCTCTCAGAACCGCCCATGTTGAATTTCTTGCAAATAAATTAAAGGAAGAGGTTCCGGATGTCGAGTTACTCATAGGCGGCATGGGGAGAAAACAAACTCGGGAGATATTTCAACGCCTCACCACGATTCCTGGCGACAAAAATATCATACTGGTGGCAACCGGTCATTTTATCGGGGAAGGTTTTGACGAGCCGCGATTAGATACACTGTTTTTAGCCATGCCGATATCATGGAAAGGCACACTCCAGCAATATGCCGGGAGGCTTCACCGACTGTTCAAAACGAAAAAAGAGGTTCGGATCTATGACTATGTGGATATTCACGTAAAGATGCTGGAGAGGATGTACCAAAAGCGGCTCAGCGGCTACGCTTCAATGGGATACAAAGCAAAAGGCGAAGAATTAGCGGATACGCCGTTGGATATCATTTTTGATAAAGACAGCTTTTTGCCTGTTTTTAATCAGGATATCAGTACCGCAAAAAAAGAAATTTTGATTGTAAGCCCGTTTATCAGGAAAAGACGCACGATCCAGATGATGAATCATCTGAAAATCGCTGCTGAGAAAAATATCCGCGTTATTGTCGTGACCCGGCCATCAGAAGACTTCAACCCCGACGGAGCCGCTGTGCTGCATGGATTGCAAGATCTGTTGAAGAACAACGGCATAAAGATTGTCTTTAAATCCAATATACATCAGAAATTCGCCATTATGGACCAAAAAATAATCTGGTATGGCAGTATCAACCTTTTGAGTTACGGCAGCGCCCAGGAAAGTATCATGCGTATTGAAAGTTCCAATATCGCCAATGAGTTGATTAAAAGCATAGAAAGCCTGTAAGTTCAAGATGCGGAACAGGTCCGTTTCATTGACGCCGTGCGGAACGGGTTCGTGGGTGCTGAACACGGGCAGATCATACCGGACGAAAGTTTGGGCATAACGCCATGAAGCTGTTTTGGACCGTTTAACGGAAACTCCGTTATTCCAAACGGCGGATGCGGCCCTCGGTGGCCGCTGTGATGACCTTTTGCTGCCGGATGGTATCGACGATCAGTTCCCGTAACGGCGACCCGGTTTTGATTTGCGGCTTGTCCTTGAAAACGACATGGGCATCGCCTCCGGAGGCCAGAAAATCAGGGATCACCACCGAATAGACGGCATCCGGTTCCAGGGGCCGCCCCTGTGCGCCTACCCTGATATTTTCGGGTGTCCGGCCCCGCACATCAAAGGCGATGCCGGCCACGTGCAGGAAACCGCCGTCTTCGCCCCCCTTATCGCCGCGCACGCTCCGTTGAAGGGCCTGCCGGATCTCAGCGCCGGTCAGCTCCATGCGCACCAGTTCATTGTCATAGGGCATGGCTTTGAATACATCTTCCACGGTGACGGGGCCTTCCCTGATGCTGGCCCGCAAGGCCCCGGCGTTGATCATGGCGATTTGGGCGCCGGTATAAGCGCGCATGATATCGGTGACGAAATTGCCTAAAGTGGTCTCCTGATAACGGATGCGTTCCCGTTCACCATCCAGAAAAGTCTCGCACCGGCCGATGACTTCCTTGAATTGCTGCCCCAGCCGCGCATGGTAATCGTTTACGATGGCGTCGATCTCCGGGTCCGGCGCGATATCGGCGGTTACTTTGATGTAGTCGGCATGGATGAGTGTGGCCCGCCGGGTAACCGGATCGATGCGCAGATCCAGGCGGCCCAGGTAGCGCCCCTTTTCAAAGGCCTGCAAGATGGGAACACGCCCCTCGATGCCGTAGGGCGACAAGAGAACCTGATCGTGGCCGCCGATGACGGCGGTCAGATCGGGCAGGGCCCTGGCAATCCGGCGGTCGGTTTCCTGGCGGCTGTGGGAGAGCAGGAGCACCGGCCCGCGCTGAGCGGCCTGGTTATAAATGTCGGCAACGGCGGCGACGGAATCGCGCACGTCCAGCGTGGCCACATTATCCGCCTGGGTGGTGGTCAGCAGCTCCTGGGTGGTAACGCCGATGACGGTGAGCATCACATGGCCGTCCAGGATCACCTCCAATGCCGGCTGACATAACAGGCGGCCGCTGTCTTTGATGATGATATTGGCGCTCAGAAATGGAAAGGCGGCCTGGCCTTTAAGGGTTAGGAAATTGTCGAATCCGAAGTCGAATTCATGATTGCCCACGGTCATGGCATCCACTCCCATGGCATTGAGGCACTTGATGTCGGGTTCGCCTTTGAAAACCGTGGACATGGGCGTGCCCTGAAGGATATCGCCGGCCGCCAGCACCAGCGTGCGCGCCCGCTTATGGCGGTTTTCCTCTCGGATTTGGTGGATCAGGGTAGCCATGCGAGCGATGCCGCCCACTTCTTCCACCCCGTTTTCGCTCTTGATTTCAAAAGGCATCAGATGGCCGTGCAGGTCATTGAAAAAAAGAACCGTCAGGGGGATCGGCTCGGGTTGGCTTACCGTTGGAGGCGCGCCGGCGCAGGCAAACAGACAGGCCAGCAGCACGGCGGCCAGGAGAAACCGGAACTTCTTCATTCCAAGAGACTGCGGCATGATATCACCTTTTTAACCATTGCCGGGGCGATGGACGGGGCATGAAACATGTTGCGATGGGCAAAAACAACAAAACCCGCGGGGGTGACCCGCGGGTTTTGTTTTATATATTTAAACCGCCGGGTTTCGGCGGAGTTAAAAGCGTTGGCTCCCCGGGCAAGATTTGAACTTGCAACCTAGTGGTTAACAGCCACCCGCTCTGCCATTGAGCTACCGAGGATCAAGAGTTACCTCAATAAATTCAAATTTTGTTGATGTCAAGCATAAACTTGATCGAATCCCTATTCCAGATCGGTTTTAAGGGATAATTCCTTTAGCTGGGCACGGCCGGCCGGTGAGGGCGCGCCGGTTAAGGGGCAGGTCCCTTTCTGGGTTTTGGGGAAGGGGATCACGTCCCTGATGGATGTTCCGCCGCACAGGATGGTCATGAGCCGGTCGAATCCGAAGGCCAGGCCGCCATGGGGCGGGGCCCCGGAATCAAGGGCATTGAGCAGAAACCCGAATTTTTCCTCATATTCTTCCGGCTTCATGCCCAGGGTGCGCAGCACCCGCACCTGGAGGTCCTTCTGGTGGATACGGATGCTGCCGCCGCCGATTTCCGAGCCGTTCAAGACAAGGTCATAGGCCCGGGAACTCACGGCCAGGGGATCGGTGTCCAGCTTGTCGTAATCCGATTCCACCGGCGAGGTAAAGGGATGGTGCATGGACTGATAGCGTTTTTCGGTTTCATCATATTCCAGCAGGGGGAAATGGGTGACCCATAAAAAGCGGAATTGTTTCTCGTCGATCAGGCCGAGCTTTTTCCCCAAGTGATTCCGGAGGTTTCCCAGGGCGTCATTGACGATGTTGGGCTGGTCGGCCACGAAAAAAATAAGATCCCCGGGCGCCATGTCGATCCGTTCGGCAAGGCGCTGTTTTTCCTCGCTGGAAAAAAACTTGGCAATGGGGGACTGCCATTCGTTTTCCCGGACCTTGATCCAGGCCAGGCCCTTTGCCTTATATACCGCCACAAACGGCGCGAGATCGTCGATTTCCTTGCGGGTAAAAGATTCACATCCCTTGGCATTTAGCGCCTTGACGATGCCGCCGTTTTTCACCACATCGGCGAACACTTTGAACCCGCAGGCCCCGGCGATATCGGTGATATCGGCCAGGGGAAGGCCGAACCGCAGATCCGGCTTGTCGAGTCCGTACCGGCCCACCGCGTCCGCGTAGGTCATGCGCTCAAACGGGGTTTTTATATCGGCGCCGAGCACTTCCTTGAACACCGCGGCCACCAGCCCTTCGGCCACGGCCATGACATCGTCTTCGCCCACAAAAGACATCTCCAGATCCACCTGGGTGAATTCCGGCTGCCGGTCGGCCCGCAGGTCCTCATCCCGGAAGCAGCGGACGATCTGGTAATACCGGTCAAACCCGGCGATCATCAACAACTGCTTGAACAACTGGGGCGACTGGGGCAAAGCATAAAACATGCCCGGGCTGAGCCGGCTGGGCACCAGGTAATCCCGGGCCCCTTCCGGCGTGCTTTTGGTTAAAACCGGGGTTTCAATATCTAAAAACCCGCCGGCGTTGAGATAGGTCCGGATGGTCGCGGCGGCCCGGTGCCGCAGGATGATGTTTTTCTGGATTTCCGGCCGGCGCAGGTCAATGTGGCGGTACTGAAGCCGGATATTTTCGGCCGCGTCCACCTTGTCTTCGATCTGAAAAGGCGGGGTCTGGGCCCGGTTCAATATTTTCAGCTCCGAGACCATCACCTCGATTTCACCGGTTTTTAACGCCGGGTTGATCATGCCCTCGGGCCGATGGGTCACCTTGCCACGGATGGCCAGTACGAATTCGCTGCGGATATCGTGGGCCTTGTCGTGAATTTCCGGGTTGTATTCCGGATTAAATACGATTTGTGTGATCCCGTTCCGGTCCCGTAAATCGATAAAAATCACTCCCCCATGGTCCCGGCGCCGTTGCACCCATCCCATGAGCACCACTTCCCTGCCGGTGTTGTCCGCACCCAGTTCATTGCAATGATGGGTCCGGCGCATGTCTCCCAATGGTTCCGTCACGTTTGAAACTCCTCTGTTATTAAATGAAATCAGTCGCGATGGTTATTTGATGTTTGAATCCAACTTTCGATTTTATTATTTTTTATTTCCAACCCTTAGTTTTTTGGGTCAATCAATTTCAGGACATGCCCGACTATCCGGTCCATGGGAACGGATTCCTGGGCCTTGGTTTTCATGTCCCGGACGATCACGGCCCCGGCATCGAGTTCCTGGTCCCCGGCGATGAGAACATAAGGGGCCTGGAGCCGGTCGGCTCGTTTCATCAAGGCCTTTAAGCTTTTGCCGGAAAAATCGATTTCGGTTTTGACGCCGGCAAGGGAAAGATCGCAGGACCAGTCATAAGCCATGGTCGCGGCCCGGTCCCCGATGGCGGCGATAAACAGATCCGGGGCCATCGCTTTTGGCGGACGGGTCAGATGCAGCAATTCCACCAGCCGGTCCATGCCCACGGCAAATCCGATGGCCGGCTGGGCCGGACCGCCCAGGGCCGCCACCAGACCGTCGTACCGGCCGCCGCCGGCAACGGCATTCTGGGCGCCCAGTTCGGTGGTCTGGAACTCAAAGGCCGTGCGGCAATAATAGTCAAGCCCCCGGACCAGCCGGTGATTGATGACATAGGCAATGTTGCGGCCGTCTAAAGCGCCGGTTACGGCCTGAAAATGCCGGGCGCAGTCATCGCAGAGATAATCGGCCATGACCGGCGCGTCCGCGATTACCGCCTGGCAGGACGGGACCTTGCAGTCCAGCACCCGCATGGGGTTGGTTTCCCGACGGCGCAGGCAGTCGCCGCAAAGGCCGTCCGCGGCTTTCAATCGGTCCGACAGGGCGGTTTTGAAATCCGGCCGGCATGCCGGGCATCCCAGGGAATTGAGCTGGATGGACAGCCCGGAGATGCCTAACGCTGCAAACAGGTGATTGAGCATGACGATCAACTGGGCATCCATCAGGGGCGAGGCAATACCGAAAACCTCGGCGTTGATCTGGTAAAACTGCCGGTACCGGCCTTTTTGCGGCCGTTCCCGCCGGAACATGGGGCCGATGGTATACAGCTTCTGCACAGGATCTACGGCATAAAGCCGCTGCTGGATATAGGCCCGCACCACGGACGCGGTGGCCTCGGGCCGAAGGGTCAGCATGGCGTCCCTGGAGCCGGGAAACGTATACATTTCCTTTTCAACGATATCGGTATGCTCTCCGATGCTGCGCTGAAACAGGGCCGTGTTTTCAAGAATCGGGGTCCGTATCTCCCGGAACCCGAAGGATGTAAAAAGACCGGCGGCAATATTTTCAATATGTTTCCAGGATTCCACTTCATCGGGCAGAATGTCCCGGAAACCTCTGACCAGTTGTATCATTTTCGGCAATACTTCCGTTTTCGGGCAAGGCGCATGCGGCCCGCGATTTTACTGTTTGCAATTACTGATAAATTTTTTTATACTGTTTTGGTGCTGGAAAGGTTTTTACCTGATAAATCGGTATAATCGGTTATTCATATGTAAAACGATCAGCTTAGTCAATACGGATATGCGTCCGGCCCAAAAACATTTTAATATTCCATATCGCTAAAATTGTCGTCAAGGAGCAGCGCCATGCCTTCACGGGTGACCCTACGAACCCTGTCTGAAATGAAGCAGCGGAACAAAAAGATCGCGGTCCTGACCGCCTATGATTATCCTTTTTCCAAAATCGCCGATGAAGCGGGCATTCATGTTCTTCTGGTGGGCGATTCCCTGGGCATGGTGGTCCAGGGATATGAAAACACCCTGGCCGTGACCATGGATGAAATGGTCTACCACACCCGCATGGTGGCCCGGGCTGCTGAACGGGCGATGGTGATCGCGGACATGCCTTTTCTCTCCTATCAGACATCCATGCCCGAGGCTATTGCCAATGCCGGCCGGTTTTTAAAGGAAGCCGGCGCCGCGGCCGTGAAGCTGGAAGGCGGCGCGGCCGTGTGCCCCGTGATCCGGGCAATGACCGATATCGGGATTCCGGTCCAGGCCCATATCGGGCTGCTTCCCCAATCCGTTCACCAGATGGGGGGGTACCGGGTGCAGCGGGACGCGGACCGCCTCATGGCCGATGCCCGGGAGGTGGAGGCCGCCGGCGCGTTTTCCGTGGTTCTGGAAGGCATTCCAGCCGATATTGCCGGCGACATCACCCGGACGCTTTCGATTCCGACCATCGGCATCGGAGCCGGTCCCGACTGCGACGGCCAGGTTCTGGTGCTTCATGACCTTCTGGGGCTGCGGTACGGCCATGTGGCCAAATTCGTCAAACAATATGCGGCGATTCGTGAAATCGCACTGGAAGGAATGAAGGCATACATCGGCGAGGTGGAAGCAGGCACATTTCCGTCCTCAAAACATTCCTATTGATGGTTCCCGGCTTGCAACGGATGCCGGGGCGCAGCTAAAAAACACCTTGTGAGGTGCATGACCGCTCCATGCTGAGTTTTTTTCGAAAACCGGATATCTCAACGCTCAAATTGCGATCATACGCCGTTGAACTTCCTTTGCATCGCCTTAAGCTGGGGGTCGACAACGTGCGTTATGATGTGCATGTCAGTCCGGATTTTCGGATTTCGGCCCGGCGCATTATTTTCGAACTGATCATCCGGCATGCCCAGGCTTCTCCTTTGTTTGTCGTAGCCGCGGATTTCAACTGGTCCGGGGAAATCGCCGAATTTAAAAGACTCTGCGCCGAAATTTCCACGGAGGGAATCAACATGGCCAAATCCCTCTATGAAATCCAGATCGATTATCTGGCCCAGACCGCCCTGGTGAAACTTCTGACCGAAGAAATACAGCATCAATACGAGGAAGCTCTCCAGCATTTCAAGACGGTGATCCGCAAGCAGGAGATATCCCAGCAGGTGGAGACCACCCTGAGGCTGCGGGAAGAGATGACATCTATTATTCATCGGAAAAATAACATTCTTCTGGCTGCCGGTTCCGAGATTTTTCAATATTTCATTGCGGTTCAGGCAGATCTCAAGGCACTTCGGGTGTCTAATTTCGGCGAAAGCGCCATTCTGCCGGAAGAGGTTTTCACCAATCCGCTCCTGCAGGCCGCGTCCCATTCAGACGGATTTTTTCTGATGGAAAATTACGTTCTGTTGGGACATCGCCTGGAGGACCCGGTTAATTACGACAGCCTCCATAACCTTCTTGCCGTGTTTCTGAGTGATCTTCTGGCATCGCCAGCCGGTGACGGACTGAAGCGCTCCGGGGCGGATGCGGAATCGGTTTCAAGGCGGGGGGGCGATGCGGACATCGACGGCTGGATCAAATATTTAGAAAATATCGAGAAATTGTTTGATTGCTTTCAAACCCGTGAAACCATCAAAAAGCTGGAAAAAGCCAAAGCCGGACGTCCGAAAATCGACTGGCTCAAGAAGCAGGCCCGACTCCAGGAGCGGGTTCTGGGATTGCTTTATAAAAAGATCAGCCAGGAGAAAATGATGGACGGCATTGTGGCCGCCTACAAGATGCAGTCCGTTTTCCAGCATTATTGCCCGCCCCTTTCCCCCCAGGAATTTCTTCAATACATCGTGGTACCCAAGGCCAGGAAAAATACCATCCGAAAACTTTCCCGATTCAAGAAATATTACGGAAAATCGATTCCCCTGTCGCTGCTGCACCGCACCATCAGAGACGTTCGAAGCACTTCGAAAACGCTTCAAAAACAGTTGCTGATCCGATTTTTGAAGGATTTCGTCCGGTATCACAGGGATTTGGATAATTTCAACCTGATCCGGGAAGCGGCCGACAGCATCAATCTCGCGGTTGATGAAAAAATCATCAGGCTTTCCCGGGAGAATCACACCCTTTATGAATTCCTGCTTTCCTATGAAGAGGTCATCGAAACCAAGCCTATTATCAATCATGCCGTGATCAAGGCCGATATCCGGGGATCTTCGGAAATCGTGGCCCGGATGAAAGATGAAAATCTCAATCCCGCCTCGAGTTTCAGCCTCAATTTTTTTGACCCCATCAGCAAGATCCTGGCCATTTACGGCGCGGCCAAGATTTTTATTGAAGGCGATGCCGCCATTCTGGCGATTTTCGAGCATGACGGCATGCCCGGCCGCTGGTACGGGGTGGCCCGGGCCTGCGGACTGGCCATCAATATTTTAAATATCGTCAAGAAATACAATGTTCATAATTTAAACAACAACCTGCCGAGCCTGGAGCTGGGCATCGGCATCGGTTTTCTTGATGCGCCGCCGACCTTCTTTTATGATGGCGAACACCAGATTATGATATCGCCGGCCATTAATGTTGCGGATCAGCTGTCCGGCTGCAACCGGTTCCTCCGGGAGCGACTGACAAAAACCAATCCGCCGTTTAATGTCTATCTTTTCAAGCCGGTTCAGGATGCCGCGGCATCACTGCTTTCCGATTACGCGTTGTTCCGATACAACGTCAAAGGCATCGAGCTGGCGCCGGAGGGCTTTGCCAAACTGTCCAGGGAAATTCATCTGAAGCGGTTTGCGTGCAAAATGCCCGATGTCTGCCCGGAACCGCTGACATTACACACCGGCACGTATCCGACACTGGCCGGAAACTACCAGCGGCTGGTGATACGTGAGGCGCTGGTTCCCGAAATTCTGCCTAAAGATCTCAGCGTAGTGCGGTATACCGATCAGGCCTATTACGAGGTTTGCACCAATCCGAGGGTTTATGAAAACATCAAGGGGGAGTTGACCTCATAATCGTTATGGAACGCATTAACGCTGAAAGCGTCGACAAATACATCAAAGGATTAATGGATATCAGCCGGGCCATTAATTCCGATCTCTATCTGGAGGAGATCCTCAAGCTGATCGTGATGGTCACCGCAAAGGTCACCGGCGTGGAGATCTGTTCGCTCTGGCTGGTGGATGAGGATATCGAGCCGCCAAAGATCCGCCTCAAGGCAACCCAGGCCATTGAACCGGAATACGTCAAGGATCGGGTTCTTGACATGAACGAGGGCGTGGTGGGATACGTGGTCAGCACCAATAAACCGTTGATTGTCTACGATGTGCTGGCCGAACCCCGGTTCAAGGAAAAGGAAATGGCCCGCCGCCTGGGGCTTAAATCCATGGCCGGCGTGCCGTTGCGGACCCGGGATGATAACGTCATCGGTGTGCTCAATTGTTTCACGTCGGAATATCATGTTTTCTCCGAAACCGAGGTCAATCTTATCATTACCGTGGCCAACCAGGCGGCCCTGGCCATTCTCAACGCCGAGCTGGTGGTTAAAACCAAGGTCATCCAGGAGGAACTGGAAACCCGGAAGATCATTGAGCGCAGCAAGGAAATCCTTGTGCGCCGTCTGAAGATAAAGCCCGACGACGCTTATCGTTGGATGCAGAAACGGAGCATGGATTCGCGAAAATCCATGCGCCAGGTGGCCGAAGCCGTGCTGCTCTCCGAGGATCTTTACTAGAAGCTGTTCCAAACCTCATCTGAGGCCCAATGGCAGCGTTGCAGCCCTGTTTGTGAAAAAACCGTTTTGAAAAAAAACTTGACATCTTTTGGCGGTGCGACTATTAGCTGTCACTGACTTGCACAATGGCGTGCCGGTTTTAAATTAAAAAGACAAAGACGTCTCTCTCCGTAAAGGGGAAGAGGCGTTTTTTTTTGCGTCAGGCAGTAGTTTTTTAATTGCCTGTTTATATTAAAAATATTTTTATTCAAAAGAATGCGTTTTCGTTAGAAGGCAAAGTAAAAGCGCCGCCATCTTATAAATCGGCAAGGCGCGGCAATCCGTTAAAACCCAAATATGCCATGGAGGACCAACATGCGGTTTGAAAAGAGCAATGACGTTTTAGGCACCACCAATCGCGGCAATCCGGCCGAATCGAGTCTCTGCACCCTTTGCCGGGCCGATTGCATGGGCAAATGTGAAACATGGCTGTCGAGCCTGGTGGGTCGCAAGCTGCTTTACCCGAGAAGTTTCGGTATCGTGACGGCGGGCGCCAACAATACGACCCATGTGGGCGCTTCCTACAACGCCCTGCGGATCCAGGGATATGCCTACGGGGCCCACGGCCTGGCCAAGGGCCTGACCAATGATCCGGATGACTGCATTTTTCCCAACGTCAGTCTGGAAACCGAATTCGGCAACCAGATCAAGACCAAGTCACGCATCCCGCTTATGACCGGCGCCTTGGGCTCGACCTTTGTGGCGGCCAAGTATTGGGATTCGTTCGCCATCGGCGGCGCACTGGTGGGTATTCCGGTGGTCATCGGCGAGAACGTGGTGGGCGTGGACCGGGAATCCAAAATCGGAACCGGCAAGAACCGGAAGGGCAAGATCAAGTCGTCTCCCGAACTGGAACGCCGCATCGACGGCTATCTGCGCTATTATGACGGTTACGGCGCCATCATCGTCCAGCTCAACGTGGAAGACACCCGCAACGGCGTGGCCGAATTCGTGGTGGACAAATACGGCGACAAATGCATCATCGAGCTCAAATGGGGCCAGGGCGCAAAAGACATCGGCGGCGAGATCCAGGTGACCAGCCTGGACTATGCGCTGTTCCTCAAGGACCGCGGTTACGTGGTGGACCCCGATCCCACCCTTCCCCAGGTCCAGGAGGCCTTCAAACAGGGCTCCATCAAATCCTTCGCCCGCCACAGCCGGCTGGGCGGAACAAACATCGATACCGTGGCCAAGGTGCGCGAGGATTTCATGAGCAGCGTGGATTACCTGCGAAAAATCGGGTTTAACCGCATCACCTTGAAAACCGGCTCTTACGGCATGGAAGAGCTGGCCATGGCCATCAAGTTCGCCTCGGAAGCCGGATGCGACCTGCTGACCATCGACGGTTCCGGCGGCGGCACCGGCATGAGCCCCTGGAACATGATGCAGAGCTGGGGTGTACCGTCCATCCATCTGCATTCAAAGGCTTATGAATACGCCAGCATCCTGGCGGCCAAGGGCCAACGGGTGGTGGATATGTCCTTTGCCGGCGGGTTTGCATTAGAAGACAGCATTTTCAAGGCACTGGCCCTGGGCGCGCCCTATACCAAGCTTGTCTGCATGGGCCGGGCCATCATGATTCCGGGTTTCCTGGGTTCCAACAT
>QZJS01000048.1 GCA_003597945.1 Desulfobacteraceae bacterium | reverse complement strand
AGGTTTCGATGTTTGCCAACCGGTATCCCAGAGAAGATGCCCTGAAGCTTTTCGGCGCAAAGGCGGATATCGGAGCGCAACTGCCCCAGTAATGCTTGACGGTAGAGGTATCTCTCATACACGACAAGCTTGAAAATCACCCCCTTGAGAAACAGGGGAGCAAGGCTGTGCTTGCCCCCCTGTTTTTTTATTCAGCCGAAAACAGGTTTACTGCTCACGACTATTTGTATCGCCGGCAACCTGAATGCAAAAGGTCTTGCCCTGTTCAATGCGGTCGGCCGGACGGCGCAGTTTGATTCCAAATTGCTGTTGGGTGTAATGCTTTTCGATATCACGTCCCGGTTTTTTCTTCTGCTTGGTCATTTTATTTGTCCTTAAAATCATTGCTATGAGCTTTTGCCACCTTCCAATGCCTTGCGCACTTTAACTGATAATTTTTTCATCGAAAACGGCTTCTGGATGAAATGCTCGCCTTCGTCCAGCACCCCGTGGTGTACAATGGCATTGGCTGTGTAGCCGGACATGAACAGGACGCGGATACCCGGCCGGATGGCCTTTAATTTATCGGCCAGATCGCGGCCGTTCATTCCCGGCATGACCACATCGCTCATCAGCAGATGGATTATTCCGGAATGTTCTGAAGCCAAATTTACAGCCGCATCCGGGGCATGGGCTATTAACACATTATAGCCGAGTTTTTCCAGCATGGTCTGGCACATCTTGATGATGGCGGGCTCATCCTCCACCAAAAGTAGGGTTTCCCCCTGGCCAAAGGCAACTTCTTCGTGACTAACCTCCGTGATAGCCTCATCTGTTTCAATGGTGTGACGCGGCAGATAAATCCTGAAAGTCGTTCCTTTGCCCGGTTCGCTGTAACAATTGATAAAACCGTTATTCTGTTTGACAATTCCGTAAATCATAGGCAGACCCAAACCGGTTCCTTTTCCCACCTCTTTGGTGGTGAAAAACGGCTCAAAAATCTGTTCCATGGTTTCCTTGTCCATGCCGCAGCCGTTGTCGCTGACCGCCAGCATCACGAAGTCACCGGGTATAAATCCGGCATGCTCGGCGCAATAGGATTCGTCAAGTGTTATATTTTCCGTTTCAATGGTGATTTTCCCCACTCCGGAAATGGCATCCTTGGCATTGACGCAGAGGTTGGCCAGAATCTGGTCGATCTGGGAGGGGTCCATGTTCACCGGCCATAGACGAATGGCGGGCTCCCAGGCAAAATCGATATCCTCTCCGATCAGGCGACGCAGCATCTTGAGCATTCCATCCACCGCTTCATTCAAGTCCATCACGACGGGGCTGATAATCTGCTTTCTGGCAAAAGCCAGCAATTGCCGGGTGATGTCCATGGACCGTTTCCCGGCATTGTAAACTTCCATCAGGTCGGCATACAGCTGGTCTTTCGGGTCCACCTGGTCCATGGCCATTTCGGTATATCCGAGAATCACGGAAAGCATGTTGTTGTAATCATGCGCCACGCCGCCCGCCAGCCGGCCGACCGACTCCATCTTCTGGGCCTGGGTGAGCTGAGCCTGGAGTTTCTCCCGCTCCGCCCCCGCCTTCTTGCGATCGGTGATATCGCGCATGCTGCCAATGATTTTGACCGGATTTCCCTGGTCATCCCGCCATAATTTGGCGGAAATTGAACAGGGCAATAGAGAACCATCCCTGTTGCGGAGCAAAATTTCAAAATCCGAGAAGCTGCCGGTTTCCAGCAATTTTGTAATCAGCCTGTCTCGTTCTTCCGCGTCATCATAGAAATCAAGCATCTGCCGACCGATAAGGTCGGCCTGGCGATATTGGCCGCTGGAAATCGCCTCAATGGAGGGACTGATCTCCAGAATCAAACCATCAAGGGATGTTTCATAATAAACATCCTGCATATTTTCGAAAATATTGCGGTATTTTTCCTCGCTTATTCGAAGCCGTTCTTCGGCCCGCTTGCGCTCGGTGATGTCCCTGAATTCAACGGTTCGAACCTGTTTCCCTTTGTATGGCACATTGCGGGCTTCCAACTGCAGGGGGAACTCTTCTCCGTTTTTGCGCAATCCGAATGCTTCATACGGTTTTTCATAACCAGTCCGGATATTATTCATTACGGCTTCACGGGATCTCTCAGCGATCAGCAAAAGTCCGTCCATTCCGATAAGCTCTGAATACTGGTAGCCGGTCATCTCTGAAAGACCCTGATTGCACTCCAGAATAATCCCCTGGTCATGAATGCCAATTCCCCCGAAAGACGCGTTATGGAGTGCTTTAAAGCGGGTTTCACTTTCGGCTAATGCCTGCTCTGCCTGCTTGCGCTCTGTAATATCCAGTATGATTCCATGCCAGAGGGTGCCTCCATCCTCTGTCCGCTCGGGATGGGCTTGGGACCAGCGCCAACGCAGGCCTTGTTTGGGTAAAATAACTCGGAGTTCACAATGGAATGTGTTCAACGTTCGAGCGGATTCGAAAATGGCTTCCGCCACACGATCGCGGTCCTCGGGATGTATGCGTCCGAAAATCACAGAGGCGTCTTCACGGACTTCTTCGGGCGTCACCTCATAGATGTCGTGCATACCTGGGCTTGAATACGGAAAAGCGGAGCGTCCGTCCGGGTACAACCTGTATTGGTAAATCACACCAGGTACAAGACGAGCTAGTTTTTTGAGCAGGTCGAACCCTTCTTGTCGTCGATCCTCAGCGCGTTTCTGTTCGGTGATGTTCTCATGGGCGATAATCACTATCCGAGGGCCTTCGCCGGCGAATGGCGTAACACGCCCGATGAACCACCGTTTCTCATCCGGTGAATGGCACGGGTACTCCAGCTCAAAGGACTGTCGCTTGCCCGAAAGCACTTCCCGGATACCCTCGGCGAAGGGCTTGGCCTCCTCGGAATATTCGCCCGATGCGGTATCACAGACTGCGAGGTAATTGGTCCCCTCGGAAACGGCGTGTGGCTCGATACCGTTCCGCTCCCCGAAATCGCGATACGCCTTGTTGGTAAGGATGATTTCACCGTGCTCGTCGACCACCGCGATATGGGCCGACAGCCCGTCCACCGTGGATCGGAGATGCCGTTCCGCGTTTCTCAGCTCCTCCTCCGCCCGCTTGCGCTCGGTAATATCCCTTGAATTGAAGATGATTTTTTGAGGGACGCCATTTTCATCTTTGATAAAATTACCCACGGTTTCAAGCCAGAGGTAGGACCCGTCTTCGCATCGGTAGCGATAGTCAACTTTACGAGGTAGCACCGATGCAACAGACTCATTGAATTCCGCTGCTATAAGCGGGAGGTCTTCAGTGTGAACAAAATCCATCACATTTTTTCCGATCAAAAACCCAGGCTCGTAACCCAGAAGCTCATGGGCGTTTCCGGCAAAAGTGAAGTTGCCTTCCATATCGGTCAGTGTGACCATATCCAGCATATGTTCGGTGACGATCCTGAACAGGACAGCATGATTGTCCCTTTCTTCAAGCTGGCAGCGCAACTGCTCATTTTCCAGCTCAGCCTCGATCTGCTTTGCGTGCAATTCATGAAACCGTTGTTGAATTTCTTCACGCGACATGGTGTCTAAATCGTGAAGGGGCATGTCTTTGGCCTTTTGCTCTGCTTGTTCGCGCAGTTGTTCAGGGTCGGGATGTAGAAACGCGTTGGAATGGGATCGGGGATTGTTTTTCTTTTCATCCGTCATAGCGATCTCCAGGGGATGGCAAGGTCAGTAAATTAATCGGGCACAGGTCTTGATACCAGCATGGCTCCCCGATAAAAATCAGTAGAATCTCCTTGAATTTCCGGAATGCTTGAACACCCTGAGGTAAAACTATGTTTTACTTGGATATTATTGCCCTATTAATACCTGAACCGATTCTAGGTTGCAATGGTAATCTGGGACTTGGCAAATATACCTTTACCGGGGTCTGTATGCACCATGCGGGGCTATCATGTCTCCCGGATATAGGCCCCCGGAGTGCACCATAGCGGCACCTCTCAGCGAAACCCCCGTTGAGGTGGCACATGCCGATATATTCCCCCCCTTCCAACGACCCGATTCAACGATCCTGGATCGTCGCCAGAAAAAACGCAACCATTCATTAAAGTGTGTTAGCTCAAATTCGACAATTTTATCGAAAAAATTTACAAATTGTCGGGAAAAATCAAATTTGCTAATCTGACAAAACCATATTCGATCTTGATTTTAAAGCATATTTTTGAAAAAATAAAAACTGTATCTTCTTCTTCTAAAACTTTCAGTCATTGAGGTGAAAATTAAGCATGAGATACGATTTCATTTGTTTCAAAAATATTCGGTATCTTTTTCTGGGCGCGTCGATGATTATTGTTTTATTATTGATAACCGGGTGCGATAGCGATGATGATGATGATTCCACCAAGATGAAATTGTTGGCAATCGAATATGCCAACGGTGCCTTTGTGGCAGTGGGACAGGATTATCTCATCAGCAATTCGGCGGACAGTGAAGAGTTTTACGAACAATACAGGGATGGCGCTGGATCGTTGCAAACCGTATGTTTTGGAAACGGCATCTGGCTGACAGCCGGCACTAGTGGGATTATTTTTACCTCCATCGATACCGCAAACTGGTTTGCGCAGTCTCTTGATACAACCAGAACTCTTTACGGGTCAGTCTATGGGGATGGAATTTATATCATCGTCGGGGAGCGGGGAGAAATTGTCCGTTCGACCAATTCCGGGGCATGGGCGTTTATTGATGTCGAAACCAAAAAAACATTGTTTGATGTGGCATTCGGAGATGATGGTTTTTTGGCCGTGGGCAAAGAGGGCACAATTCTAAGATCGGTTAACGGCATGCATTGGGAAACCGTGAAAGCGGGCATAACTCAAAATCTTCTGGGTGTGGGATGGGGAGCGGGGCAGTATGTGGTTGTGGGTAAAAAAGGCGCGATTTTTACTTCAGACCATGGCGCGGCATGGTCTTCCGTTTATTCGCCGGTTGAAAAGGATCTTTTTGATGTTGTTTACGGAAAAAATCAGTTTGTGGCTGTCGGAGCAAAAGGGACGATTCTCACATCTCAGGATGCCGTCAATTTTTATGCGCAGGACTCCGACACCGGCCAAGATCTGTATAGCGTTACCTGTGACGGAAGCCAATATATTGCCGTCGGCCGGAATGAAAAAATTATCAAATCGTTCGACGGCATCACCTGGACAACTATTAAGAGGTAGGTACGGCGTACCTTTCACGGCAATCCTTTAATGATCCATTTACATGTATCAATCAGCACCTCAGGATAAAGGCCTCGGGGCTGAGTTTTTGATAAGGGATAATCATCAATTCGGGGCTATCATATTTTTTCATCCGATGCCTGCTGGCCTTGTAAAAAAAGCGCCTAATGGGGGACAACCTTTGAAAAAGCATTCATCACCACAATACCGGCGACAATAAGCGTTATCCCCAGGATGGCTGGGAAATCAAGACGCTGATCAAAAAACAGCCATCCCGCCATGGTAATCAAGACAATCCCGACGCCGGCCCAGACCGCATAAGCCACCCCCACCGGAATGGCGCGAAGGGTCAATGACAGAAAATAAAACGCCACCCCATAGCAGCAAATCACGAGTATAGACGGCCATAACCTGGTGAAACCGTCACTTGCCTTTAATGCGGAAGTGCCCATGACTTCAGCAAGTATCGCCACGGAAAGAAACAGCCAGTGTTTCATGTGAGTCCTCGATTCTTTAAAATTTGCAGCAACTTGTTAATATCATCCACTCCCCTTGGACCCCTGGAGCCTGGAATCTCACGATTCCCGACGTTAACCCTCAACGCCCGCTTTATGACGAAAACTCCGTTTGCTATGCCGGGAAAGAGTACATTGAATTTTCCGCAAGTGACAGTCTGATGGTGACTTACGTCTTTAATTCAAGGGAAGATATTGAAGATGAAACCAGTTTTATCCGGAGAAATATGTTTCTTTACCGGCCGGTGGTGATTCAAGCGCCTTGTTGCCGGTAATGCGGATAATTTCAGCCCAGTATTTCTTTAACCCGGCCCACTTCACCGCTTTCCAGGCGAACCTTTATTCCATGCGGATGGGTTGGTGATTTTGTAAGAATATCCTTGACGATGCCCTGAGTTAACCGGTTTGTTTTCTGGTCTTTTTTTAAAACAATCATGACGGTGAAGCCAGGCTTGATGTCAGCGCGAATGGAGCCGCCCATTGATTTTATCTCTTTTTTTGGGAAAAATTATTTCTGGAGTCTCAGCGGGTTGCAATTTTTGATGATGACTTTGCCTTCCAGGAGATTCCCCTTGGAATATTCACTGAAAATACAGGTATTGGTTTTCGGGTCATAGTTTTGGATCCACAGATTATCGTCTTTCCAGGTGGCTCCCATATGAAACTGGCCGTCCGGCACATTGATGCTCATCACCCCGCCGTAGCGCTTGACGAAAATCTGCTGATAATGAAAAATATAGGCTCCCCAGCCAATCGCCAGAACGAGCAGGGAGATTGCCACTGCCGGCTTCCATTTTTTCGCTTTCGCCCCAAGGCCGAATAAAATGACGGCTGCCAAGGCCAATACGCCCGCCCAATATGCATAAGTGATCATGGTTTTTTGCTTTCCTTTTTTTCGGGTTGATTAATGCCTGGCGGGTTTGAGCTTCAATACCTTCCGCCATTCGAATTTCTCATTCATGCCGGCTTGTCCGGATATCCATATCATTTTTCCGATCTGGACGGCCTGTGAAAACTGCATGGAGTTATAAATTATCTCTTTACCGGCAGGATGGATCAGCTTTCTTTGATGATTCCCCACGGATTTTTCCTTCCGATTCGTTTTTTTCCGCATATTGTCGCAATAGGATAATGGATAAAATGCTCTATATCATAGACGCGACTGCCTTATCAATCTCTGAATCCGCTTTATGAGTCTTTTCGGATTGCGCGTGACCATTCTTCGTATGTGTTCTCATCAAAATCTCATCCTTGCAATGCCGTGGCTTAGGCAGTATATAATTCCTGGCAGGTTTGCCGATTAGTCGCTGCCTGAGATCTGATGGATAAAATGATATCGGACCAGATTAAGACTTTTTCAATAAACTATATCCAATGGAGAATTTTATCATGATCGTCGTCGCCAAATTGAAAGCCCGTCAGGAAAGCATCGAAGAGATGAAAGCCGCCCTGCTGGACATGGTTTCAAAAGTGAAAGATGAAGAAGGCACCCTGGTTTACACATTGCACCAGGACCTCGGAAATCCCGCTGTGTTTCTGTTTTATGAGAAATACATGGACGCGGACGCCTTGACGGCCCACAGCTCGACGCCGTATTTCAAGGCCCTGTTTAAAACCATCAGGCCGATGCTGGATGGTGACCCGGAAATTGCCATGTATGATGAACTGAAAAGAAAGGAGGGCTAATGGAACTTCAGGACGCCATCAGGGGGCGCAAAAGCATCAGGCGTTTCTTGCCCAAGGCTGTTGCAAAAGAAACCTTGCGAGAAATTCTTGAACTTTCCGCCAGAGCGCCTTCGGCCGAGAATACGCAGCCATGGGAGTTTTATGTGCTGGCCGGTGAAACACTGGATAAAATTCGAACGGAGAATGTGGAAAAAGTCAGAAAATTCGAAATGCCGCCGCCCGAAATGCACCATATCATGGTGGAAAGGCCCAAAGGCAGTATTTTTAGACAACGGCAGGTCGAGATCGGCAAACAGCTATACGGCCTGATGGATATTGCCCGGGAGGACAAGGAAAAACGCGCCGCCTGGATCGAAAAAGGGTTTCGCTATTTCGAGGCCCCGGCCGCGATCATCATCGTTGCTGAAAAATCCCTGCCCATCGAAGGAACTTATCTGGATGTGGGGGCCGTCATGCAAACCATCTGTCTTGCCGCTTTGGATTTCGGGCTCCATACCTGCATCGAAAATCAGGGCATTACCTATGCCGATGTACTGCGAAAGCACGCCGATATCCCGGAAACCAAACGCCTGATGGCCGCCATCGCCATCGGTTACGCGGATGCGGATTTTCCCGCCAACAAGGTGGAGAGCCTGCGGGAACCCATCGATAACGTGATTTTCTGGCGCGGCATTTAGGCGAGCAGGAGCAGAAACGAAAGAAATTTCATGGACAGGGTGTTTAACAAAGATGAGAGAAATTGAAATTTCCCGGGAGCCCGCCGAACTTTATAAGATCTTAAAGTTTGAGAATATGGTCAACAGCGGCGGCGAAGCAAAATATGTGATTTCCGAAGGCATGGTTAGAGTAAACGGAGAGATTGAAACCCGAAAACGCAAAAAGATATTTTCAGGCGATGTGATTGAATTTAAACAAGAACGCTTTCGCGTGCAAATCATGCCCTCGACCTTAAGTTTCTGACGGCGCGTATCCTCCCGGCTTAACAATAGTCTTAAAATAGCGTTGCGTTATGACCCGGTTTGTGTTATGTGTGTGCCAAACATGGGATCCGGAATTTTAAAAAAGGAGGGCCTATGGGGTTGTGGCGTTGTTTTTGTGTTGCGGCACTGTTTGTTTTGCTGGCTGCAAGTGCATCAGCCACGACCGTCACCGGCAGGTCGAGTACGATGGCGGAATGGTACGATGATCCTGACGGCAACGGCGCTGTTCCCATTTATCAGTATCTCATCTTAAACGCCCGCGATATCTCCGATACGGATATCAATTTCCGCTTCTACGGCAGACTGGGAACCGATCTCAATGATCACGTGGACGCGGACAACCGTCTTTACTATGCCTATGCGGAAAAACGCGGCATTAACGACAGGTTTGACGTCAAACTGGGCCGCCATCTGGTGTTTAATACCGCCGGTTCAACCCTTATGGACGGCATCAGCGTGGACTACAGCGATGACGGCCCCTATACCGCCAGTCTGTTTGGCGGCGGCGACGTCAAGTATTACGAAAGCTACGATGAAAAAGACATCGTGGCCGGCGGTAAAGTCGGGGGCAAGTTCTTAGAGAATAATAACCTCAAGCTTGGCCTTTCCTATATTCAAAAGTGGGAAGACAGCGCCGCAACCCATCAATTGATCGGCCTTGACGCTTTTTACGATCACGGCGTTTTTTTCGAAGCTTACAGCGAATACCAGTTCAATTACCTCTCCAACACCATGAGCTATCTGCTTCTTGGGTTTAATTACCACGAACACTTTGACTGGCAGGCCCGTGTCGAGTACCTTTATTCCAAACCGGTTTTTTCCTCCACATCCATCTACTCCGTCTTCGCTGTTGATGAGTACGAAGAAATCATGGGTCAGCTCAACTATCGCCTCGGGACGGGCATGTTTGCCTTCGGTCGTTTTACCCATGAAATGTATAAGGCGGTTTCCAACGCCAACGTCATAGAAGTCGGCGTTGAGAAAATTCGCACGGATCGTTTCTTCGGATCGCTTTCGGGGGTTGCGCGCGTCCATGAAGAAGGTCAGGATCTTTATGGTGTCCGCGGCAGGGCAGCCTACCTGTTGAATCATCGCTTCCAGGTCGGCGGCGGCGCCAGCATTGATGTGCTGGAGCGGCGTCTGCAGATATTTGATGGACAGGAAACCTCGATTGAAGGCGATTACGAAGAAACCTCCCACCGAATCTGGGCCGATGTAACCATGTATCTCGGTCCTCGATCGTCTCTGGAAGCCAGTATATCGCGGATTGAAAGTGACCTATGGAATGAATATTATTACGGAAACATTCGTTTTAATTATCACTTTTAGGTATAAGGAGCACAATTCATGAACCGACCGACCCTCATCACATTAATGCTCGTTGCATCTATTGTGCTGGCGGGGCTGTCCGTTGCCGTTGCAGAGTCTGGCGTCAAGAAGTTCGACCATGATATGCATCCCGAGTATTTGAAGTTTGACTGCACCGTCTGCCATGGCGAAAACATGCAGCAGATCACTCCGGATCCTGCCACCTGTGGAACCTGCCATAAACCGGACTTTATGAGCCAGGTCACCTACCCGGGAAAAAAGACCCATGGCCCCGCCTGGGCGCTCAATCATGGCATCTACGTCAAAAGCGGCGTCCGGCACTGTATGGCCTGCCATCAGGAGTATACCGATAAGGCAAGGAAGGACAGGAATCCAAAGGCGACGACCTGCTATGACTGCCACAGCCCCAGCGGTAAAGACGGTGAATTCGGCCCCTATGGCGGCAGCCTCCACAACGTGCATACTTCGGACTTTTACGTAACGCACCCCCTGGCCGCCCGCACCGACCCGCACCTGTGCACGGGCTGCCACACCGAAAACCGCTTTTGTACTGATTGTCACGACAATTTTAACCGCAACGACCTGGCTTTAAAGTCTCACCGCCGCAGTTGGAGCGATCTTACCGTTATTTTCAACCGCGACACCGCCCAGATACATGAAGCATTTGATGAGACCCAGTGCCAGGCCTGCCACCGGGATGAAAACAATTCCATACTCATTCCCGCCGATCGCTGGGCCCGGGGACATGCCCTCGAAGCGCGCAAAAATCTGGCCACCTGTCAGGCCTGCCATCCCACGGGCGATACCTGCATCAAATGCCATAGCGCCCGCACCGGCCTGGGCGTCAACCCCCACCCAAAAGGATGGAAGGGGAGCATGAGCGACCGGCTCGATCGCGCCGGCAAAGGCAGAACCTGCGCCAAGTGCCACTGATTAAGTGCATTAAGAGTCTCTGATACGTCATCAAGGAGAGGCGACATGAAATACAAAAAAATACTTCTGTTGGGATTGATGCTGTCAATAGCTGCTTTGCCTGGCTGCGGCAGTGACAGTGGTTCTCGCGACACCGTTATTCCGGGCGAACCCGGTCCCACCGTGGGCGCCCAGTATGTCGGCGACGTCAACTGCATCAACTGTCATGCCGACCAGACCCGGGAGTGGCTGAAAGCCCACGGCAACCTTGATCGGGAAACACTGGTTTACCACCCCAGTTACCCCTTGCCCGATGAATCCTGTGAAACCTGTCACGACCGCTCCAGCCTCACCGACCCCGATGCCGAAGGCAAAGGGTGGAGCCTGATCGGATCCTCCGGCCCCGCTCGTCCGGTAGTCAGTTGCGAAGCGTGTCACGGCGCCGGCGGTTACCACTTTGGAATGGGCCCCCTGCCGCGCCCCATCCCCAATATGGATACCTGTGTTCCCTGCCACAACGCTGATGTGCCCGATGACGGCAAGCACCGCTCCACCCATATCGCTGAAAACTATATGGAAAGCAAGCATGCCTTGAGTCCGTCAATGGAAGGCCGTGAAACCATACAAGCCCGCTGCGCCATGTGCCATACCGACGAAGGCTTTATCAAGTATGCGCGCGCCTATAATTATGACGGCAAGTCACAGCGCGTTAACCTCGGTTACACCCTTTTGGGCGAGAGTTTTGCCCACCGTCCGGCCTACAGCAGCGACGACGTCAGCCCCATCAGTTGCCGTACCTGCCATGACCCCCACAGCGGGGAACTGCGCGCGCCTGAATCCAAAAATATCATGGGAGAAGTGGTGTACAGCCGCCAATTCAACATGTGCACCAGTTGCCACCAGGTATTTGTTTCCCATGATCCCCGCGAGGCCGTTCCCTATTTTCTGGATCCCGATATTTATGGCGGCCAAATTGGATTTGACTGGGGCAATGAAGCCAATACAGGCGGGCTGGAGTATCACAACCCTGTGGCCAACCCATACGGAAGCGTATCCATCCTTATCGCCGATACCCACTTTGCGGGCTGGTTTCCCGAGAAAGACGAAGATGGCGACGTGACGCAGAGGTGGAAACGGGGCTATTACTATTCCGGGGCCGGACTGAATCCGGCGGCGTCAAACTCCTGCACGGTTTGTCATGACCCCCATGAGGCAAAACATTAATATGGTGATGCGGCGCAATTTAGATGAAAACATGCAAAAGGAGAATATTATGGAAAAATTATTTCAATGCCACCGCTACTTGTTGATAGCATTTTTTGCTCTGTCTTTTGCATTGGCCATTGCGCTTTCAGGCTGCAGTGACGGTAAAGATGGCAAAGACGGCAAAGACGGTGTTCCCGGCATCCCCGGCGACCCGGGTGACCCGGGCCCGCCGGGCGCTCCCGGGTCGACAGGGCCGCAAGGCCCGCCGGGTATTGGCGGCAGTTCGGCAGATCCGCATACCCGTTTCGGCAAGGTGATCTGGACCCTTGATTCCGGCGCACCGATTGAAGTGGTCGGGGATGACGTCGTCATTAACGTCAACATCAAGGTTGACGGCGAGAATCGCGATGATTTAACCAATTTTGCGGCAGTGGCACGATATTTTCCCAATGAAGAGGGGACCCACTGGATCTATGAAAGCGCCGCCGTTGATCCGTTTACCGTAACACACACCGGCAATGGGAACTACACCATCACCCTGACCGGGTGGAATCCGGGCGGCGTTCCCACCTCCTACATGGTTCGTCTTAACAATAACAGCAGCACCCATCCCGAAGCCAACATCACCGCCCATCTGACCGCAAATGGGGAGCATGTAAGAAATATCGCCGGCAATCAGGCCTGTATCAACTGCCATGGCGACTATATCTTTGTGGGCGCCGACGGCGAATATACGTCCGACCGAATTTATCATCGCACCTCATACGGCGTGGAGTCCTGCACCACCTGTCATCAGCGGGAAGGCCGTGAAAATCTGCCCCGCTATGTCCATGGCATCCATAATTCCAATAACCTTAACGGCGACTACGGCAGCGCAATTACCGTCAAGAACAACTGGAACTACGCCGTACGCTATCCCGGCGACATGGCCAACTGTGCCGCCTGTCACGACACCGACGAGGGCTTGAACTATGTTCTGGCGCAGCCGGTGACCTGGGAAAACTGCATGTCCTGTCACGGCGGCAGCTTCGCCACCGACCCCGCGCAGGCCTGGAGAGGATTTTCCGATGAACTGCCGGCATATCACCAGGTGATGGATGCGGATGAAAATTGCGCAAACTGTCACAACGACGGCGGGTTGGCCCGGGCCGCCGTGGGTGATTACCATCGCGGCTACAGCGACAGCGGTTTGGCCCAGAAAGCCGCCCGGGAATTTTTTCAGGTGGAAATCATTGGAGTCGAGCGGGTTGATGCGGATGCCGGTCGTTATAAAATTTCATGGACCGCCGTAAATCCCACTGATAATGACGCCGCATACGATGTTTGCGGTACCACCGCGGTGGCTGGACTGGGCGATGTGACGTTTGCTCCCCTTGTGCGATTGGGTTATTTTGAGCCCGGCGGGGATGATATCACCAACAAGGGCCGTCCCTTTGTGGGCGGGGTTACCGGTCAGCCCGGCAACGCAAACGGCGTTGAAACCACATGTGAAAATGGCATTGCTTCAACAACGTTTACGCTGCATGATGATCTTGATCCCGGGATTATCCGCGCAATGGCCGTCCTGAAGCCCCAGGCAACCGTGGCCGGAGATGAGTCTTACCAGAATAATGGTCTTCTGCGTATCGCGGCGCTGTCTTATTCCTTCAATATCGCCGATGGCGCGCATGCGCCGCGTCGTCAGATTGTCGACAGCGCCAAGTGTCTGGACTGCCACCAATCCGTCCTTTACAATCACTCTGCCGGCAGTGGACGGTTTGATAATGTGGATTCGTGTATCCTCTGCCACAACCAATCAGCTACCGATATCGGCGTGCGCCTGACCGCTTTTGATGAAGGAGCGATTGATGCAAGCAATTCCTACGACGGCAAAGATGCCGAATCCTTTAATCTTGCTTATAATATGCATGCCATCCATGGGGCCGGCGTTTCCAATGCCTTTTATGTGATCTACAGAGCAAGAGGGATTTATGGTTATGGCGGAACGGAAACCGTACCGGATTATTGGCCGCTTGATGATGAAGGCGCGCCGAAAACATATGTGCCGGCATCTGATTTGGCGCTGACAAGGGGGAGCGGCGGTGTGCCCCATTATCTGAAGCAGGTCGACTATCCGCGTCCGTTAACGGATTGCACCGCCTGCCACATTGAAGGCACTTACGGTGTGCCGGATCAGCGCAAGGCTGTTGCTGTGAGCGTGAATTTTCCCGCGGGCGACGTTACCGCCGCCGGTCCGCAAAACCAGGATCTGGCCACCCAGATGGGTCCCGGGGCCGCCGCCTGCATGAGCTGTCATGCGTCCAATGACGACTATGAACAGCTCCTGCTCCGCTACCACGCCAACCAGAACGGCTGGTTTCCCGCGGTATTTGCCGACGGCAAAAAACATGCGCTGGATCTGCATGTTGTTGAAACCTGCAAAATTTGCCACAAGGATTAGTATCACTCAAAGCATATTTCGCAATCCATAATATCTCCCCCGGGGGGGAAGCCTCTCCCCCCGGGTTTTCCCCTTAAGCTGTTTTCACGAGTTTCGCGAATGTCTGGTCGCCGCCCGGCGGGGTAATGTTTCTGAGGATATCCGGCAGGATGCCCGGCAGTCTTTCGCCGAGCTGGTCTTCGTCTTTTCTTGCCGCATACAGCGCGTCACTGACTGAAATCAAATCCAGAGAACGGCCGGGAGTCAGAAGATCGCCGTCAGGGCCCGCGAGATTCAGCAGGCCATGCAGGATCAGTTTATCGCTGATCCTGCGCGTCAAATCTCCGGGAACACCGAGTTGCTGTTCCAGCCATTCCTGCTGCGGCGCGGGTTTCCCTTCGCCAAACGGTTTGCACACCATCCACATTAGCGCCATGGCGACTTTTTCCTGTAATTCCGGTGAAAAGTCAATGCGCTACTGCCGCGAAACGTTTTCCGGATGCTGGAGATACAAGGCAATATTTGCCCCCAGCAGCAGAATCATCCTATTTGGATCAGGTGATATCAGCGGTTCATGCGTCCGGGTCGTCCTCATTGAATACATCGATAATGGCGCAGAGCTGCTCAAGGGTTTTCATGGAATCTTCGGCAAGGGATGCGGCCACGCCGCCGGTCAACACCTTGTTGCTGGCCTTGTAGGAAAGAACCGCGATGATTTTGCCGTTTCGCAGAAAGAGAGTCGCGTTCCGGTGAATCTGGACGCGGTAATTGCCGGAAGCGTCAAGCCCCTCGCCGCTGTCCACCTTGATCTCGCCCAGGAGTAATTTCCCGGCTGTCCGAATGTCGTCGATGGCGCCCTGTTCCCGGATATTCGGGGTGTTGTAGATTGCCGTTACCTCGTAGTGCGAGTATCCTTCCCCGCCGGATTGCGTGTAGTTATATGTTACCGTCATGGCTGATGAGTCCGTTATAAGATTTTAAAAGTCCGAGGTCAGATATGCAAGCATCCGCCCCCATTCGATATTATCTTTGTACACTGTTTCCCCCATTACAAGTCAAGGTAAAAAGTGTAAATGGTATCGGTTGACAGTCAATATCTCCGGGAGTATGGTGCAAGATATAATTGAACACTTTCAAATAGTTCCCAATACGCCAAATCAGGAGTTGAAATGAAATCCGAACGATACAGACGGGGATGGGAAAAACTAAGGCAAATCGATGAGAACGCGGGGGAGAGACTTATTGATTCTTTAAAAGACATCGCTCCGGATCTTGCGCGTTATATTATCGAATTTCCCTTTGGCGATGTTCTTTCGCGCGAGGGCCTTTCTCTCAAGGAGCGTGAAATCGCGACGGTTTCGGCCCTTACCGCTATGGGGAACGCCCAGCCTCAGTTAAGAGCGCATATCCATAATGCCCTGAATGTGGGCTGCACGCGGCAGGAGGTGGTGGAAATCATGATTCAAATGGCTGTATATGCGGGTTTTCCGGCGGCCTTAAACGGCATTGAAGCTGCAAAGGCGGTTTTTTGCGAGCGCGACCAGATGTCAGGGGATGAGGTTTCTGACGATTGACTCAGTTTAACGCATAACGCTCATAAAAGGGGACGATTATGGCAGCGAGTCAAAAGAGGAAAAAAAAGAAAAAGGAACTGACTTACGAAAATAAAGCCATTGCAATGGCGCGCGCCCACTGGGAGGAGCAGAAAGAAAAAGCCATAAAGGAGCGTCGGACCTTTCGCGGCCTGCAAATTATTCCCACGGCCAGTTACTACGATGATTCCCATGGACACCGGCCCGGCGAAAACAACTGGACGGGATTCGGTTTTGATCTGCATCCCCAGGTTTTTCTGGCAGCCGGCGGACTGGTTTTGCTGTTTATTATTTCAACCATCGTCTTCAGGGAGCAGTCGGCCGCGTTTTTTCAGAGCATGTTGGACGGCATCGGCAACATGTTCGGCTGGCTCTATATTCTGGCGGCTAATTTTTTCGTTATTGTCATGGTGCTGATCGCGTCCAGCGATTACGGCAAAATACGGATCGGCGGACCGGACGCTCTGCCGGAATTTTCCACGTTCAGTTGGTATGCCATGCTCATCAGCGCGGGCATGGGCATCGGGCTGATGTTCTGGAGCGTTGCCGAACCGGTTTTCCATTACATGTCCCCGTCCCCCATGTTCGACGTGCTGCCGGAAACCGCCCAGTCCGCCCAGGTCGCCCTTGGGCTTACGTATTATCACTGGGGTATTCATCCCTGGGGCATCTACGCGCTGGTGGGGCTTTCCCTGGCCTTTTTCGCCTATAACCGGGGCCTTCCGCTGACCATCCGCTCTATTTTTTATCCGCTTCTGGGCGACAGGATATACGGTTTCTGGGGCAATATCATTGATATTTTATCTGTGCTGGCCACCCTTTTCGGCCTGGCCACCTCCCTGGGGCTGGGGGTTACCCAGGTTGCCTCGGGGCTTAATTATCTGTTCGGTTCTCCCACTTCAACGGAATTTGCCGTGCTGCTCATCGGCCTGATTACCGGCCTTGCCGTCATTTCCATTGCCACCGGCCTGGACAAGGGCGTTAAAATGCTGAGCATGGCCAATATGTATACCGCGGGCGCTTTTATGCTGTTTTTACTGATTGTGGGCCCCACCGTATATATCCTCAAGGCATTTACCCAGAATCTGGGGTTTTATATTCAGAATTTTCCGCAACTGAGTTTCTGGGTGGAGACCTTTTACGGCGTGGAAGGAAGCAACTGGCAGAATGCCTGGACCATTTTCTACTGGGGATGGTGGATATCCTGGTCTCCGTTTGTGGGCATGTTTATCGCGCGGATTTCCAAAGGCCGCACTGTGCGGGAATTTATTCTGGGCGTCATGATATTTCCGACCCTGCTTTCCTTTTTGTGGATGTCTTCGTTCAGCGGGTCGGCCCTCTGGCTTCAGCTCACCGGAACGGCTGATATTGCGGCTGCGGTGAGCAAGGATGTGTCCACCGCGCTGTTTGTGATGCTGGAAAGCTTTCCGTTTACAAAAATAACGTCTTTTATCGGTATCGTACTGGTAACGATTTTTTTTGTAACGTCCTCTGACTCCGGCTCCCTGGTGGTGGATCATCTCACTTCCGGCGGAAAGCTCGATTCCCCGGTGCCCCAGCGTATTTTCTGGGGCGTGGTGGAAGGGATTTGCGCGGCGGCCCTGCTCATGGGCGGCGGCCTGGCGGCCCTGCAAAGCGCGGCCATTGCAACGGGCCTGCCGTTTACCATTGTGCTGCTGATCATGTGTTACAGTTTGTATCGCGGTTTGCAGGAAGAACATTTTCATGCCACGATCATTGAAAAAATCAAACCGGATGTCCAGAAGATCGAGATCCCCATGGGCAGGCCGGAATCATCGGTTAAAGGCGATCGTTAAGGTGCGACATTATGAATGAAAATCGGAATCAAACACCGGTGTTTCAGCCGGTGGCATCAACAGTGGACGTGGCCGAAACTGCCCGCCTTGCCGATGTGATCTGGCGGGAGCATTATCTGCCGATCATCGGCCAGGCGCAGGTTGATTATATGCTGGCGCAATTTCAGAGTGCGCAGGCCATTGCCGCGCAGATTGCAAACGGCTATGAATATTACCTCATTATTTACCAGGGCCAAAGCGCCGGATACGCGGCGGTTGTTGCGGATTTGGATGCCGCTTCGCTCCTGCTCAGCAAAATTTACGTGGAAAAATCCCTGCGGGGCCATGGTTTAGGGAAAAAAACCCTGGAGTTTATCGAAGATCTTTGCCGGCAGCGCGGGCTAAATACCATTTGGCTGACCGTGAATAAGAACAATACCGCATCCATCGCTTGGTATGAGCGGGTCGGCTTTATTAATGCAGGTCCGATCGTTCAGGACATCGGCGGCGGATTTGTGATGGATGATTTTAAAATGGAGAAAAAGATTGGTTGATGATGAGGCACGGTTTGCACCTGAAGTCGTTTTAAAAAAAGATGCCGTCCTGATTCCAACCCTTGCCGTCGGCCGGGGATGGGTGGCGGTGGATAAACCCGCGGGAATAAGCGTTCACAACGCGCCGGGTGAAGACCTCTGTTCCCTGGTACCACAAAGCATTCAACAGCAGCCGGATATCAGGGAGCGCTTCAGCGCCGGCTCGGCCCTCGCGGATTCCGAAATTGATATTCACCCGGTTCATCGTCTGGACAGGGAAACCAGCGGCGTGGTGCTGCTGGCGGCCGATCGGGAGGTTTTCCGTTTTTTTTCAAAGCAGTTTGATACGCGAAAGGTTCGGAAATTTTATGTCGCCCTGGTGCACGGCCGCCTGGAAACCCCGCGGACCAAAGATTTATGGGGAATGTGGGAATGGCCCCTGGCAAAAACCGCCGCGGGCCGCCACCATCCCCAGGGGTCCGGCCCCCGCCAAACAAGCCGGACAAGATTCCGGATTCTTGATTACAGCGCGCATTATACCCTGGTGGAAATGGAATTGCTCACCGGCCGCACCCACCAGATCCGGCGCCACGCCAAGCTGGCGGGCCATCCCATCGTCGGCGACGCGCGCTACGGATCAGACCGGGCGGTAAAATTTCTAAACGAACAGCGCGGATTCAACCGGCTGGCCCTGCACGCCCGGTCGCTCATCCTGAGGCTTCCGGGGGAAAAAGGACAAATCACCATAGAGACGACGGCAATCCCTGAGCAGATGTCGATCTTGTTTGAAGAAGACCGGGCCGTTAAATAGCGCTTTGTTCCTTTTCCACTTATTGCTGTTTTCCATACAATGCCGGGCGTTATCAGGCATTCTACGGACATATCCCTAACGCAGCGCCCGGATAAAACACCCGCCTCCGGAGCCTCCGCCGGATGTGGTTTCAGATCCTTCGTCATTGGCGTCATCACCGGAACCGTCATCGTCGCCAGAGCCACTGTCGTCTCCTGATGCGCCATCATCATCTCCGGTTCCGCTGTCATCTCCTGATCCCGTATCATCGCTTCCGGACCCGTTGTCGGATGAACCGCCTGATCCCAGCTTGAACACGTGCACCAGGCTTTTGTCTCCATCTGCAAGAAGTTCGAAAAAATACAAGATCCCGTTCTCATCATCAAACGCCATGGCGCCTGTAAGATGGCGGCGATACCGGGTGACGTCGATATCCGGGTCAAACAGATACGGCGTGAGGCTGATGGTGGCATAGGGCTGCGGTTCCCAGGTCTGCATGGCCCCCTGGGCCACGGCCGCGATATCCGCCGGGTCATACAGTTTGATTTCCCCCTCGTATCCATCCGCCCAGTATCCCCGGTTGTCATAAGGCCAGTCAGGAACGGCCGGACAGGTATTGGTATCAGCGCAATCGTAATCCCACACCACGCCGTTGGAAAACCCGTACCAGCTTTTGCCGGTGGCCTTGGTGCCGATAAACGCCACCGCCGATTTCGACCCGGCAGTCAGCCAGGCCCCGCCGGACCAGTAGTCTGCTTCGGAATAACCGGTCATTTTCCGGGAATCATCGGTCACGATTTCCGGCAGACCGGGGACGGTTTCACCATACAGCAGCAACGGCAAAGGGGTGGACAGGCTGGTGCCCGGAATCGGCGGATTGCCGTCAGCCCAGGGAGCCGATGCGAACAGTGTCGGCCCCAGGCCGCCCCACACGCCTTCCCGATGACGGCCCGAGGCCAGTCGTTTCCCAAAGAGATAGGTTGTTGCAAAGGTTTCGGGAATGGCAAAAAGATAGTCGTTGGTCACATAATTGGGATACCCGCCGAACAGCCACGGCCCAGCAATATCAGGCGTTGACAGATCCGGGTCGCACCACAGAAGAGAGGCGTCAAATTCCTGAAAATGCTGCCCGAACGTCAGATACAGCTTGCCGCCGGCTTGATCGCCCTGGGCCGGAAGATATGCAATACCCGCGTACTGGGGCGGCGTATCGAGGACGGCTGCAAGGGACCCTTTCAGATCCGTAAACCCCTGGAGCGTGGCGGCAAAATTAAGGTCTGAAAGGTTTTTTGCGGCCGACACCACGGGCACGGGAATGGAAATCTCGGAAATCCGATTGTTCACATTATGCCCGGCCCCGAAAAGTGATCCCGGATACCCGTCAGCCGGGCCGTCCGCATCGCCATCCGGATACCAGGTCAGCGCGCCGCCCCCGTATTGCCAGCCGTCGTCGCTGGTGTCGGGCAGGCGGAATGCGCCTTTATATGTAAAATCTGCCGTAGCCAGCCGGGAGCCGGATACGCCGGTGTCTGCGCTTGCGTCCCCTCCGCCGGCAAGGACTGCGGCAAGCCCGCCATACGGCTGATCGTTATTCGGGTCCGCCAGCCAGTTCCCGCCGCTGGAGTGATGGATAGAAACGATTTTACCCGGGGATGAAGGAACAGTTATGTTCACTGCGGCCATGCCTGAAGCGGCAGCCAGAAGCCCGACGCATAAAACAACAACCATCCGAAACCGCGCGATGAGGTTGACGCCGAAAACCGATCGGACAATGGCCGGGGTGTCAAAAATTTTTCCCCAGAGCTTGGATAAAATGGCTTCAAATTCCCGCTGGTCTTTGTAGACGGCCATGTGCTTTCTCCTGTCTGAGTTGAAATGGGGGGGTGGAAATCGGAAAAAGATATACCATCTATGACATTAATTAGTACGCAAAGTCAAGATGTTAAAAATAACCCTGATGATTTGTCATTGACCTGGAGCTTTGGATTTTTTAAGATTGCTGACATCTTATCATTGACTTTATTTTGATCGGAGCCCCTCTCATGCCTGTTGTTTCTCTACTGCCGTGCGCGGCGTATGAAAACCGCCTGCTGACCGACGCCATCCGGAAAAGCCTGTCCAATATCGGGTTTGACGTGAAAACATTTAAAAACGCCCGGGTGGTGGTTAAACCCAACCTGCTGATGCCGGCAAAGGATGAAAAGGCCATCATCACCCATTCGGAGTTTTTCCGGGCCGTGGTGCAGATCGTCAAGGAAAGCGGCGGCACGCCGATTCTGCTGGAATCGCCGGCCATTCATTCCCTGGCGCGCACCCTCAAAAAGACCGCCTATGGCCGGGTGTTGGAAAGCGAGGGAATCGAGACGGCAGACCCGGGAATTACCCGGACCCTGCATTATGAGGACGCAAAGAAATTTAAACATATCGACATATCCGAAGGCTATTTCGATGCCGACATCATCCTCAGCCTGCCCAAGTTCAAGACCCACGGCATCACTTATATCACCGGCGCGGTCAAGATGCTCTTCGGCGCGATTCCCGGCGTGGAAAAATCAAAAATGCATATGCGGGCGCCCACGCCCGAAGAATTTTCCGAGTTTATCCTGGATTTATACGGCGCCATGACATATGGGTTTTCGCCGCCAAAACCCATCATTCACATCATGGATGCCGTCTGCGTTCAGGAAGGCGAAGGCCCGGGCACGGCCGGCAAACCCCGATGGCTTAACGCGGTGCTGGCCGGTGACAACGGCATTGCCATTGATTATGCGGCCGCCATGGTGGCCGGTCTGGATATCAAAAAAGCGTTGACCGTGGTCAATGGATTCAAACGGGACTACGGCGTGTCATCACCGGATGAGATCAAAGTGGTCGGCGCGGCTATTGATGATCTGCGCGTCGATGATTTTGAACCAGCCACCGGGAACTCAATTTTTTCCAACATGTTTCGTTGGCCCTTTAACACGACCACCTTTAAAAACCTGTTTTTAGACCGCCCGGCCCCCCAAGAGGACCGCTGCACGCTCTGTTATCAATGCAAAAAAATCTGTGCATCCGGCGCCATCAGCGAATCTTCCGGCCGCAAACAAGTCCCGGCTTATGATTACGATATCTGCATCCGGTGCTACTGCTGCCTGGAAATCTGCCCGGAAGCCGCCATTCAAAAGCAGCGGGGCCGTCTGCAGTGGGTGCTGGGGGCGTAGTTCTGGATTGCCGCGTAATTATTTTTCCCTTAACCCGACAGGAGGTGCTTTATGGACAAGATTCTGCGCATAAATATGGGGCCGGGAGCGCCCGCGTTTAAAACCGAATCACGGGACAAATACGCCGGACTGGGGGGCAGGGGGCTGACCTCGGCCATTGTCGCCGGGGAAGTCCCGCCGCTCTGTCACCCGCTAAGCGCCGACAACAAGCTGGTGTTTGCGCCGGGGCTGCTTTCCGGCACCCTGGCCGCCATGTCCGGCCGGCTGTCGGTGGGGTGCAAGAGTCCGCTTACCGGCGGCATCAAGGAGGCCAATTCCGGCGGCATGCCGTCCCAGGTCATGGCCCGGCTGGGGTACGCGGGCATCGTGCTGGAAGGCAAACCCGACGATGACACCCTGTATAAGATTTTCATCAACAAGGACGGGGTTACCGTCACGCCGGACAACAGCCTCAAGGGGCTGGGGAATTACGACCTGGTGGAAAAGATGAAACAGGAGTTCGGGGATGCCATCTGCTGCATGTCCATCGGCCAGGCCGGGGAGATGAAACTGGCTTCCGCGTCCGTGGCCTGCACCGACATGGAATTGCGGCCCACCCGGCATGCCGGCCGGGGAGGGGTGGGCGCGGTCATGGGGGCCAAAGGGGTCAAGGTGATTGTGATGGATGATACGGGCACCGAGATGCGGCCGCCCAAAGATCCGGAAAAGTTTAAAGCCGCCAACAAGATTTTCGTCAAGGGGCTCAAAGAGCACGCGGTCACCGGCCAGGGCCTGCCGGCCTACGGCACCAATGTATTGACCAACGTGGTCAACGAGGCCGGCGGATATCCCACCAACAATTTCCTGTACGGGCGGTTCAAGGGCGCGGCCGCCATTTCCGGCGAGACCATGGCCGAGCTGGAAACGGCCCGGGGCGGCAAGGCCACCCACGGCTGCCATCGGGGCTGCGTGATCCGGTGCTCCGGCACGTACATGGACAAGGACGGCCATTACCTGACCAAACAGCCGGAATATGAAACCGTCTGGGCTCACGGCGGCAACTGCGGCATCGACGACATGGACGCCATTGCGCAAATGGATCGCTTGGACGATGATTTCGGCATCGATACCATTGAAATGGGCGCCACCATCGGCGTGGCCATGGAAGCGGGTCTGGCCGCCTTCGGGGATGCCGATGCGGCCATTCAACTGGTCAAGGAAGTGGGCAAGGGCACGCCTCTGGGCCGGATACTGGGAAGCGGGGCTGCGGTCACCGGCAAGGTGTTCGGGGTGGAGCGGGTCCCGGTGGTGAAAAATCAAGCCATGCCCGCCTATGATCCCCGGGCCGTGCAGGGGATCGGGGTCACGTATGCCACGTCCACCATGGGCGCGGATCATACCGCCGGTTATGCCGTGGCCACAAATCTTCTGGGCGTGGGCGGCAATGTGGACCCGTTAAAACCCGAAGGCCAGATCGAGCTGTCCCGCAATCTTCAGATCGCCACCGCGGCCATTGATTCTACCGGCATGTGCCTCTTTATCGCCTTTGCCGTTCTGGATCAGCCGGAAACCTTTGCCGCCATGGTGGATATGATCAACGCGTTTTACGGGTTGAACCTGGATGGCGACGGCGTGGCGGCCCTGGGCAAAAAAATCCTGACCATGGAGCGGGAATTCAATGAACAGGCGGGATTTACCTCAAAAGACGACCGTCTGCCGGCTTATTTCCAGACCGAGGCCCTGCCGCCGCACAATGTGCGCTTCGGCGTGACCGATCAGGAACTGGATACGGTATATAATTTCTAAAGGATCGGTATTGCAACGGATACATCTTTTTATAAAACCCCCGGGAATGACCGCCTGCAGCGCGCTGGCGGCCCGGGGGTTTTACCTGGCCGGGCCGCCGGGCGCATCCATCCGGCAGGTGCTTAATGAATGGGCGGGGATTTCATCCGATTACCTGGACACGGTGGTCCAGACCGTGTTTCACAACGGCCGGGCCGTGGATGACGACCGCAAGGCCATGGCGGCCGATGGCTCGGTCATCGCGCTGTCCGCGGCCATGCCTGGACTGGTGGGCGCGGCGTTTCGCAAAAACAGCCCGGTGGCGGGGATGCGGACCATCGATTTTCCGCCGCAGACGGATCGGCCTGATGCTGGATTCGCGGCAGAATCCAACGCCGGATCTGCCGCCGGACCGTCCCCGGGTTCAGAACCCATCACCATTACACTGAAATTTTTCAACCGGGTGAACGCCGATCTGGGACCGGTATTTTTGCAGCGGGGCATCCGGGTATCCGGCCAAACCGCTCATGATGTTTTCAAACAATACCGGGACCGGCTGGAAACATTCTGCACGAAGGCCATGATCAATGAGCGTCCCGCGACATTTCCGGCGATAGATGACCTGGTCATCGGAATCGGAAAAAAAGATGTTTTGATAACGGTTACGGAAGGCTGAGCCCTGAGCCTATCCGCCGCCCACGGGCGGAAACAGCCCGACGCGGTCGCCGTCTTTCAGCACGGTATCCTTTTTCCCGTGGACGCCGTTTATGAAGATGAGCTTGACCGTTTTTTCCGGAATGCCGAGCCCGGTGATCAGGTCCCGGACCGTTTCACCGGACGCCATGGTAATCATTGCCGTTTTGGATGTCGCATCTTCCGGCAGATATTTTGCCAGGGTGGCATAAAGATGGAGTTCGATGTCCATGATGTCTTGCCTGTCGGCGTTGTGTGAATCTGTTTGCGGTTTTTGGCGCGTGGCCGACGCGCTGACGTCTGTTTTTTGATTTTAACCCCATATCGCACGGATGCAAGATAAACATTGATGGCGTCGTAAAAATCCGACCTTTTGCAGGGCCATCAACATTGCCGCAAAGATCGCAAAGATCCGGAAAGGAAAAATGCTGGAAAACAATAAAAATGCTGCAACCATTTCGGCCCGGGCCAGAACCATCACGGATCCGGCGGGCAGGAAAAAACGGGTGATTTCCGAAGCGGATGCGGCCGACCTTGCCGACGCCATGGACATTCATCTCGGCCAAGTTTACGCTATGGCCCTGGAAAACGGCATCTGGCCCCTGCGGTATCTTCGCAACAGCGACACCCTCAGTCCGTCGGACCAGCTCCGCCTGGCCCAATCCCGGGTGGCGGTCATCGGCGCGGGAGGTCTGGGCGGATATGTTCTGACCCTGCTGGCCCGGGTCGGCATCGGATCTCTGGTTATTGTTGACCCGGAAGCATTTGAAGAGACCAATCTGAATCGGCAGGTGTTTGCGACCCTTGATAGCCTCGGGGAAAATAAGGCATTCGGCGCGGCCCGTGCGCTGGCCGGCATCAATCCGGCGGTGGAAATCGCTTCATTCCCCGAGCGGCTGACCCCGGTCAACGCGGCGGCCTTGATTTCAGGTGTTCATGTGGCCGTAGACGCCCTGGATAATATCGACTCCCGGCGGGTCCTCCAGGCCGCAGCCGAAAAGAACCGGATCCCCATGGTGCACGGTGCAATTGCCGGATTTACGGGCCAGATCATGACGGTGTTTCCCGGAGAAGCGGGGATTTTGCAAATTTACGGCAAACCGGATAACGACCATAACCAGGGACAGGGGCCTTCGCCGGAAGATCTTCTGGGCGTGTTGGCGGTCACTCCGGCCCTGGTCGGCACGTTCCAGGCCATGGAAGTCATCAAAATCCTGCTGGACCGGAAAGAAATTGTAAACAGCCGGATGCTGGCGGCCGATCTGGAAACCGGCCGGATAGACTTTTTTCAATTTTAACTTTTCCCCCGCGCAACGCTTCATCAATCAAAAAATATGCCCTCCAGCAATAGGATTTGACAACAGGTCTCTTTGTGAGTATATTGTAATTACATTAACCACAATCGGAGGCTGACATGGCGACGTTAATCAGAATAGGGAATTCACAGGGTATCCGCATTCCAAAGGCGGTAATTGAGCAGGCCCGATTGGCAGATAAGCAATTGGAGTTCAAAATAATCGACGACGGGCTGTTAATTCAACCGGTTAAGAAAAACAGAGAAGGCTGGAAAGAACAATTTGATAAAGCCCTTCAATCCCGGGAACCAAGCGAATCGGATCAGGAGTGGCTGGATGCCCCATTGGCAGATGAAGAGGACTGGGAATGGTAAAAAAGGATGTTCATCGATTTGAGATCTGGCTGGTTCAACCTGATCCGACACAAGGTTCTGAAATCAAGAAAACAAGGCCTTGTGTTGTTGTCTCCCCTGATGAAATGGCGGCTCTGAGGACCGCGATTGTTGCCCCAATGACATCCAAAGGATTCAGCTATCCAACCAGAATTCAATATACATTCCAGGGTAAAAAAGGACTGATCCTGCTTGACCAATTGAGAGCTGTTGACAAATCCTGGTTAATTCAAAAAGTTGGTGTAATTTCCCCAAATGCTCAGGTCAAAATTATCAATTGTTTGCAAGAGCTTTTCGCGTAACTGGCAATAAAGCTCTCAAAGGCTTTGGGAGGCGGACCTCAGTTTTGGTTGAATTTACAAAATAATTGGGAGATCAGCTAGATTGATGAAACTGATTATGCATATATCAAGCACGTTGCCGCATAAAAGCGATATGACATTGCTCTTTCAGCCATCGCAAATCGCGACGGCTTAAGAGCGCTGTCCGCAGTACGAAAAAGAATCATCCAACGAACGCTCCAGCGGACGCGCCAAAGCGCGCCGCTGAACTTGGGCGTTCGGCAGTGGAGAGATAAATCCGCATCCCTAAGGAGGTTTTCACAGTGGACATTCCAAGGATCTTCAACATCACCGAAAGTGCGCATCGCATCCACAACCCGTTCACACCCGAGAAACTGGCTACTCTCGGCGCGGCGTTGCGCATAGAACCGGGGACCAGTGTCCTCGACCTCGGCAGCGGCTCGGGCGAGATGCTGTGCACTTGGGCACGCGATCACGGGATCGTCGGCACCGGCGTAGATATGAGCCAATTGTTCACCGAACAGGCGAAACTCCGCGCTGAAGAGCTCGGTGTCGCCGATCGAGTCAAGTTCATCCACGGCGATGCCGCCGGCTATGTTTCCGACGAGAAGGTCGGGGTCGCGGCCTGTGTTGGGGCCACATGGATCGGTGGAGGTGTCGCCGGCACAATCGAGCTTCTGAAGCGGAGCTTACTTGATGGAGGAACCATCCTCATCGGCGAGCCCTTCTGGCGTCAGATGCCGCCGACGGACGATGTCGCCAGGAAGTGCCTTGCCCACTCGATCTCCGACTATCTCCTGCTTCCTGAACTTCTCGCGTCCATCAGTCACCTTGGCTACGACGTCGTGGAAATGGTCCTGGCCGACCAGAACGGCTGGGACAGATACGAAGCCGCCAAGTGGCTCACCATGCGCCGATGGCTTGAAGCCAATCCCGGCGACGAGATGGCCAAAGAGGTTCGCGCCCAACTGACCTCGGAACCCGAGCGCTACTCCGCCTACACGCGTGAATACCAGGGCTGGGGTGTGTTCGCACTGATGCTGCGATGATAAGGGGGATTATCGGGCGACTCAGAAAGTGGAGAAAATCCAATCATGCCTAAAAAGCGCTGGAACCCCACCTGGATAACCTTCCGCCGGAAACCAGGGGATCGCTGGAATACCGGGTGGCGGCCGTAAGCGATACACTGGAGGCAACCCGGATGATGTGCCGACAACTCTTGCACCGGCTCCGGCCCGGGGAACCGGAGCATTGAATCCTCTACTTGTGATACGTATCACAAGTAAACTCCCGGATCGCCAGGTGCGGTTCGGGCGGAAAATCCTCGGATATTTTTATGAAATCATACATGTTATTGCAGGGGAAAACACCCCACAGCAACCAAAAATTGACTTAACCGCATTAATGGACTATGCTGACTAGTATCAAAGAATGAATAGGAGGTTTTATGAATACATCATGGAAATTACAAGATGCTAAAGCAAAATTCAGTCAGGTTGTTGAAAATGCTTTGAAGGCCGGGCCGCAATATGTAACTCGCAGAGGTCAGGAAGCAGTGGTCATCCTATCCGTTAAGGAATATCAAAAAATCACCACAAAGAAACCGACATTAAAAGAATTTCTGTTAAGTTGCCCCAAAATGGACGATGGCTTTGAATTTGAGAGGCAAAAGGATTATCCAAGGGATATTGAATTTTGAATTATTTATTAGATACTTGCGTGATATCAGAATTGGTCCGGTCAACTCCGGATGAAGCCGTCACCAATTGGATGCGTCAGATACCTGATGAAAGAGTTTTTTTGTCCGCCATAACCATTGGAGAAATACGTAAAGGAATAACAAAACTTCCTGAATCAAAAAAGAAAAATCAACTTACAAATTGGCTTAATACCCTTCTGGAAGATTACCAGGCAAGAATTTATCCCATTAATTTAACGGTTGCGGAAAATTGGGGAATTATTCAAGGGAAAGCAGAAAACAGGGGTACTCCCGTCGCCTCAGTCGACAGCTTGATAGCGGCAGTGGCTCAAACATACAATTTAATTGTCGTAACAAGAAATGAGAACGACTTTGCCTCAACTAATGTAACAATATTAAATCCATGGAAAAATAAAGGGTAACAGGCTTCACGGAACACCACCGTGACCCGTTTGACAGACTGCTGATCTGTCAGGCCGTTGAAGAAAGGCTGCTGATAGTCACTAAAGATCGTGTGTTTTCCGATTACCCTGTCAGTCTTTTCTGGTGATACCGCAAAATAAGAACCGGATGCAGACAAATGCCCGAAGATGTCATTGAACTTCCCGAACACGGCGATGCCGCCGGGCCGGCAGACGCCGCCGGCAAAGCCGGGCACGCCGACGGCGCGGCTGGCGATTTCGCCCCGGCGCCCGCGGCCCGGGATCATTTTCTGATCGATGACACCATTGCCTTTATCCACCGCACGGCTTCCGAAAAAGCCCTGGAAGCCGCCCTGCTCATCGGGGATTAATATAAATCCGAGAAAATGGTATAATTCAAAACATGAAAATCGAATGGGACCCGAAAAAGGCAAAATCCAATCTTGAGAAACACGGAGTCTCGTTTGAGGAGGCAGCAATCGCATTGGGCGACCCCATGGCTGCAACCGGCGCCGATCCTGATCACTCATTGACTGAAGAGCGCTATGTCACCTTTGGTGTTTCAGAAAAAGGACGGCTTGTAGTGGTGTCTCACACCGAGAAAGATCAAACCATTCGAATCATAAGCGCCCGCAAAGCGAGCAAAGGAGAAATAGAACTCTATGAAGAAGGATAAAAAACCTGACAAAGACGAATTACGGGTGGAGTATAAGCGTTCTGATTTTCCCGGCGGCCTTGTGCGGGGCAAGTACGCAAAACGCATGAAAGAATCCTCTAATGTCATTGTCTTGAGACCGGAAGTTGCCGCGGCATTCCCTAACGAGGAAGCGGTTAATAATGCTCTTCTCTCCCTTATTGATATCGCTCATAAAACAACACGCCCAACGAATAAGGATAGTTCGTGCGGGTGAAACGAACCGCGATCTTTTCCGGTAGATGCAGAAAGTCTTCGCCGTTGATAAAGCGTGTTAAATCGGTTTACTTCCGGGACGTCCCGATAAATCCGGGCCGATGAAAACATTATGGAATATCTTTTAACGAAGACGGCCGTGAGCGATGCCCTGGAGACAACCCGGATGATGTGCCGACAACTCTTGCACCGGCTCCGGCCCGGGGAATCGGAGCATTGAATCTTCTACTTGTGATACGTATCACAAGTAAACCCCCGGATCGCCGGGTTCGGTGTGACGGCATGCCGGCATTAAATGGTTGTAAAATCCATCCTGAATGATTTATGAATATTGAAAGGATGTTAAGGTTTGAACAGGAACGCCTGCCGTCCGGCGTTTTAATGCGCCGTGATACATTATGTTGGTTCGACGGCACATGATGCCTGGAATTCACCGAAAACTTCTGAATCACTTGCTGGGCAAAATGAGGGGATGAAAATATGACAACCAAAGAAAGATTGAAAGAGATTATCGAAGAACAACCCGAGGACTCAACCCATGAGGAAATTGTCCGCGAACTGGCATTCGCTGGAATGGTTGAACGCGGCCTCAAAGATTCTCGCCATGGACGCTTGATTTCAAACGAAGAAATGGGGAAGCGAATTCGGCTATGGCAGAAATAAGATGGACTGACGAGGCCGCGACCTGGTATTTGATATTATAATGCGGACATGGAAACCGGAAAAAGGTCAGGGAAAAATAGTGGAGATATTATTATGCCAACTATTTCAATGTTTTATGGAATAATCATTTACATGTATTATTTTGATAATAAAGAACATAAAACGCCTCATATTCATGCTAATTATGCAGAATACGACGCCGTCATTTCGATACCGGAAGGTGAAATTTTAAATGGCGAAATGCCAAATAAGAAACTCAAATTGATAAACGCATGGATTGAAATCCATCAAGAAGATTTGATGGCCAATTGGAAATTGGCGGTTGAAGGGCAGCAACCCCATAAAATTGAACCATTGAGGTAAAGAATGTTAAAGGTAAAAAAAGTCAACGCAAATAATGATTATACCCTGTTTGTTGAATTGTCCGATGGCCGAACCGGGGTATTCGACGTGAAGCCATATTTAGAGAAAGGTGTATTTAAGCAACTGCAAGATAAAAATTATTTTAAACAGGTAAAGCCTTTCTTTTGCGGGATCATCTGGCCGAATGAGCAGGATTTAAGTGCTGATACGATTGCATGTGAATTAAAACAAGTTGAAATCGTATAACAAAGCAAAATGCACGCCGTTTTTTCCATCACGACCAAAACGAATCCGCCGGGAGCAGACAAATGCCCGAAGACGTCATTGAACTTCCCGAACACGGCGACGCCGCCGGGCCGGCAGACACCGCCGGCGAAGCCGGGCATGCCGTCGGCGCGGATGGCGATGTTGCCCCGGCGCCCGCGACCCTGGATCATTTTCTGATCGACGACACCATTGCCTTTATCCACCGCACGGTTTCCGAAAAAGCGCTGGAAGCCGCCCTGCTCATCGGGGATTATATTCTCACCCGTTATTTCAACAATGACATGGAAGCGGCGTTTTCAAAAGACCCCCACAAATCAACGTCCTTCAACGCGCTGTGCAACCATCCGGATCTGCGGATTTCCCGTTACAAACTGGTTGATATGGTCAAAGTGGCGGCCCAGGAACGGTTTTTGCGACGGCTGGATGATGATTTCACCGGCCTGCATTATTCCCACCGGTTAAAACTCACCGCCCTTCCCAATAATGAAATCAAAATCGACATGGCCAAAGAATGCGTCGATGAAAACCTGACCACCCGCCAGCTCGGCTATCGCATCCGACGGCGCGTCGCGGAAACGGCGCCTGACCCGGGAGAACCGGGCGCGGAAGGAGAAGGGGAGACGCCAACGCCGGGTCGCGAACCGGACCCCGCGGCCGACGCCGTCAACGTCTTTATCGCGGACCTG
>QZJS01000071.1 GCA_003597945.1 Desulfobacteraceae bacterium | reverse complement strand
AGTTCAAGATCAAGGCTTGCGCAATATCGAAGAATGCAGCGTACTTAGCGTACGTGAAATTCTGAGAGATTGCGCGTAACGCAGATATTGGACTTTTTAAAAGGCCGTCATTTGTGGTAATGGTCTGTTCGGTCTTAATACTTGATCATAAAATCCCGACGGGACGGATACGGCGTGAGCGCTTCTTCTCATAACACAACATCCTGCTGGTTCATGACGGCAGCACAATGCCCGGTATCCGGGCTCCCCCTCGCCCATCCGGAAACGTTTGTCGCCGCGGCGCCGGGAAGCGACTTTCAGGCCGAGATCGTCCGACTGGGCCATACCATTGTGCTGTTTAAATGTTACGGCTATGCCAGTTCCGAAGTTGAATCGCAACTGCTCGCTTTTATCGATAACTATTCTTCAAAATATTTAAAGGAAAAAAGCCGGGCCGTCTTTATCGAAGATTATGCCGATATCACCGGCGCGGATTCCCACGCCAGGAAACAGTATATCTCCTATTTTTCAAACACGGAAAACCTGGCGGCCGGCATCATCTACAACATCAATCCGATTTTACGAATCAGTTTCAATCTGTTTAAAAAACTCCATCCCAACGCATCCCGGGGACACGCAGTAAATACTTACGCCCAGGCGATGGCCCTGGCGCTGAAGCTGACGGGTCAGCAGCCGTGCACGACGTCAGCGCCCCCACACTTTGATCAGCCAAACCGACAACTATCGCGGGATCACAACGATGTGTTAGTCAAAACAGCCAGGCGCCCCCTCTTTTCCCGCATGCACGCAAAAACGAGCAACAGCGAGGCCTTATTCGATCAAAAGGCCAAGGATCGGCTGGCGCGGCAGTATTCCGAGGAACTGATTGCGTATATCGCCTCCATTGACTGGCGGGCGCCGGGGATTTCTCCGCCGGAAAGCATTATGGGCGATGCCGTGTCCGCCGGAAAAATGTTTGACGCCATCAGTTTCATCAAGTCCGAAATCGACACGCTTCTGCAGGAACGGGATGCCGCCGAGGCGGTCCTGCGGAAAAGTGAAATCAGAAACCGTCTGCTGGTGAAACATGCCAAAGCCGGTTTCCTGGAATATGACGCCGACGCGGACCGGATCATCCGGATTAATGATGAACTCCTTAACATGACCGGCTATGGCGAACAGGAACTTCTGACCATGCGCCCCGGCGATCTCATGACCGAAGAGAGCCGGACGATTTTTACCGCCTACCGGCAAAACTTGAGAAGGGGAAAACCGGTTCCCGAAAATAACGTCTGCGAATGCATCAAAAAAACCGGCCAACGATGGTGGTGCCTTTTAAATTTCGGAATTCCCGACTCCAGGGACGCGGATCAAAAAATCAGCGTAGTGGTTACGGACATCACTTCATTCAAGAACACGGAAAAGACGCTTCTGGATTACCAGGAAAAATTAAAACGTCTCTCCATCCGCCTTTCCATGAGCGAGGAAGAACAGCGTCGGGCCATGGCATCGCATCTGCACGAAACCATCGGCCAGGAGTTGTTCGTACTGCTGATGCAGTTAAGCGCCTTTGAAAAATCTCTGGATCATCCCGAATTTCTGCCGGCCCTGCATCAGATGCGGGATCAACTGCTCAAGATCATCAAAGAAACCAAAACGCTTACCTTTGACCTGAGCCCGCCCGTACTCTATGATTTCGGATTTCAGGAAGCGCTGGAGACCCTGGCAAAAACCATTGAATCCAGACATGATGTTTCCGTTCACACCGTTTTTGAGGGGGAAACGGGAGCCGTCAGCGATGAAATCAAGGTGATTATCTACCGAAGCATCAAAGAACTGCTTCATAATACCATTAAGCATGCGCATGCCCGAAAAATCGACATCATCTGCAAGCACGGCGCTTCCGGGCTCGAGGTTGAATTTTGTGATGACGGGGTGGGTTTTAACCCCGACGACAGCGCCGCCGGAAGATCCTCGACGGGCGGATTCGGCTTGTTCGATATCAGAGAAAAACTTCTTCATCTTGGCGGGACTCTTGACATTGACTCGCAACCCGGCCACGGTGCGACCATCATCATGCGCGTACCCCATCCATCACACGGCGAACCTGATCGGCCATGACGGATAAACACCCTCTCATCCTCGACATAAAGGGCAACTCCTTAGACGACGGCCCGGGGATCCGCTCCGTGGTTTTTTTCAAGGGATGTCCCCTGTCGTGCGTCTGGTGCCACAACCCGGAAAGCAAAAAAACCGGCTCTGAAATCGCCTTTGACCCGGCCGAGTGCGTGGGCTGCGACACCTGTCTGACGGTCTGCCCGGAAAAGGTGCTGTCCCGCAGGAACCCTTTTTTTATTGACCGGGACCGCTGCACCCTCTGTTTCGCATGCGTCGACGAATGCCCGTCCGGGGCGCTCTCCCGGGTGGGCCGGGAAATGACCGTGGATGAAATCGTGGCCGCCGTGGTTCGGGATAAGCCTTTTTTCGACACGTCCGGCGGGGGCGTCACCCTTTCCGGCGGAGAACCCACGCTGTTTCCCGATTTTCTGGCCCGGCTCCTTGCCGCGCTTAAAGCAGAGGGCATCCATACACTGCTGGAAACCTGCGGGCAATTCAATGAGGCGGGATTTATGGAGCAGGCACTGCCGCTTGTTGATATCATTTATTATGATATCAAGCTTATAGATCCGGATCTTCATAAAAAATACTGCGGCGTCGCCAATCGGACCATCCTGGAAAACTTTATCCGGCTTACAAAAAGCGCCGGTAAAGGAAAATTCATGCTGCTCCCCCGCACCCCCCTGATTCCTGGGATCACGGCAACGCCCGAAAATCTTTCTGCCATCGCGAAATTCCTGGCCGATCACGATATTAAAAACGCCCAGCTTCTGCCGTATAACCCCCTGTGGCCGGCTAAAAACCAGAAAATCGGCATCGCCGAACCGAAAAAAACGACCGACGATTCCGGCAACTGGATTCCCCGGGAACAGATCATGGCGTATCAGTCCATATTCGCCGATCACGGCATCGCGACATAAACCAACGGCAAGCTCCCAAAAGAGCCGATTCGACGGGGGTTCGCAAATGGTTGCGCAAAATGCTTTACCTGAGAGATATTCTTGTTTTACAATAATAAAACAGCCGCGAGCTGAAACGTTAAGAGGAGATGCATCATGTTTTTCTTCCAGACCGGAAAAAGCATCGATCTACCGCTCCCGAAGCCGAAATTCTCCGCCGTCCACCTGCTGCTCAATGCGCTGCTGCGGGTGTTTGCCGCCAATTTCAATCTGCGGCCGGGCCTGAAAAAATACCTCAGAAGCGATCAGGGGTGGATCGATTTCACCATCGGCATGGCCACCGATTCCGGGTCGGTGACCGCTTCGGTGACGTTTAAGGAAGGCCGCGTCAGGGTGTCGGCCGCAATTCCCAAAAAGCCCGACACCATGCTCACCCTTCATTCCGAGGGGGCCGTCTTAAAGCTTCTTTCCGCCACGCCCACCGAACAGATCTTCATGGTGCTCAAAGGCCAGCTCAGCCCCTGGGGGAACCAGTCGTATCTGAACCTGTTCTTCTTTCTGCTGTCTCTGCTCATGCACGGCAAACAGCAGAAACAGATGGAAAAAGAGCGGAAAAAATCGAAAAAAGACCTGCTCAAGGCCTCACCCAGGGCCGACACCCGCCTTTCCGATGAACTGGCGGCCCGGCAGTCCGTGCGCATGTGCGCCAAAGACAAAGACCCCGGCGTCACCTACCTGGAAGAGCCGTATCTGTCGGACCTGAGCTTAGATGATTTTCCCCGGATTCAAGGGTTTTTAGACATCCATTTTGAAACCCGGCCCCAGATTTGCGTGGAACTTCCCAAGCTGGTGACGGACTGGCACAAGGCCAACGGTTACGAAACCGACAACGCCGACAACCCCTGGCATCCCCTGCTGCGAAAGGGGCATGCCTTCCGGCATCTCATGGAAAACCGCAAGCCCCTGATCCGGAAAAACGATCTCATCGCCGGCACCACCACCACAAAAGAAATCGGCGTGGTGGTCTATCCCGAGGGCCACGGCTCCATGATCTGGGGCGAGCTGCTCACCGTGCCCCACCGGACCCTCAACCCGTATGATCTATCGGAAGAAACCAGAAACATCCTCCATCATGAAATCTTTCCCTACTGGGCCCGACGCAATTTCAAGGAATGGGTTCGGGCCAGATACGACAACCCCCTGTGCCAGCAGATCGACGAGCGGTTTGCCATCTATTTCCTGTGGAAATCGGCCACCATCTCCCACACCATCCCGGATTTTCCGAAACTGCTGCGCCTGGGCATATCCGGAATCATCGCGGAAATCGGGGAACAATTAAAAGCATTCGCCAATGATCCGGACAAAACCGCCGCCCTTGAAGCCATGATCCTCTGTCTGGAAGGACTGGCGGCCTATTCCCGGAACCTGGCCCGCCAGGCCGAAACCGAGGCCCAAAACGAAACCGATCCGGCCCGTAAAAAGGAACTTGCCCGCCTGGCCGAAATCTGCAATCAGGCCCCGCTCCATCCGGCCCGGAGTCTGGATGAGGCGGTCAACGCCGTCTGGATTACCTGGGTGGGCCTGCACATGGAAAGCACCAATGCCGGCCTTTCCCTGGGACGGCTGGATCAGTGGCTCCAGCCCTATTTTGCCGCGGACATGGAAAAATGCTTCACCGAAGAAGAGCGGAATGCCTGTATCCGGCATGCCGTGGAATTGATCGCCTGCTTGTACATGCGCTGCACGGATCACCTGCCCCTGACCCCGGATATCGCCAACTGGGTGTTCGGCGGCAGCTCATCGGACCAGGCCATCACTTTAGGCGGGGTGACGCCGGACGGCCAAGACGGGGTCTGCGACATGACCTATATTTTCCTTAAAGTCACGGAAATGCTCTCCATCCGGGACCCCAATGTGAATGCCCGCTTTTATCCGGGCATCAACTCCGATACTTATCTGAAACGGCTCTGCGAGGTGAACCTGATTACCACCGCCACCCCGTCTCTGCACAACGACAAGACGGTCATGGCCTCTCTTTCGGATTTCAACTATGCCATCGAAGATCTGCGGGATTGGTCGGCCACCGGATGCGTGGAGCCGACCCTTTCCGGCAAACACTTCGGCCATACCAATTTTCAGATGATGAACATGGTGGCGGCCCTGGAAATGGCCTTAAACAACGGCCGTCACCCGCTGCTGAACTGGAAATTCGGCCCGGACACCGGCAGTGTTGAAACCGGTGATTTTACCACCTTTGATGAATTTTTTACGGCATTTACCGAGCAGTTCAAATTCATCATCGACCAGAGCATCATTTATAATGAAATGCTGGCCGAAGCCCACCAGGTGCTGCGGCCCACGCCGTTGCTTTCGTCATTGATCGACGGGTGCATCCGCACCGGCCGGGACGCGACCGTCGGCGGGGCCAAATACAACAGTTCGGGCGCGGCTCTGATCGGCCTGGCGGATGTGACCGATTCCATGATGGCCGTCAAGCACCTGGTGTTTGACGAAAAAAAGATCACCTTTGCCGACCTCAAACGGGCCGTGGACGACAATTTTGAAAACCACCCGGCCGTGCGCGCCCTGGTGACCAAAAAAGTCCCCCTGTTCGGTTCGGGCAGCGACGCGGCCGTTGCCATGGCCGACCGCATTGCCAAATTCGCCCACGACCACTACTGGAACAAGCCCCACTACCGTGGCGGCCGGTACACCGTGGGATTCTGGTCCATGTCCAACCATGTGGCCTACGGCACGCTCAGCGGCGCACTCCCCTCGGGCAGACTGCGGGGCAAGGCCTTCACCCCGGGCCTGACCCCCGAGCCCCACGCCTCCCGCAACCTCACCGACAATATCCGGGACGTGGCCCGGCTCGACTATAAAAACATCACCAACAACATCGCCTTTAACGTCAAGGTGGTGCCGGCCGCCGGCGACAGCCGGGAAAAAACCGTCGACGACATCTATTCCTATGTGAAAACCTATTTTGACTTAGGCGGCATGCAGATGCAGCTCAATGTGGTGACATCGGAAACCCTGAAAGACGCCATGGCCCACCCGGAAAACTACCGGAACCTGATTGTGCGGATTTCGGGCTACAACGCCTATTTCGTTACCTTAAACCGCGACATGCAGCTCGAGCTGATCGAGCGGGCCGAATACGGGATATAAGAAAAATAAGGAAGATAAACAATATTATGAAACTGCCGGACAAAAACGCGCTGGTCAAATGGCTGGCCGACGCCAAGGAAAAATATACGCCCGATGAACTGCCCCGGTTTCTTGCCGAAAACAAGGAACGGCTGGAGGAATACATCGCCCATATCGACGGAAATAAGATCCGGTACCGCACCGCGGACTGGATTTTTTCCTTTTTTTCCCGCCTGGCCGCGGTGGCCGACCGGATTTCCCTCCGGATTCAGATTTTTCTGCTCAATATCCCGATCTTCCGGGGCCTGGTTCAGACCTTCCGGGGATGGAAAAACCACTTGAATTTCGAGGAACTCATCGCGTTTACAAGAGCCAAACTCTATTCCCTGCGACGGGCCCCGCATAATGAAAAAGCCATCCAGATGCTGGAAGACCTGATGGCTTTTGCGGCGTCCCACGGCCTGGATCTGAACAGGCAGGCCCCGGAACTGGGGCGAAAGCTGGTGGAAAAGAAAAACCAGATGCTCCAGCACAAGTTTTTCCGGGAATTTTCCAAAAGCCGGCTGGAACAGCTTCTGGCCATCCCGTTTTCCTTTAACCGGTGTATATTTCCGGTTCTGCCCGACACCGCCTTCTGGCACCGGTTCTTTGAATACCAGGAACGAAAACAGGTCATCGATATCGTGCTTGTGGCCAGAAACGGGGACCAGATCTCCTTCCGGCACGGCCACCCGGAAGCCATCCGTTCATCGGAAGTGGTGGGGATATTAAAACGCATTTCCGCCATCAAGGACGCCGGACGCCGGATTTTTTTCATCGGCCATCACGAGGGCTATCTCGGGCCCTATTTTGTCAGAAGCGTGCTGCGAAAGCTGGGATTCGACAATCTGGCCAAAAACTGCAACACCATTGTGGGCCCCCGGATGTTTTCCAATCTGGTGTTGCGAAACGGGGCCGCCAACGTCGGCAACCTGTTTGTCACCGTGCCGTCCCGGAAGACCACGGCCATTAAGACCGAAGGACTGGCCGACGCCCTCCAGCAGACCGCCCGGAAAACCCGATGCCTTATCAAACTGCCGGACGCGGGCCTGATGCTGTTTGAAGCATTGGATTATGAGGCATTCATGACATCCGTGGTCAACGGGAACACCGACACCTTTCAGCAGAACACGGCCCTGATGGCCATGGAACAGGCGGCGGAACTCAAGGCGTTTCTGGAGGCGGAAAATTACGGCGACGCCATGCGGGATTTCACCCGGCAGGATTTCGAACTGTTTAAATCCATCATGCGGGAGTGTTTTCTGCTGTTTCCCGAGGGGTCGCGCTCCCATACCGGCCCGGACGGCGAAGTGATCATGAAATACGTCAACCCGAAATATATGCCGGCTTACATGCGGCCCGGCGACTATATCGCGCCGGTCAATCTCGTGGGCGGCTCGGACCTGGCCCGGGGCTGGCATCTGCGTCCGGCCCGGCTGGGAATCTGCCTGGATGATCCCATAGAGGTCACGACGGAAATGATCGAAAACTACCGGGTGGAAGCCTTAAATGTCATGCGGAAAATCGCAGCCCTGCCCAACATCAAACCGGTGCGCTTTAATCAGGATGTTGAAATCGACACCGAAATGGATACGGTCCAGGCATCCTGATCTTAAATTGCTCAACCTCACTCATAAAAAAACTTTTTGCAGGGCCATCAATATTTAGGACCCAAAGCATAGAAATAGCCGGAGATTTATGAGAGGCAAAATTAGCCACTGGAAAAATGACAAGGGGTTTGGATTCATTCTTCCGGATAATGGAATGGAAAAAATATTTTTTCACATTTCGAGCGTAAAAACACGTGATAGAAGACCCCAAGTCGGAGATTTCGTCCTTTACGAGTCTATGCGGGATTCCCTTAATCGCATTAAAGCAAAAGCTGTTGTCATTGAAGGAGTCGACAACAAGTCAAGTTATAGAGTAAATGCTATCAATAATCGCATGCCGCCGCGGAAAAAAGCATCAGTCACTTATTTGCTTTCATTATTATTTTTATTGGGATCCTTAGCTGGAACGGGCTACGTTCTATTTAAACCCCTGGGTAATGAGAACGCATTAACATACGGATCGAAATATCAAGAAAATCCGACTTCAATATCAAAAACAAGCCCTGATGATTCCGATGCAATAATATACAATGCATTTTTAAATCATATAACTGATCTGCAAGTTTCCGGGCAGGGTATTGTCATGAAAATTTTGCCGGACGACAATGTTGGCAGCCGGCATCAAAAATTCATAATTAAATTATCTTCCGGTCAAACGCTTTTAATCGCTCACAATATAGATCTTTCCAATAGAATCGGCTCTCTTCGGGAAGGGGACTCTATTGAGTTTTACGGAGAATATGAGTGGAATGATAAAGGCGGAGTTATCCATTGGACACATCGAGATCCCAATGGATATCATGAGGATGGTTGGCTGCAGCACAAAGGGAAAAAGTATCAATGACCATTTTCATCTTAGTCCAGAAGCTCTTGGCGCTATCGTACGAACCTTATTTTAGGATCGGTAATCGGCGTTGATCTTGACGTAATCGATGGAAAAATCACAGGTCCAGCCGGAATATTGCCCGTCTCCGTTTTTCAAATCAATAATGATGCGAAACTCCGGTTTCTGGAGGATACGGGTAGCCTTTTGTTCGGCTTCGGAGCCTGCCCAGAGCCCGTCTTTGACAATGCGGACGTCATCGAACCAGATATCGACGGCTTCGGGATTAAAAACCGCGCCCGACCGACCGGCGGCGGCAAAGATCCGGCCCCAGTTGGCGTCCTGGCCGAACAGGGCGGTTTTGACCAGATTGGAATTGGCCACGGTAAAGACGATTTTTTTGGCGTCTTCCTCGGAGGCCGCGGCCTTGACCACGATCTCCACCAGCTTGGTGGCCCCCTCCCCGTCTTTGACCACCATTTTGGCCAGCTCAATCAGCACCGCGTCCAGGACCTCCTGAAACACGGAAATCCCTTCCCCTGCTTCCAGAAAAATCCCGGACATGCCGTTGGCCAGGATCAGCACCGTATCATTGGTGCTGGTGTCGCCGTCAATGGTGATCCGGTTGAAGGACTTATCCACGGATGCGGCCAGCATGGGCTGAAGCGTCCCGGGTTCAGCCGCGATATCGGTCATCACAAAGCAGAGCATGGTGGCCATGTTGGGACAGATCATGCCGGCCCCCTTGGCAACGGCGGTCACCGTGAAGGTTTTGCCGTTGACATGGCCCTGCCTGGAGATCATTTTGGGCCTGGTATCAGTGGTCATGATGGCCCGGGCGAAATCATCAAGCCCGTCCGGCGACAAGGCGGCCGCAAGGGCCGGCAGGGCGGCCTCGATTTTTCCCACGGCCAGCGGCTGGCCGATGACGCCGGTGGACGCCGGCAGCACCTGGTCTTCGGCAATGCCGAGGGCGCCCGCGGCCAGGCGCGCCATGCGGACGGCATCGGCCATGCCCTGGTCCCCGGTGCAGCAGTTGGCGTTGCCGCTGTTGGCGATCACAGCCCGGCTTGTCCCGGATTGAATCCGCTTTTTGCACAACAGCACGGGCGCGGCCTGAACCCGGTTTCGGGTGAACACGCCGGCCACCGCGGCCGGGGTATCGGATACGATCAATCCGAGATCCAACATACCGTTTTTCTTGAGCCCCGAGGCAATGCCGGCGGCTTTAAATCCCTGGCACATAGGCTGTCTCCTTTTGTCGCGCCCGGCGGACGGACGCGGTTAATTTATGATTATTCTGCAATAAATACAAGTGTTTATCTTATATGACGCGTTATGATTTTTATTTCTCCCGCGGAGGCGCTGAGGCGCAGAGAAAACCGATGTTGCCGTTATTTTCCTCTGCGTCTTTGCGTCTCAGCGTGAAATAATCCAACCGGCCGGGCCGGGCGCCGCAATAAACGCCATGGGCGGGGCGAAAGATATTGACGGCGAATCACTCATTTTTTTTGCGGGACCGCAGGAATCGGATATGTTATCTTTACCCAAAAAATGTAAAGAACTTATAGCGCTTCAACAACGTCCGTTGATCGGCTAGGTCGCAAATGCTTTTAAAAAATTATTCAGGTACGAAAAACGCCCATGGCCAATTTTAAATTGATCATTGAATACGACGGCACCGCCTATTGCGGATGGCAGCGCCAAGCCGGAGACCCCACCCTTCAGGAGACCATTGAAACCGCCCTGTCAGTCATGACAAAAGAAACCATCCGGGTGATCGGCTCCGGCCGGACCGATGCCGGGGTTCACGCTCTGGGACAGACGGCCAACTTTCACACCCGGACCGCCATCTCCCCCCAAGGGTTTCAGGCGGGCCTGAACAGCCTGCTGCCCGACGACATCGTGATCCGGGCGTGCGATGCGGTTCCCGACGATTTCCACGCCCGATTCAGCGCCCGGCACAAAACCTACCGTTATATGATCCGCAACCAGACGCTTCCCGCGGCCATCGGCCGTCAATATGCCTGGCACATCCGGAAAAAACTGGATGTCGCGGCCATGCAGGCTTCCGCGCGCCATATCATCGGGACCCATGATTTCAAGTCTTTTGAAGGAAGCGGAAGCCCGAGGGCCGACACGATCCGGACGGTGCTTTCCGCCGATATCACCCAAACGCCGACCGGGGATGTCGTTTTTGAAGTCATCGCCACCGGCTTTTTGCGATACATGGTGCGCAATCTCACGGGCGCACTGGTCCAGGTGGGGCTGGGAAAAATATCCATTGATGATTTCGAGGCCATCCTGGAGGCCCGGGACCGGAATCGCGCCGGCCCCACTGCGCCGCCCCAGGGGCTATGCCTGATATCTGTCTCCTACGATTGACTTCTCAATGAACTGAATACGGCCAACTGTTTACAGGTCCGCAGCCCGTCAGTCCGTGAGCGGCTTTGCGCTTATTGCCGAAAAAGACGTCTACGGTTGATCCGCGGCAAGAATTTCTCAATTTTTGAGGGCAAAACCCGAGTTTGAGAAATTCAGCGGATCAACCGGCCCGGCCGGCAATACGCGCATTTAGCGAGCGGATCGACGGGCTGCGGACCGCGGGCTGGACCCTCAGCTCAGATCTTCGACCCCCTGAAGTAGAATATCGAACAGGTCCTGCACATCGTTTTCTTCCAGACAGGAAAAGGCCACCCGGATATCGGTCTCCCCAAGGGCGATCACGCCCACGCCGTAGGTATTAAGGACATGAACCCGCAGGGCTTCAGCCTTGACGGTCTTAAGTCTGACGCACATGAAATAGCCGCTATTAAAGGGATATACATCCCAGGCATCGGCGTATTTGGGATCGGCCAGCACCGCTTTCACCTTTTTGGCCCGGGCCTCGAGTATCTTGTATTTGGCCTCTTTCTCCGCCTTATATGCCGGGTTGGTCATGGATTCATGCACCAGCCGCTGGCTTAAATGGCTGGCATTGGAGATATTGCCGCGCACGTCCCCGGCGGTTTTGCGTTCCAGGGCGTCATAGACCTTTTCCGGCGCAGCCCCGGCCTGACATCCATAGGTCAGAAAACCGATCCGCAGGCCCCAGACGTAGTTTTCCTTGGTGGCCCCGTCCAGCTTGACGGCCAGCAGCCGGGGATGAATCCCGCAAAGACGGGCGAAAATCGATTCCCTCATGGCTTCCGGTTCAAAAAAAAGTCCGAAGTAGGCGTCATCGGCCACCACGATCACGTTGGTTCCGGATGCGGCCACATCGGCAAGCACCGCCACGATGCGGTCGGCCTCGGCTTTGGTTAATGTATATCCCGTTGGATTGTGAGGGAAATTGAGCAGCACGGTGATTTTATCGTTCTTGGCCGCTTCGGCCCGGACCGCGGCATCGAATGCGGCCGTGTCATAACCGCCTTCCGGAGTGAAGATGGAATAGTGACTGAGGCGGGCATGCTTTCGCACATTTAAAATCATGTTGTAATTGCCCCAGAACATGTCCGGCAGGATCACCACGTCCCCGGGATCCAGCCAGACATCGGCAAAAACGCTGATGCCGTGGGTGATCCCGTTGGTCACCACGGGCAGGCTGATAGTATGACCCGCAAGAGACGGATTTTTCTCATACTGGGCCTGTTGCCAGGACTTGCGCAATTCGGGGATGCCGAAGGACGGCGCATAGGTCAGGGACTTGTCCGCGGAAAGACCGGCCAGATGATGCATCACCGAAGGCATAACCATGGCGGTATTGCCTTCTTTGGCGATCCCGATGGTGGCGTTTAATTTGTGGGCCTTTTCCTTTGCTTCGGCGCTCTGGGATAAAATCCCCTTGGGGAAAAAAAGATTTTTCCCGATTTCAGACAACATCTCCATCAGGTGCGGATTGCCGTTTTCAATGATCGCGTTGAGATCTTTTGCCAGTGGGTTCATTTCTCCATCCTTTTTTCACATGGGGATATTTTTCCAGTTTTTCTTCCGGTCATGTTCAAATGGTTGCGGCCTTTCGGCACAGGGGCTTTTTTATCGTTTTTTTTAAAAAATTGTCAAGATGAATCCTTTTTTGCCCGTTGTCATGAAATCCCGCGATGTTTTTAAGATTTCATGAAAATTCCATTGAAAACAAATATGATCCATAATAAGACCTTGGCCGTGCCCAGGGGCATCCTTGATTGGTACTTTGTTACACTATAGATTTTTCAGCCGATATTTTCATTCGTTTAACGATATAAACCCAAATAAAAGATACTTCAGCAATGCCGCAATCATTAAGTAAGCTGGCCATCCTGGTCCTGTTCCTGTTTCCGATTGCTTCCAACCTGATCGAACACTCCACCAGCGCGATTTCCATCCTGCTCACCCTGATGGGAATATACATTTGGCTATCCGGCCGGCACGACCTTCTTCTGGATCGCGATGAGAAGCGGATCATGTGGGCCTTTGCCGTCTATTTCGGCGTATGTTTTGTTTTCTACCTGGCCTGGGGCCTGTTGTCGGAAAATCATTCCCTGAAGTGGCGTCTGGACCATGAATCAAGAATGCTGACGTTTATTCCCATTTATATCCTGTGCGCACGTCTCCACATAAAACCCTGGGTGCTGTGGTGGGGAGCGGCCATCGCCGCCATTGCTTACGGCATCTACAGCCTGATTTTTCTTTACGGAATCTCTCCCGACCAACGGGTCACCGGGGCCTACCACCCCATTGCCTTCGGGACTGTCGCGCTGATTACGGGTTTTTTCAGCCTTTCGGGTATGAAATACTTCCAGCGGCTGGGGACCTGGTGGACCGTTGTCCCGGTCATTGCCGTGACATGCGGCATGCTGGCCGGTTTTTTATCCGGCACCCGGGCAACGCTTATCGTAATCCCCTTTCTGACGATCGTCTTTTTCATCCAGCTTAACACCTTCAGCCGGCCCTGGTTGTTTCGAACGCTCCTGATTCTGATCATCACCGTCATGGCCGCCGCGTCTTATCACTTCCCCGGATCCACCATGCGCCACCGCATCCATACCGGTATCCATGACGCCGGAATGATGCTGGAAGGAAAGGAAGTCGCCGGCTCTCACGCCATCCATTTAAGACTGTGGGCCGAAGGCTGGAAAATTTTTACGGATCATCCCTTCGCCGGCGTCGGGGCGCGCGGATATGACGCCATCATCAAGGAAAAAGTCGAAAAAAATCTGGTTCCCGCCCAACTCGCCCAATTGCCGTCCCCGCACAATATGTACCTGAATAATATGACGGCATATGGAATCACCGGTCTTTTCATCCTGCTTGGGATTTTTCTTACCCCGCTGATCATCCTGGCGCCGGCAGCCAAAAAGGACGGCCCGGCCCAGGATGTTGCGTACGCCGGCATCATGCTGATTACCGCGCTTATGCTTTTTGCCATGACCGAGTCGATCTTTATCCGCAATATCAATATCAATATTTACGTCATTCTGTTGGCCATGATCGTGTCGATGGTCAAACATCATCAGGATGATCCGCGGCCGTCATCATGAGTTGCAGGGTTCTGTGCGTCACGGATCAGAGCGACCGGCCCGAGACCGAACTGTTTATCGGTCTTAAAAAGGCCGGGGTCGACATCGAGATCATGAGCAACCCGGCGGGAAAACATTTTCACCGTCTGAAAAACGGCGGCGTCACCGCATATGAGCTGGCCCTGAAAAGCCGTTTCGACCCGGCCGGCATGCGGCGCATCGCCCATCAGTTAAATCAAAAACCATATGATATTCTCTATTGCTTCAACAACCCGGCCGTCTCCAATACCCTCATCGCCTCCCGTAGCCGACCTTGCCGCATCATCACCTACCGGGGGATCATCGGCAACATCGGGCTTCTCTCCCCTGCGTCCTGGACCACCCATCTGCATCCCAGGGTCAGCCATATCGTCTGCGTGTGTGAGGCGGTGCGGGAATATATGGTGAAGATGAAGTTTTTGGGGATGAAAGTACCGCCGGGAAAACCCATCACCATATACAAGGGGCATCGCCTGGAATGGTATGACGGCCCGGCTGCTGATCCTGGTGAATTCGGCATCCCGGCAAACGCTTTTGTGGCGGGATTCGCGGGCAGAAACAGACGACGCAAAGGGCTTCACGTCATTATTGATGCGACCCGACATCTGCCGGCGGACGCGCCCATCCACTTTCTGCTCATGGGCAGACTGGAATCGGATCGGCGCCTGCGGCAGCGGATCAAAAAAAGTCCATTTAATGACCGCATCCATCTGACGGGATTCCGGGATGATGTTCCGGCCATATCAGCCGCCTGCGACGCGTTTATCATGCCTTCCACGGAGCGCGAAGGCCTGTCCCGGGCCGTGATCGAGGCCATGTCCCGCAGCACGGCCCCCATTGTATCCGACGTGGGCGGGTTGCCGGAACTGGTGGTCGACCAACAGAGCGGGCTGGTTGTGCCGCCCAAAGACCCGGCGGCACTGGCCGGGGCCATCATGACGTTGTTTGAAAACCCTGAAAAACGGCGGCGGATGGGAGAAGCCGCGCGTCAGCGGATACAAACCGATTTCAATATCGAGACCACCATTGATAAAACCCGAAAATTGTTTGAGCAACTGCTGCTTTCACCGGCTCATAACCGATAGTATCCCAGCCGTTTCCGCATGCGAAGCCGCCGAAACAGGTTTGCCGGCTTGGGTTTGAGATGCCCGGTCCCCCCGTGGATCAATCGATTCACCGCTTCCATGACCCGCCGGCTGGAAGCCCCGTCCCGCCGGGGATGGAGTCCATCCGCAAATTGCCGCATGGCCGCCATTAATTTGGGAGGTCTGGCCAGCGCGGCATCCAGCGTGCCTTCGATATCCGGCAACGAAACCACGTTTAACAGATGCGGGCCCGGGACTTTGGTTCGAAACGTCACCAGCGGCTTGTCAAGCAGCATGAACTCCAGCCCGATGGATGAGGTATCGCAAAGCATAATGTCAGCGGCCTGCAGCAGCGGAATCACGTCCTCATGACTTTCGAAAAACCGCAGGTTCGGACCCGCCAGGCCGCGATATCGGGCAACAATATCGTGTTTTGTTTTGGGATGAAGGGTAACAATGAAGTAATATTTGCCGGTGTCCGATAGTTTTTTGATGGTTTCCGCCAATACCGGAGCCTGGGTCAGGGAAGGGCTGAATGTCGAGGCAAAAAGAACCACTGGTTTTGAGGTGTTTAGGTCATTTTTCAGGTTGTACCGCTCTTGAAACAGAGGGTCCATTTTGGGCCATCCGGTTTCCACGACGTCAAAATGCCGCTTTTTCGCGGCTAATTTCTGAAAAATACGCGTCTCAGCGGGAGACCGGGTGCAGTAGAGATCAAAAAAATCCCGGATCCGGTAGTGACTTTTTTTCCCCGTGAAATCATCGGCCAGGCCATGAAAAACCTGCACCTTGACGCCCGGAAAAAAATCCGGGACCAGGTTCCCGGGCGCCAGCACCGCATGCGGATGATATTTTCGGACCGCGTCAACGCTTGTGATCCGATGCTCGTCCGCCGTCAGATAAGCGGGGCCGACATCCGGCTTTTCAAAAAACCACGCCGCCTCCCCTCCGTTTTTCCGGATCACGTTCTGAACCGGCCGGAGAATGGAAAGGCAATAGAGTTCCTGGCAGTAAAAAAGATACTTATACATCTATTCCTGCTGCTCATTTTGGGCCGGGGGCTTTAATTTGTCCTGCCGGTAAAGGACCCACAGCCCGGCATATTTATTAAACGTTACCTGGCTGTAGAGAACGGCCATCAAAAACCCGACCGAACCGTCTAAAAACCCGCCTCTTAGGATATAAATCTGGAAGAATTCAAGTATGGCCCGGATGGTCGCACCGAAAAGCCCCATTCCTCGTTTCCCGGCTTCATGCCGCTGCACGGCCCCGAGCCAGGCATATTCGGCGTTTTTATATAAGGCATGCCGGAAATCCCGGTGGGTGAAATGCAGAAGCCGGCCTTTGAGTTTTCGGGTCTTTCCCCGGGGAAGCAGCACTTTTTCATGGACCCGGGCATCGGTAAACCGGGCGCCCGCCCGTTTGAAAAGCCGCAAAGGGGCCCGGGCGCTCCTGCCGTAACCAAGGGTTTTTCCAAGGATCACCGGCGCCCAGGGGAGATTGAAACCGACTTCTACGGGACGGGTCGACAATACCTGGTCGATTTCATCCCGAAGCGCCGGGGTCAGCGCTTCATCCGCATCTATGGAAAGGACCCATTCACAGGAGGCCTTTTCAAGGGCCCGCTGCTTTTGCGGACCGTATCCGGGCCAGTCGGTTTCATAAACCCGGTCCGTGTAATTGCCGGCGATATCTCTGGTACGATCCGTGCTGCCCGAATCGAGAACAATGATTTCATCGGCAATGGGCGCCACGGATTTAAGACAGGTTTCTATCCGGTCTTCTTCGTTCATGGCGATCAGTATGACAGCCAGAGAATATGGCTTTTCGGACCTCAATCGGACGCGCTCCTTATAAGGCGGTTACCCGGTTTCGCGGTATTGGATTTAGGCCGAAAAAAAATTCGGGGCGGCCTCCCGACAATAGCGCCAAACGTAAAATAAACGGCTGGTCTGACATCTGAAAGAATCTTGATTTCATAAAGATAAATTCCGGTTGGCCCGGTTGGCCTTCCTGCATCATCTTCTCTATGATATCATGCGCTTAAGCAGAAGGTTGCGCCGGGTTCTGCCTTCAATGCGATAGCCGCCATGGTCCAGCAGATAATTGATAACATTATCCTTGTCATGGACATGCTCGATAACAATGGCCTGCGGCCAGATGGTTTTTTCGGTATTGCTGAAAAAATGTTTTAAAATCGGATATTCATGACCTTCAACGTCGATTTTCAAAGCCCTGATCCCCGAAATATTCATCCCGCGGCACAAGGTCGAAAGCGTCGTCACTTTGACCTTAATCGACATACGCGCGTCGCCGGAACGATTCAGGGCATTTTGACCGTCCTGATGGCTGGAAAGCGCAAGCGCACCCTCTCCTTCATAATCACTTAAGGCAACGGATACAAGATTAATGGAAAGCCCGTTTTCTCTGACGTTAAACATCATTCTTCCGTTGAGCTCCGGATGCGGCTCAACCGTGAATATATCGACTTTTCCATCCAGGCGTCTTGCGACAAAAAGACTGTAAAGCCCGACATTGCCTCCGATATCCATAAAGGCGCCGCCTTCGGAAAGCTCAGCGCAAAGCCAGGCGATTTCTTCGCGGTCGTAAAATTGCGGTGCAAAAAGCGCCGTGGTTTCACAGTAATTCCCCCGATTCATTAACCGCAGTCTGAGGTTTTCAATGACCACATCATAGGGTCTGACGCCGAATTTGCGCAACGGCCCCCTTAACGTTTTGATGAGGCTGTAATAAAAACGACTGTTGGCCGGCAGGCGGCGGCAAAGGCTTAGAATCAGGGCTGCGGGACCTTTCGGCCTGTAAGTCCCCCATGGGGATGTAATGTCGATTGCTTTCATATATTTTCCTGGTGGGGTCCGACATCGGATTACACCTCGGCAATCCCGCAGACGGTTACAATCAGGGATCACCTCCGGATAATGCAGGCCGGAAGAGCGCATCCATTCCCCGACAAATCGATTACACCTATCATATCAGATTTGTGAAAAAGGAAATACATTGTCAACCTTTTGTATCTCGCAGATATTGCCGAGATCGCTCCGGTCGCAAAGAAAATTTAACGAAACCTGCTGACGCGCATCGATTGGAGCCCTCAGTTTGCGGTTAACGGATAAAAAATAATCATCAAACTTGAAATCACCGCCTGAGATATTGTCTGAAAAACGGATCCTGGCATTCGGAACCTGATAAGCATCAGCAACAATCAGGCCATGCAGAGAGCTTGATATGATATATTCGGAGCCCGCTATCTGTTCCGCAACCCCCTCTATTTCGTCCAGGACATTGACGACATGAACCTGATTGAAAAGCCCGTTGCGCAAAACCCAATCATTGCAATGCCGGACGTCGGCATAATGCGGAACCACTGAAACTTTGAAAGACTTAACTTCAGGCTTCCGGATAAAACGGGGTAAAAGGATTGCCGGGTCTCCATAGACCTCAGGACATTTTACCCCGTCCGTCATTAACCGCTTCCGGGTCAACGGCCCTCTGACCGCGTGAATACGGGCGTTTCTGAGATGTTTAAGGTTTTTTTCGCCGCGTGTACCGGTTCCCCAAACGTGAATACGGCCCAATCGAAGGCGCTGCGAACGCTTGTTCCTTTCAAGAATGCTGCCGATGCAAAACAACATCGGAGAAAACAGTTTCCGGAAAGGATCGCCATCGTTGTAATGAATCACCTCTTTGCCGGTCATGGCCTTTAAAAGCCAGGGATTCAGGGCATCTCCGAAATTGTATCGGGTCTCTTCGGTTCGAGACCAGTAACAGACAATAGCCAATTTCCCCGATCCCTTCAATACGAAGTCGAAGCCTGCCTGGTATTTTTTGAAGTCTCCGGCGGCCTGACCGACCTGATTTGCTTAAAAATAAACGCTTTATGTCCGTAAAGAGAACCCGCGCGGCAATTGGACTTCATTAATTATTTCTATACCCATCCGATATTTTTTCCAGCAGTTTCATCGCCAGGCTGTCGACGGCGGGTCGATACCCGTCGGAAATCAGCCGGCTGATCCCGTATTCGGTCCGGCTGACCTTATGACGGGCGTTTGACACGCGCAGGGCCTTATTTGCCTTAACCATTTTGGGATCGCTGTAGCTCCGCGAATGATCCAGATGGATCACAATGGCATTATAGCGCACATGCTTCGGCCTGATGCCCATATTGACAAGGCGTACGCCGAACTCGCGATCGAGCCCGCCATGGGGCATGCGTTCGTCAAAACCGTTGATTTTCAGAGCGTCTGCAAGCCATGCCGACGCATTCGACCCTTTGAAGGTGCAACGAGTCGTTGTGATCCGATGAAGGATATGAGCCTGATTGTTACTGGTAATCAGTTTTAAGTTCTTGAAACTTTTGGCCATGCCGTGAGCTGTCAGCCAATGGAGTGAAAAACAGCGGCCGGTCAGAATATCGTCTTTGCCGATGGCCTTGCTCGTTGACATGGGAAGCCGGTGATAACCGCCGCTGAGGTAGCGTCCGGGTCCGGCCTCTTTGGCGTGGACCTCCAGAAAATCACGGCGGGGAATACAATCGCCATCGGTGAATACCAGATATTCGGATTGCGCATGGAGGATGGCCTTATTGAGAATTCTGCATTTTCCAAACCCGTTATGCTCCTGTCGGACATGACGGATATCAAGCCCGGTTTTTTCGCGCATATCCGATATGAGATCCGTTGTTTCAGTCCCTGAGCCGTCATCACCGATAACGATTTCAAAATCTTTATGCGTTTGTGCGCTGAACCCCCATAATACCTTTTCCAGCCAAACGGGAGCATTATAGGTTGTCATGATAACGGAGAGTCTCATGCCGCCGCCTTTGTGTCCTCGCATTAAAAAATCTCGGTAACCGGCCGGATATCATCGGGAATGCCGGCATCACGACCGGATCGAACCACACATACGTTCAAGACCGTCCAAAAACTTCAACAGCCGCATTTTCTGCAACGGATAATACGCCCAAGGCTTTTTAATACTAAAATTTACAGATTTCAAGAAATCTTCCGCAACCGGCAGTACCAAAGGATCTCGTCCGGTCAGTCGCGCCACGTCCTGTTCCGACATGCGGATAAAAGGATAGAATCCGGATTTGCCAATCCTTTCCGCGTATCGCAACGCGAGGGTTTTCTTTTTTCCGCGATAGGCGGGAACCGAGGGCAGCCACATGACAAAGGGGTTAAACATAAAACCCATTTCCGTAAAAGATGCTTTAGCGCTTTTTTCGCCTTCGGCCTCACGCCTGTCAAAACGCCATCCGCGGGATCGCAGTCTGCCGGAATTTGAAATAAAAACATCCGAATAATATGTCCCCGCGCTGTTGGCGCCTGGCCTGCGAAAATAGACCCCCATCGAAGCGTCATAACGGGTCCGGCTGATGTCGCGGTCCCGGTTGCATCCTTTTAAGAATCCGGGATGAAGGAAGCCGGAATGCGGATAGCGCCGGAAATATTCATGTATATATTGAATATCGTCGGAGGTGATGTCGCGAACGATCTGCATATCATCCTGTAAAAAGCAGAACCATTCATCATCGGGCATGTCCTTGAACGCCATTTGCATATTGGCGTGCAACCCCCCGTGTTTATCGCTGTTTTTTGAATCATTGGATATAACATGATGCTTTCGTGAGAGTTTCTCCAACACCATGATGGTTTCCGGATCATCACTTTGGTCATCATAAATGGAAATCATGGAATCCGGTGCGTGACGTTTAATCGATACGACGCAGTTGTCCAGAAATTGCCCGCGGTTGAATGAGAAAACATAAAAATTCATTGAATGTTCGTCCGTCCCTTTCACCGGTTATATTCTTAAATGATCGATATTTCTTTACGCTTCAACCGCTTCTTGCTATAGATCTTACCAGCCAAACAAAAACCTTATCATCTTAAAAACATCTGCCGAAAAGCAATTCTCGGACATGGGCATGACCCGGATAAATTTTCACATCGGCGCGCATAAAACCGCATCGACGCATCTTCAGATGACCCTGGCAAAGTGCACTTTCCGGCCCGGGGTGCGCTATGTGCCCTTGAATCGATTGCGCACGATGCTGACCTCGCCGGTCCGCAAAAAAAGGCCTCACCTGCCCTGGCACCGCTGGTATAACGGCACATGGCTGTTTTCGGACGAAAACATCCTCGGTACGACCGCAAACGCATTGCGCATGTATCCGGATCCAGCGCATGCTTTACGCTACTTCAGGGATTGCGAACTCCGGGTATTCTTATGCGTTCGCTGCTACGACACATTCCTGGCCTCGGCCTACGGCGAGCGGCTTTGGCGACATCCTTATCAACCCTTTGCCGGCGATCTGCCGGTACGGCGATGGCCGGATATCGTGCGCGAACTGAAGAATGCACTGTCGGGGACCCCGATTCATATCTGGCGCTATGAGGATTATCGCGAGCATGCCCGTGCGATTACCCGATTTTATGCGGATGACGGCATTGAAGAATTCGGTGAGCCATTGCAGCATCATCCGAAATCAGGTTTTTCAGGAAGAGCCGTTGAGGAGATGTCGCGCTTTAAGCGGCGACGACCAATAAAATATGAGGTTCTGCGTATACGCGCCGAATTCCCCATTGGGCCCCGATACCCGCGTTTCAATCCGTGGACGGAACGACAAAAAACATATCTGCGAAAAATCTATGCCCACGACCTGATGGTGCTGGAAGATATGGCTGCGGTTTGGAAGCCCGGCGCCGCCTTGTGCCCCGATTGATGCCGGGCTGCGGCGTCGACAACCGTTTTACTCACCGAAGCGATATCTGAAATAATTGATATCCCTCTGAAAACGCGCGGCAACGATCTTCCGCGTCTCATCATCGTAGTATTCCCAGTAAGGCTTGTGGGATGAACGGTTGGCATGCGGCAGCCGGCGGCGCCGGATACCGATGCGGTCACAGATGTAATCGAAGTCGGCCTGCAGATTCTCCACGCGGCCGATGTAGTCCACCAGGATTTTGCCGTCCGGCCCGCTGACCCAGTCAAGGGAATTGCTCAACCGGAGATGGTGGGTCGAGGAACCGCTACGGCCACGAAAAATCTCCCGAGCCAGGGCGCCCTGGTTCTCGACCAGCAGCCGCTGGATGAAGCCGATAAAATCCGGCTCACTATCCACGGTCCACGGAAACAGATCCCACTTGCGGCGTTTGTGGTAATGATAGAAAGAGACCACCTTGTCCCATGGATTTCGCACGATGGTGAACTTGAAATATTCGAACGGATCACGCCCTTCGCGCTTGCAAAGAGCAAAATAGTGCATGATGGTATTATGCCCGCGGGTGCCGCGTCTCAAAATGCCGTGCGGCAGCGAGCGACGGACGCTTTGCCCCGCGCATTTGTTGATGTGTACAAAAATGAACTTGTAGCGATGGTCGATCATGTCGTCTAACCGGTAAACGAAATAGTCCGGCATGTTATCAGTAAAGCGACCCTTTCCCGCGGCTCCGCCACCACGATCCGATCCGACGGATATTCCCCCGGAATCCCGCGGACAACGGATGCTTGCCGTACCGCCCCTTGTAGAGATGACGAATCCGGTAAACACCCGGAATATCAAGACCTGTACCCTGGGTTCTCAGCAGCCAGCGGAATGCGCGATCCTCATGAGCCTTGCACCAGTGATCGGCAGGCTGCTGGTAAAATTTCAGGCTGTCGCAGTAGCCGCATGCCCTGGCCACGTCGCCATGGGTAATCTGCACCGGCCCGGTGGCGCGCGTCAATTCATGCTCAATGAATTGACGGTCGTCGATATCCAGCAACCGATGATGCGCGATCCCGCCCTGCCTGATCATCTCATCACTATCGGCAAGCAGCGGCGTTACCCGCTCAATTTTCGGATACACCAGCACATCCCGGCGGCCCTGCAGCATTGTGGCAAGAGTGTCCATGCACCCCTGGCGAAAAAGCACATCGCAATCGGTAAACCAGACCCAATCGGCCGTTGATGCCAGGGCTGCCTGGTTACGACCGATGGCGCGACGAAAAAGCTTTTCCCTGGGCAGGATCTGCCAATTCCAATAAATTCCAGGCACTTTAATGTCATCAAAAAACCGCAGCAGCCCCTTTGTACCAATATCTTCAGGCGCGTAAAAAACGGTCATGGTGATTTGAGATTTTGTCGGTGGGAACAGTGCGAGTGAACTCAGTTGATAGGCCAGGAAATGAGAATAGTTCCAACAGTGACTTACAATCTCGATGTTAAGCATACCCGTGCGGGCGGCTCTGGATTTTTCATCGGGCAAATCGGGCAAAAACCACTTTGCGGGGACCATCCCGCCTGCCGCAATTCGAAAAAAGAGAAGTTTTAGCGGATCGCTCCAATGGGTGGTTATTTTTTGATACGGTTTCATAGACTTGTTTTTCACAACAAATGCAAATCAACTCGCGCTTAACCGCCCCATTGAATACTCACGCTTAAAATTTTTAGTTGACGGCGCGAGCCCGCAATAACCTTGCATCAATAGAATAAGGTATATTCTGATACTGGCTGTATTCATTTTCCTCGATGATGGCGGAACCGAAATCGATGCTGATTTTACGCTTAAGGGCGGCGCGCTCGTCATTATTGATATAAACACTCCGGGCCAGTTCAATAAACTCATCATCGAATTGCTTTTTGGCTTCTTTTGATCGCAGATCGTTCTCAATATCCCAGAGCTTTAAATTAATTTCCTGCAACTGCCTGAATATGTCGTCATTTACTTCAATTCCAACCTGCCGCATCGACACGACCAACATATCATATTCTAAACGGATATTTTTTAATTTTTCGGGATCTTTAATTTTACTAAGCTTGATGGAAAGGATGGATACCCTGTCCACCAAGCCTCCAATTGAAATTTCGACCTTCATCAACCTGCCTCTCATTTCACTCAGATGTTGCAAAAACGTGCGTTTTGGGCTTCAGTTTTTCATCAATCAATTGATTTTTGGAAAAAAACCATATAGAATTATTAATTATTGTCAAGAGAAATAAACCCCTTCACGGGATGTCAACAGATTTTGGAGCATCGCATGACCGCCGTCAACGCAAAACGTATCTGCCTGATCCGGACTTCGGCCATCGGAGATACGGTTCATGCTCTGGGCCTGGTCAACGGGCTTCGCAAAGGCTATCCTGACGCCCACCTGACCTGGATTCTGCAATCCGTCTCCTTCGACATGGTCAAACATCAGCCAAACGTGGACCAATTCATCACATTTGAACGGAAAGCAGACTTTTCAGCCTGGCGGCGCCTGCTGATACGGCTGCGGCAGGACCGATACGATCTGGCCCTTATTCCCCAGGTCAGCGCCAAGGTCGGTCTGATTACGATGTTTATACGGGCCCGGGTCAAGTTCGGTTTTGATTTCAGACGCTCCAGGGAACTTCACTGGCTGGTGACCAACCGCAAGATTCCGACCAGACCCATGGGGCATGCTCAGGATCAGTTTTTCGAATTCCTTGATGATCTGGGAATCACCGATTATCCCGTGGAATGGAATTTTGTTTTCACGCCCGAAGAGATCTCCTGGCAAAAAACGTTTTTCCGGCAATTGAGACGACCGGTCATCGGGCTTGTGATCGCCTCCGCCAACAAAGAAAAAGACTGGCGCCCCGAAGGATACGCCCGGGTCATTGACTATGTGGACCGTGTCATCGACATGGAACCCATGATCATCGGCGGACCGAGCGCAAGAGAGGCTGAAATCGCCGATAAAATCTGCCGGCTCTGCAGAGCAAAGCCCACCGTGGCACTTGAAAAACCAATCCGCAAAACCATGCTCCAGATCGCCGGATCACACATGATCATCGCCCCCGATACAGGGCCGCTTCATATCGCCGTTGCCTTAAATGTACCGACCATCGGACTCTACGGGTATTCGGACCCGAGGCGGTGCGGTCCTTACCGCCGTTTTGCGGATTTGCTGATCGATAAATACAACAAACCGGGCAATACGGACACGCCGGTGACCCGCCGGACCCGACCGGACCGCATGAATCTGATCACGCCCGAGGAAGTCATCGAAAAGATCAACCTGGGCCTTCACACTTATGGAATAAAAAAATGATCGTGCAGGATTGCGGGAAATACCGCATAGGCACGGACACGGCCTTGAGCGACCGGCAGATAAAACAGTTGAAAACGGGATTTGACGCGGGAAGGCTGCAACAGGAGCAGAAGGACATTCTCGGCGGCCGAAGCACCGTGATCCGGATGGATCTGGAAGGCGTCGGGCCTGTGATTGTAAAGCCCTACACGAGGGGAGGATTCATACGCCGGTTCAACCACCGAACCTATCTGCGGATGGGCAGCACACGGTGCCGTCAGGAATATGAATTATTGGGCCGCTTGCAAAAACTGGGCCTGGGGGTGCCGACGCCGATCGCCTTCGCGTATACGGGCATCCTCTTATATCATGCCTGGCTGGTGACAAAAGAGATTCAAAACGCCGAAACTCTGGCCGGACTGAGCAATATCAACCCGGCCCGATGCCGCACAGCCATGAAGGATATGGAACCGCAGCTTTCGCTATTGATTGCGCACCGGATACTGCACGTGGATCTTCATCCCGGCAATGTGCTGGTGGATACCGATGACCGGGCATTTCTGATCGACTTTGACAAGGCCCGGAAATGGCGGTGGGGATCGGAGCGACTCCGGCGGCGATATCGCAATCGCTGGCAGCGGGCGGTGGCCAAACACGGGCTTCCGGAAATATTAAGCGCGCTGCCCGTTTGACCAGCCAAAAAACCGACTTTGCAAGAAACATAACAAAAACCGCCGGCGCCACACTCGGGCGACGCCGGCGATATCGTTGCGGAGTAAAACCGTAAAACCTACTTGTTGCCGCGCTTGGACGCCTTGATCGGGTTAAGCTTGGCTTTCTCCTGCTTTACCGTCATGGTGACATGGGTCGCCATGTTGCAGTTGCCGTATTTCCATTTCACCGAGGGATCCGGCGCCGCCGAGCAAAACCATCCGGATTCAAACTGTTTGCTTCGCTGGCATCCGGTGCATGCCTCCACAACCGGATGGCATTGCCCGCCGTTGTATGAACAACCGCTTGCGGTCATAAAAACACATTCTTCGCCGTTACGAATCGTCGTGCAGATCATAGGACATTTCCTCCTGTTGGAACGTATTAAAACAACGGCGCCGAAATCGTTGACGGCGCCGTTGCGATCATTAAATGCAGTCATATGATATAGAGATCGAAGCCGCTTTTAAATAATCGCCGCTGTTTTGTCAATCTTTTTCGAACATTTTTATTATTTTTTTATCCCGGCCCCCATACCCGTTACCGGCGCCTGTAAAAACAGATCTTGATTTACGCATGAAAAACTGTATGCTTTATCGCTGTTATTATCTATTACCCATTCAATTTTTTCAAAACGCATAAGGAACATATTTTGGCATCAGCATCAAAACGCGCGGCAAATAACCGGGCCATCATTGATTCTGCCATTCGGGTGCTCACCATCGAAGCCGAAGGGATCATCAAGCTGACGGAGCGCATTGATGAAAATTTTGTCAAACTCGTTGAGATGATTTATAAATCCAGGGGTCGTGTCATTGTCGCCGGCATCGGAAAATCCGGCATCATCGGACGCAAAATCGCCGCCACCTTAAACAGCACCGGCACGCGATCCGTTTTTCTCCACCCGGTGGAAGCCATGCACGGCGACCTGGGCATGGTCTCCAGGGAAGATATTTTCCTGGCATTATCCAACAGCGGAGAAACGGACGAATTAAATATCCTGCTGCCGAGCATCCGCAACGCCGGCTGCGCCATCATCGCATTCACCGGAAAACCCCGTTCCACACTGGCCCTGCACAGCGACCTGGTGATCGACGTGGGCGTGGAGGCCGAGGCCTGCCCCATGGGACTAGCCCCCACGGCCAGCACAACGGCCCTGCTGGCCATGGGAGACGCGCTGGCCGTCGTATTGATCAACATGCGGAAATTCAGCCCGGACGATTTTAAAAAATTTCATCCCGGCGGTCTCCTGGGCCAGCGGCTATCCTACCAGACCAAAGACATCATGCTCACCGGCACGGCGGTCCCCAAGGTATACGAGGGGGCGGATATTGAGCAAGCACTTGGTATGATTGATAAAGGAAATCTGGGTGTCGTAATGGTGGTCAATGGCGATGGCATACTGACGGGCATCATCACCGATGGAGATGTCCGGCGCATGATCGTCAAGCGGCAGCACATCGGGGGGCGCCCCGTGGAATCGATGATGGTCCGCGAACCAAGACACATCGACCCCGCGACCCCGCTTTATGAAGCGTTAAATATCATGGAAACCCATCAGATCACGGTACTGCCGGTGACCCATACCGACGGCCGTCTCGCCGGCGTTGTCCACCTGCATGATATACTGGGCAAAGGAGCCGTCACCTTTACCGGAATTCACTAAAAAACCAAAAAAAGAAAAACAGGTGCGCCATGAAAAAAATAACGGATCTGGATACCGGCATTGAAACCATCGGGGAAGCCAAAATCGATTCCCCCATATTGAAGATAACCGATGGAACCAGCGCCAATATTTTCAGGACGGACAACGACCGGATTCTCATCGATGTCAACGCAAATCATATTGCTGAAACCATAGGTGAAAATAAAGCACCGGCATCATTTGAACTTGCCGGCCCGAGGCAAAAGATCTACTTTGATCCCAGCAAGCTTAAATGTGCCCTGGTGACCTGCGGCGGGCTCTGCCCCGGTCTCAATAATGTCATCCGGGCAATTGTGCTGGGACTCTATTACCGATACGGAGTCCGTCATATCTACGGCATCCGTTACGGACTCCAGGGTTTTATCCCCAAATACGGTCATGATCTCGTCGATCTCAACCCCCAAAGCGTGGTTCATATTCATGAAATGGGCGGATCGATTCTCGGATCCTCCAGGGGTCCACAGGACATCGACGCCATTGTCGACTGCCTGGAACGCGCCAATATCGGCATCCTCTTTATGATCGGCGGAGACGGCACCCTCAGGGCCGCTTCGGCAATCGTTGCGGAAATCAAGAAGCGAAACGCCAAGATCAGCGTCATCGGCATCCCGAAGACCATTGATAACGATATCTATATGGTGGCGCGCTCGTTTGGCTTTGATACCGCCGTGGACATCGCCACGGAAGCCATTCAGGGCGCGCACAAGGAAGCCGAAGGTTACCCCAACGGTGTCGGGCTGATCAAGCTGATGGGCCGATATTCGGGCTTTATTGCGGCCACCGCGGCCCTGGCCCAGCAGGACGTCAATTTCGTGCTGATTCCGGAAATTCATTTCGACATGGAAGGCGAGAATGGACTTCTGACCAAGCTTGAAAAACGGTTAAACGATCGCAGGCACGCGGTGATTCTCGTGGCCGAGGGTTCCGGACAGTATTTTTTCGAAAAATCCGAAAAGGATTTCGATCCCTCCGGCAACGTCAAACTCTTTGACATCGGCGTGTTTTTAAAGGAGCGGATTACCAACCATTTTACGGCCAAGGGCATGGAGATTGCGTTAAAATACATTGATCCGAGCTACATGATCCGCAGCCTTCCGGCAAACGCCAATGATCACGTCTATTGCGGCTTTCTGGGCCGGGATGCGGTCCATGCCGGCATGGCCGGCAAAACCAATATGATCATCGGACACTGGAACAATTTTTTCGTCCACGTTCCCATGCCCCTGACCACCGATCAACGCAAGCAGGTCAACACGGGCGGGAAATTATGGCAGACCGTGCTGGAGGCCACCGGACAGGGGACGCTTTCCAACGCGTAACGCCGTCTTTTGGTTCATCAATGCACAAGCAGAGAAGACCGCCCGGATCTACCGGCGGACGGGCACTTCCCTGAAACGCCCGCCGGAAATACGCAGAAGGTAAACATCCTTGACGGCATCGCCATTTTCGGCGAATGCGGTGCGGCCGGTAATCCCCGGATACGGCGCCATTTCCAGGAGGCTTTTTTTAACCTGACTCCGGGACCTGACCTCCGCCCGGCTGACAATGTTAAACACCATCATTGCCGTATCATAGCTTACCGCCTCGATAAATCCCGGAGTGTAGCCGTAAGTTTTTTCAAACCGGGCAACAAACCGGGCAACGTCGCCCGACGCGCTCCGGGCGAAAAACCCGTCGGGAAATATGGCCCCCTGGCTGTGAACTCCGGCCATTTGAATCAGCCTTTCCGAGTGCCACAGATTGGTGCCCAGCAGATAAATGTCCGTTACATCCTGGTAGGCGAGATAGGGCATGATCAGCCCCGCCTTGCCGGGCGCATCCGGGATAAAAACCGCGTCAAAATCAATAATCGGGGCGGGTTTTTCTTCTTTTTCCGCGACCGACTCGGCATCGCGCACACTCTCTTTTGCCATGGCCGTATCCAGCAGCGGATCAAGCCATCGCCGCTCCGGGAGTTGGGAATCCTGGGAAAATACCTGCGCAATGATCGGACCTTCGGACGCAACCGTCTGGTCTTCCTTCTGAATCATCACGATGGGAACCGGGTTCTCCGGCGTGATCATGAGCGCTTCGGGAATTTCATAATACATGCCGGTTAATTTCCGAATGGGAACGGAAAAATCGGTCTGATCCGGATCATAGGATTCAACACCCACGACACTGCCGCCTGATGCGATAACCTCGTCCCAGAAAAGATTCATGAACATTTCACCGTAATTTTCCCTGGGATACAAAATAGCGAACCGTGAAAGCTTCAAATCTTTGACGGCATGCCCCACAAGCGCCCTGACCTGCATGACGGGGGTCAGAAAATTTCTGAACACCCATTCACCTATGTCGGTGATGTCGACTTTCTGTGTCAGTGTCACAATGGGAATCCTCAGATCCTGGGCCTCGGCCGCGGCCGCCTCAGCTTCCGCCATGGGACCGATGATCGCCGCCACGCGCAGATCATGCAGCTCCTTAACACCCGACACGGTGCGACCGGTATCCGAAGCGGAATCCCTGACCAGAATTTTCAACTGCGCGGCATCCGGCGATCCGGCAAAAACCGCTAAAGCCAACTCGATGCCCTTTAATGCCTGCTGTCCGAAACTTTCATAACGCCCGCTTAAGGGAAGCAGACAGCCCACGACGTTTTTATCAAACAAATCAGACGCCGGAATATCGGCGATGATCTGCCGTGCAAAAGATGCATACGGATGACGGGGATAGGTTTCGACAAACCGATCCAGAAAAACCTTGGCCTCCCAGTAGTCACCTTCCTCCATATAGCGAATCCCCAACAGATACATGATGTCGCCGGCGGGTGGATTCCCCTCCAGCAATTCCAGGGCCATGCGCAGATCCGGCAAAGGGATCATTGACGCGGCGGTTAACAAACGCCGCGTCAACCGTTCGATATCGCCCTTGCCGGCAGACCGGTAGGCATTAAGAAATGCGGCATACGCTGCGGGAGCATCTTCCAAACCCAGATGCGATTTTCCCATCACCTCATACACGCGCATCACCTGAAACGCTAAAAGATCGGTGCGCAACATTCTTTCGGCATAACCAATCGCCCCCCGGTAATCACCGTCGAGATAAAACGCCTCCGTCATCTCCACGCCGGCATCCAACGCTAAGGCCGTATCCGGATGCCGGGTGATCAACTGCTGAAAAAATTGACGGGCTTCCCCGTATCTTTCAAGGGATATGCAGACCTGCCCAAGAAAGAAAAGCACCTCAGGCGCGCGTTCGCTTTGGGGATATCGTATTGCATGCTCCCGATAAAGCGTATACGCGGCTCCATGGGATTGTTCCCGATGCTTTTGCCGCGCATCATTATAAAGCGCGGTTTCAGGATCAGCTTTTTGAAAAAACCAGCCCCCGGAATCCATGCGCGCGCATGAAAAGCAGAGACAGACCGCGCAGAGCACAATCAAAATCTTTTTAAAAAATTTTATTTTTTTAATATAATTCATATTGTTACCACCAAAATTTTCAAGTTTTCCACCGACCGTTCCACACGCGCTTTCCCCCCTTTGCAGGCCGACCATAACGCGGGTCGACGTGACGGACGAGGATAGGCTTGACATCATCGTTAAACCGGTTCTATATTAAAAAAATATTTTTTACAACGAGCGGAAGAAAGATAAACTTGGACGTAACCAAAGGGAGCCGGTCAATGAGAAAAATCGTACTTTTCCTCACGGGCATGATGACGGTCGTCATACTCGCCCTCCCCGCATCCGCCGAATTATATAAATACATTGATAACAGGGGGATTGTCCGCTACACCGACAACCTCGACGCCGTACCGGAACGCTATCGTTCCCAGATTGCAGCCCCGGCTCCGGAAAAACCGGCCGTGGCTGAAAAACCCATTCCGGAACCCCCTGCCAGGACCGTCAAAGCGCCCGAACCCGGGCCTTCCATTGCAGCCCCGGTGGCCAAACCCGAAATCGTAACACCGAAACCTAAAGAACCGGTCATTGCCGTTGAAAAACCAAAGCCGGCGGCTCCGGAAAAACCGGCCGTGGCTGAAAAACCCATCCCGGAACCCCCTGCCAGGACCGTCAAAGCGCCCGAACCCGGGCCTTCCATTGCAGCCCCGGTGGCTAAACCCGAAATCATAAC